>JAEWPQ010000160.1 GCA_023460575.1 Bacillota bacterium
GACTCCTTTGCCAGCATATCTGTGATTTTACCTTTTCCTTCATCGCCCCAGTTGGCGCCTACGATTGCTCTTACCATTCGATTAATCCTCCTATGAGTGAAAAAATACCTTTTACTTCCCTATGATAGCGCAAAGATTCGCATAAGTAAAGTCAATATTATTTATATTTGGCATAAGTTTAACTTATATCACTTATCATAAGTTTCAGGATCTTCTTCCCTGCTGGGGAAACAGGAGTCTTACTGTCCGTGATAATGGCAAACTGCCGCCCCGGCATAGACTCTTTAAACTGCAGTTCTATGAGATTTCCTTTCTCAAGCTCCATTTCCGCAAATCCCGACATAACGCAGCCAATTCCCAAATTCCGCATCGCAAACTGAACAATCATATCGCTGGTGGAAAGCTCGAATTCCGGCTCCACCTCCAATCCCCGCTCTTTTAAGAAATCATCCATAAACGTACGTGTACTGGTATTCTTTTCCAGAAAGATGCAGGGAAGCTCCTTCAGGATATCATAACTCAGTTTTTTTCCTTCCAGGTGCCTAAACTTTTCTCCTGCAACAAAAACATTGCGGACTTCCTTTACCGGAGTGCTTTTTACTTCACTTCTTGCCTCAAAGGGAGTACTCACCACTCCAAAATCAATCTTTCCTTCATAAAGGAAGCGGAGTGTTTCCGGTGTTGGTCCATTGGAAACCATCACTTTAATTCCCGGATAAAGCTCATGAAATTTTTCCAGATAGGGAAGTAAATAAAACTGAAGTGTCATATCACTTGCTCCGATTCGCACCTCTCCTGTTTCCAAATCCCTCATCCGCCTTAACATATTTTCCCCGTGCCAGATATTTTCTAAACCTGATTTTACATATTCGAATAAAAATTCTCCCTCTCTTGTCAGCTTTACTCCTTTTGACATACGCATAAAAAGCTGGCAGTCCAGCGACTGTTCCAGCTGTCTTACTGCCTGGCTGACTGCCGGTTGGGAGATGCATAGCTTTTCTGAAGCCAGTGTAATACTCCCTAAATTTGCCACATAATAAAAAACCTTATAATATTCCAGACTGCTGCTCATGGCTCCTCCTGACAAACGAAAAACTGCGGACAGACTCATTGACAAAAATCAGTCTGTCCGCAGCTTTGTTATACATTGATTTCTGCTGTCATTCCAAGAAGTTCCTGGTTGTCCTTAAGGAGAGGACGAATCACCTCATCAAGGTATATGGTAACCTGAGCAGGGGCGCAGCCTACATACTTCTTAGGGTCCATGCTCTTTTTCAGTTCTTCTAAAGAAAGATTAAAGGATGGGTCTGCTGCAATGAGTTCCAGCAGATTGTTATCAAGACCATTCACCTTTACATTTTTTCCAGCTTCCATGGAAAGCTCACGGATCCGCTCGTGAAGTTCCTGTCTGTCGCCTCCGGCCTTCACCGCATCCATCATGATGTTTTCTGTCGCCATAAAGGGAAGTTCCGCCATCATATGCTTTTCAATAACCTTGGGATAAACCACAAGACCATCAACCACATTTAGATATAGATCCAAAATTCCGTCTATTGCAAGAAAACCTTCCGGTACACTCAGACGCTTGTTGGCAGAATCATCCAATGTTCGTTCAAACCACTGGGTGGAAGAAACGAGCATGGGATTCATCACATCTGCCATTACGTAGTTTGATAAAGATGCAATCCTCTCACTTCTCATGGGATTTCTCTTATAAGCCATGGCTGATGAACCGATCTGGCTCTTTTCAAACGGCTCTTCCACTTCTTTTAAATGCTGGAGAAGGCGGATATCATTGGAGAACTTATGGGCGCTCTGGGCAATTCCTGCCAGAACGTTAACGACCCGGCTGTCAACCTTACGGGAGTAGGTCTGGCCAGAGACCGGATAGCAGCCCTTAAATCCCATCTTTTCTGCAATCATGGCGTCTACTTTTCTTACTCTGTTCATATCCCCGTCAAACAGTTCCAAGAAGCTGGCCTGGGTTCCGGTAGTTCCTTTGGAGCCAAGAAGGCGAATAGAGTCAAGAAGATAATCCAGATCTTCTAAATCCATGGTTAGATCATGGAGCCATAATGTGGCTCTCTTACCTACCGTCGTTGGCTGTGCCGGCTGAAAGTGTGTAAATGCAAGAGTAGGTAACTCTTTATAGCTGTCTGCAAACTTTGCAAGCTCACTGATTACGTTAATCAGTTTTTTCCGAACCAGCAAAAGCGCCTCTGTCATAACAATAATGTCTGTATTATCACCTACATAACAGGAGGTGGCTCCCAGATGAATGATGCCTTTTGCCTTTGGGCACTGTACTCCATATGCATATACGTGAGACATTACATCGTGACGGACTTCCTTTTCCCGCTGCCTTGCAACATCGTAATTAATGTCATCCTGATACGCTTTCAGTTCCTCTATCTGTTCTTCCGTAATGGGAAGCCCCAGTTCTTTTTCTACTTCCGCCAGAGCAATCCACAGTTTTCTCCAGGTCTTAAATTTCTTATCAGGAGAAAAAATGTACTGCATCTCCTTGCTGGCATAACGCTCAGACAGCGGGCTTTGGTATCGATCTGTCATGTTCCTTTCATTCCTCCTTGGGTTTCGTTGTAGAGCTATTTTAGCATATTTTTCTAACTATGGGAAGAGCAGGCAGGGACCGTCCGCCGGTTATATGCTGCGAACCGGCTTGACAGCCCCTGATCTCTTTGTCCTGTTTATCTGCTGTATTCTCCTCGGATATCTTCTTTCGGCGGCTCGATGGGATAGTTCCCGCTGAAGCATGCCGTACAGATTGGAAGCCCTTCTGCCATTTCCTTCAGGCGTTCCATGTTTAAATAAGACAGGGAATCCGCTCCCAGAAGATCCCGGATCTCTTCAATGCTTCTGTTATGGGCGATCAGCTGATCTTCATCAGGAATATCCGTTCCAAAATAACAGGGATGGAGAAAAGGAGGTGCGCTGATCCGCACATGAACCTCACTGGCACCAGCCTCCCGCAGCATGTTCACGATCAGGGCGCTGGTTGTTCCCCTGACTATGGAATCATCAATCATGATTACCCGTTTCCCCACAACTGCTTCTCTTAACACATTCAGCTTAATCCTGACAGAAGATTCCCGGTTGCTCTGTTTCGGTTTAATGAAGGTTCTTCCCACATAGGAATTCTTCACAAATGCCGTACCATAGGGGATTCCTGACTGAAGGGAATATCCAAGCGCAGCTGCATTTCCGGATTCCGGCACGCCCACCACTACATCGGCCTCTACAGGAGAATCCTCAGCCAGCGCCCGGCCGGCACAAAGTCTGGAATGGTAGACACTCACTCCGTCAAACACGCTGTCCGGTCTTGCAAAATAGATATATTCAAATATACATCTGGCCTCTTTTGATTTCTCTTTAAAGCAGAGGCTGGTATCCGATACAATTCCGTCTTTTGTTATGGTTACAATCTCTCCGGGGAGAACATCACGGACAAATTCAGCACCGATGGTATCAAGAGCACAGCTTTCCGATACAATAATATAAGCATTGTCCCGTTTCCCAATGCATAACGGCTTAAATCCATATGGATCCCTTGCTCCGATCAGTTTACGCGGGCTCATGACAACCAGAGAATAAGCTCCCACTATTTTTTTCATCGCATTGGCAACCGCAGCCTCTACAGAAGGAGTCTTAACCCGCTCTCTGGCAACGTGATATGCAATTACTTCGGAATCAATCGTGGTCTGAAAAATCGCTCCGCTGTACTCTAACTCTCTGCGAAGCTCCGGTGCATTCACCAGATTCCCGTTATGGGCCATGGCAAGAGTTCCTTTTACGTAATTAAGCACAAGGGGCTGGGCATTTTCCCGTGTACTGCTGCCTGCCGTTGAATAACGAACATGACCTACCCCGATATTGCCATGAAGACCTTCCAAAACCTCGGGAGTAAAAACCTCGTTACATAACCCCATCCCCTTATGGGCACTTACTTTTCCTTTCGGACCTTCGGTATCGCTGACAGCAATTCCGCAGCTCTCCTGTCCTCTGTGCTGTATTGCAAACAGACCGTAATAAATGGTGGAAGCAACGTCACCGCCGTCGAAATCATAGATGCCTAAGACGCCGCACTCCTCATGTAACTCTTCCTCTATGTTGAAGTTCAATTCGTTACTCATGAAATGTCTACCCTCTCTGTGCTGTTTACTGAATTCCAAGGCGGCGGAATATCTCCTCATATGCGTCTTCCACGCCGCCTAAATCTCTGCGGAACCGATCCTTATCCAGCTTTTCATGAGTATCTTTATCCCACAGTCTGCATGTATCAGGAGAAATTTCGTCGGCAAGTATAACCTGTCCGTGGTAACGGCCAAACTCAATCTTAAAGTCAATCAGATCGATATTTAAGGTGTTAAAGTATTCAATCAGAACTTCGTTTACCAGAAACGCATACTTTGTAATGGCATCGATCTCTTCTTTCGTTGCCAGATTAAGAGCCAGAGCATAGTAATCGTTGATAAACGGATCTCCTAAATCATCATCTTTATAGCTGAATTCAAGTGTAGGACAGGCAAATTTAATTCCCTCTTCCATTCCCATCTTTTTCGCAAAACTTCCGGCAGAATAGTTTCTGATAATTACCTCAAGAGGAACGATCTCCACTTTTTTCACTGCAGTCTCACGATCGTTTAACTCTTCAACCAGATGAGTCGGAACACCCTTGGCTTCTAACTTTTTGAAAACAAAATTGGTCATGCGGTTATTTATCGCACCTTTTCCAACAATTGTGCCTTTTTTGAGACCATTGAAAGCTGTGGCATCATCTTTATAAGATACAATTAACACGTCCGGATCTTCAGTAGTATAGACCTTCTTTGCTTTTCCCTCATACAGCATTTCTTTTTTCTCCACGGTATCCACCTGTCCTTTTCTGAATTAATTTATAAGTTTTTCAAATAAAA
>JAEWPQ010000161.1 GCA_023460575.1 Bacillota bacterium
GCGTTTGTATGGAGAAATGTAAATTCGGCGCTGTCTATAAAAAATAATGGAGGGAGATTGTATCATGGAGAATATCACTATAAAAATCAATGGCATGGACGTAAGCGCTCCGGCAGGCTCCACCATTCTGGAAGCAGCCAGACTTGCCCATGTTGAGATACCGACTTTATGCTTTTTAAAAGATACCAATGAAATCGCAGCATGCCGGATCTGTACCGTTGAGATCAACGGAGGCAGACTTGCCGCTTCCTGCGTATACCCGATTAATCCGGGTCTGGAAGTTAAGACCAACACTCCAAGCCTTCGGGAATACAGAAAGAAAACACTTCAGCTGATTCTTTCCAACCATGACCGTTCCTGCTTATCCTGTGTACGCAGCGGAAACTGCGAACTGCAGACCTTATGTAAGGAACTGGGTGTGGACGCAGATAACTACTTTGACGGTGACAAGACTCCTTCCATTCTGGACGAGAGTGCTGCTCACATGGTAAGAGACAACAGCAAATGTATCCTATGCCGCCGCTGCACCGCAGTCTGTGAGAAAGTACAGGGAATCGGTGTAATCGGACCAAATGAGCGTGGATTTGCCACATTTATCGGTTCTGCCTTTGATATGGGCCTTGGAGAAACCAGCTGTGTTTCCTGCGGACAGTGTATCGCAGTCTGCCCGACAGGCGCCCTTTACGAAAAAACCAGTATTGATGAAGTAACTGCTGCCATTGCAGACCCCACAAAGCATGTCATCGTTCAGACTGCACCTTCTGTACGTGCTGCACTCGGAGAAGAATTTGATTATCCGATCGGAACCAATGTGGAAGGCAAGATGGCTGCTGCTCTCAGAAGACTGGGCTTTGATAAAGTATTTGATACCAACTTCAGTGCAGATTTAACCATTATGGAAGAAGCTCACGAGTTCATACACCGTGTACAGAACGGAGGCGTACTTCCTCTCATTACCTCCTGCTCTCCTGGCTGGGTTAAATACTGCGAGCACTACTTCCCGGATATGACAGAGAATTTATCTTCCTGTAAATCCCCGCAGCAGATGTTTGGTGCCATTGCAAAATCCTACTACGCAGAAAAGATGGGCATAAAGCCGGAAGATATTGTATCCGTCAGCATTATGCCATGTACTGCCAAGAAATTTGAGATTGGCAGAGAGGATCAGGATGCCAACGGTGTTGCTGATGTGGATTATGCTTTAACAACCAGAGAATTAGCCAGAATGATCAAGCAGGGTGGTATCCGTTTCACAAATCTTCCTGACGAAGAATTTGATGCACCTCTCGGAATTTATTCCGGTGCAGGCGTTATCTTCGGTGCTACCGGCGGTGTTATGGAGGCAGCTCTTCGTACAGCAGTGGAAACCTTAACCGGCGAAGAACTTAAAAAGCTGGACTTCACTGATGTCCGCGGTACAGAAGGCATCAAGGAAGCTACCTACCATGTAGGCGATATGGATGTAAAAGTTGCCGTTGCTTCCGGTCTTGGCAATGCAAGAGACCTGTTAAACAAAGTTAAATCCGGCGAAGCTGATTACCACTTCATCGAAATCATGGGTTGCCCAGGCGGCTGTGTAAACGGCGGCGGTCAGCCACAGCAGCCAGGATATGTGCGTAACACCACAGATATCCGCACTCTGCGTGCAAAAGTTCTCTACGATGCCGATGCAGCTGCATCCATCCGTAAATCTCATGAGAATCCTGCTATCAAGGAACTTTATGATTCATTCCTTGGGGCTCCTGGAAGCGAGAAGGCGCACCACCTTCTTCATACCAGCTATGTAAAAAGATCAATTAATTAAAATTAATATTTTAAACTCCTTCTGCATGGTCAGAAGGAGTTTTTTTGACATAAAAAGGAAATGAATTAAAAAATGCATGGATCGTCATAAATTCTCCATACTATGACTGGAGGTGATGAGACATGAGCCCAAAAGAATTAAATTATATTGAAGATGCTCTCGGACATGAAACATTTTTAAAGACCCAGTGTCAGGATGCCGCACAGAATTTACAGGATCCTGAGTTAAAGGCCTGTGTACAACAGCTGCAGCAAAAGCACCAGCAAATTTTCGATAACTTTTACAATTTAGTGTAAGGAGGAAGCACGATGGACGATAAGTGTATTATGGAAAACTTACTCAACACCACAAAGGGCGCATGTGATCTGTACCTGCACGGAACCCTTGAATCCCCTACCATGAATGTACACCAGGCATTTGACAATGCGTTAAATGACAGTCTGTGCATGCAGGGCGATATCTATAAAAAGATGTCCGCCAAGGGATGGTATACCACGGAGCAGGCTGAGCAGCAGAAAATCTCCAAGGTTAAGAATCAGTTTACAGGCATGTAAACAAAATTTATCCTTAAAAAGCGCCCCATTCCGGAACAATCCGGCTGGGACGCTTTTATACTTCACTGATTGATCTTTACTACTGGTATCTGTGCATCTGAGCAGCTTCAAGACCCTGACTTTTTAGATTTTCGTGTACCATTCTGGCATCAGCCTTGCCTAAGAGTAAATCTCTGGCCTTTTTTGCCTCTCCTTCGCTCCTGTGCTTGCTCGGTCCGCCTACACAGCCGCCCATGCATGCCATTCCCTCTACGAAATCTGCAGGCAGCTTTCCTACCTTTAACAGCATCAGAGCCTTCTTGCATTCTGCAGCGCCGCTGCATTTCATGACTTCGATATCTGTATTTTCACCTGATTCCTTCAGACATTCCAGGACCGCTGCAGTAACTCCGCCACCGTTGCCAAACCGCTTTCCAAATATGGAGCCTGCCTGATATGTATTCTCCTCCGGTAACAGCTCTACCCCCTTTGCCACCATCATGGCATGAGCCTCCCCAAGCGTCAGTACATAATCTGCATTGTCCTTTACATTTAAATCCAGTGCCTCGCTTTTCTTGGCGATACACGGACCAATAAAAACAGCAATGGTCTCAGGATCCTTATCCTTTAACATTCGGGAAACTGCACACATAGGAGATACCGTAGTGGACATATTTTCCAGAAGCATGGGGTAATGCTGCTTAATCATATTTACAAATGCCGGACAGCAGGAAGTGGTCATCTTTTTTCCTTCCTTAAAGGCCTCTGCCCATTCCTCAGCTTCTGCAGCAGCAGTTAAGTCGCCTCCCAGGGCAACCTCAACCATATCCTCAAATCCAATTTCCTTAAGCGCCGTTCTCCAGCTGGCCATGGTGATCTCCGGGCCATACTGCCCCTCAGTGGCCGGTGCAACCATAGCCACTACCTTTTTACCTGCCTTAATCAGATTGATTACATCGACCATGAACGTCTTGGATCCAATTGCACCAAATGGGCAGCTGTGAATGCACGCTCCGCACTGAATGCATTTGCTTTCATCGATCACTACGATGCCATTGTCATCCATTGTAATTGCATCTACCGGACAGCTTCTTTTACAGGGGCGGGTTAAGTCAGCAATCGCATTATAGGGACATGCCTGGGAACATTTTCCGCATTCCTTGCATTTGTCAGGATCGATATGGGCCCGGTCATGCCCCATGGTAATGGCTCCGAAATTACAGGAATTCTGGCAGGCCTTGCCCATACAGAGCTGGCAGTTATCCGTTACTACATATCTGGCAATGGGACACCCCTCACAGGCAGAATTAATTACCTGTACTACATTTTTTGTATCTCTGCCGCTGGGACAAAACCCTTCTGCCAGACGTACCCTCTCTCTGATTATTTCCCGCTCCCTGTAAATACAGCACCGAAACTGTGCCTTAGGCCCCTGAATCATATGATAGGGAATCTCATCCCTTTTCTGTTCCAATGTACCCTCCCAGGCAAGCCTGGCCACTTCATTTAAAACCTGATGCTTGATGCGAAGTAATGTTGCATCATTCGTTACCATATCGTTCCTCCTTGAAGCTTCCACAAAACGTGGCTGTGTGAATATTCTCTATTAGTAATAAGCAATTGTAACCGTCTTCCCCATCTCTTCCACCGCATTCTTCAGCTGCTCCACAAGATTCTGCCGGATTCCCAAATCAAAGGGAAGCCCCGGATTCTGGTATGCGCTGTTAATAGCCTTCCCCACATACAGCTTTAATTCCGTACAGTCCTCAATAATCATTTTTGCTACCATGGATGCCCCGTTTGGCTTATCCAGTTCCAGGAAAAATTCCTCCGTCACTGATTCATTCTTAACATACCGCTTCAGAAGTTTTAAAACCCGGTTCAGAGTCAATACCCCTTCTGTAACCAGTTCAATGCCGTCAATGTATGCCACTGGCGGCAGATCCGGATCATTATATTCAAGTGATACTGTCAGTTTCTTATCCATTGTTCTGGAAATAATATTGGCGCTGGTTCCTCCGCAGACGATTCTTTTGGTGGCATCATCTCCGGATAAGAAATCCTTTACCATGCATACATCATCTTCCGGATCTTTTGGCGGCCCTGTCATTAAGTGCACAGGTTTGCTGTCAATGATCCGCATAACAGCCACCGTGGTATCATCTCCGGGTCTGTATTGGTAAAGTTCATCGCATGCTCTGCATAATGCATTGGCCAGACGGACCGCAGATATGGTGAGACGGTACTGTTTTACCGCATAAGCAGCCACGTCTTCCCAGAGCCAGCCAAAGTTTAAAAGCTGCCCCACACCGGCGTGTATGGTTCCGTCACTGAGCAGGATCAAAGAATCTCCCTTTTTTACGCGAAACCGGTATTCATTGATCTTCTTGTCACGGATGACCCGCATGTTATGGGGAATGGGAACCAGGCCCCCTTCCCTTATAAAGATACAGCCAGGATTATCAAACTCCACAAGATAGGCATCACCGTTGTGAAATACCTGAAGAATGCTGAAGGTAGAATATGCAACCTGCCGCACCTGGCAGACAGGCAGGGTTTCCACAATCGTTTCCACACATTCCTCCAAAGTGGCACCGTTCAAAAACATGGTGCCCAGAATCTTGGATGTCATGGTAGCCAGTATGTTCGCCTTGACCCCGCTTCCCATACCGTCTGCCAGAATCATAATATTGGAATCTTCCGTATGAAGCAGCTCTACCTTGTCCCCGCAAAGCACCTCATTGAATTTGTTTAAGCTTTTATAAGCAACGTCAACGGTAACTCCCATCATTTAACCTCGCTTTCGCTTCCCTCATCTAACAGAGACTTGCACAGTTTAGTCAGTGTGGTCTTCGTTTCCGCCGTAGTCTCTCCAAGAAGTCCTGCGATTTCCTGAGCCACCATCATCTGCTTATGAATTACCTTCTGAGCCAGATCAATGGTCTCAAGCTTCTTTTCGTATTCCTGTCTGGCCTGTTCTTCTTCTTTTGTGATATCAATAAAAGTAGCCAGCACTACATCTTCCTTGTTTACATAAACAATATTCTGTAGCGTGGAAATTTTGTATTCTCCATATGTGACTTTCTTTCCGTGAATCTTCTGATGGGTATCATAAACCCACTGAAAATCGGAGGTGTCAATCAGTTCATACAGATACATATTTAAGGCTTCCTGTCTGGTCTTTCCAAAATATTTTTCCCCTACTGCAGAATATTCTAAAATCTTCATCTCCTTATCAACAATGAGTACAATGTTGGGAGACGTTTCCATAACAAGATTGGATAAGGATTCCGCCTTTTCGTGCATAAATGGAATACACATATTTAATTCGGCTTTTTTCTGAATTACCGCAACAGCCTTTTCTCTGCATGTGGAATAACCGCATGCTCCGCAGTTTAATTCATCTTCCGGCCTTGTCTTACCTGTCTTCTTTAAAATCTCCTGAATCTGAAGTTCTGTCGGTACGACGTCTCTGGGAGCACGGTTTAAGAAATGCTTTCCAAATGTAAGTGACTGAAAGATCTCCCGGGTCTCCTCATCAGGAACCGCTTCTTTCTCAATGTTTTCTTCCATGTCCAGCTTTATCTTGAATCTGGATACGTGCTCATGATCCGCTGCCGGCCCCTTGATGCAGCCCCCGGAGCACATATTCATCTCTATAAAACACCCTGTAATATCTCCCCTAAGCATGCTTTCACAAAGATCAATGCAGTTGCGGCATCCATGAACATAAAATTTACGGTATCCATCCCGCTCTGCCTCCGTCGCCAGCACAGAGCTGACAATTCCACTGGTAACAGGATACAGCCGGTTCACTCTTGGATTCATATGAACAAAAGGAATATCCTCACAGTCCTCTATGGTAATTTCCTCTTGCGCAAACCACCGTTCTATATCATTAAAATTCAAGACAGCATCAATATAATCTCCGTGCCTTAAATCCTCAGCTTCTTTCTTCTTCGCAATACAGGGCCCTAAAAATACAACCTTCGTATCCCTGCCGAATTCTTCCTTTAACATCTTCCCATGGGCGACCATTGGCGAAACCACCGGTGCCAGATATGGGATCAGTGCCGGGTAATAGATTTCTATTAAATCATTGACACTTGGACAGCAGGTTGTAATTATATTATCCATCCTGCCTTCTTTTAAAAGCCTGGTATACTCTGCAGTCACCACAGCTGCTCCTTCCGAGGTCTCCCGTACCTCAGAAAATCCCAGCTTTTTAAGTGCACCGTTCACCTGGCCTGCTGTTTTATATTTAAGCAGCCCCATATAGGATGGAGCCAGAGATATGACCGTTTTATAACCGATATCAAGAAATCCTTTCACCAGATCCAGATCACTGACAAGCGTTTTGGCAGACTGGGGGCAGACCTGCATGCATTTTCCGCATAGAATGCACTTATCCGACATGATCTCTGCCCGTTCATCTTTAATCATAACAGCTTTGACTTCACAGTTACGAACACACTTATAGCAGTGCTTGCACTTGGTAGCCTTGAAATCAATGATTCCCATGATTAAAGCCTCCCCAGAATTTCTTTGTCAAAAAACTCCTTCGTATCTTCCGGCTTTAATGAATAAATCTGGCCGTCAACCGTTACACATACTCCATTGACGCAGTTGCCGCTGCAGAAAGAACCGTTTAAGTCCACCTGGTCCTCTATATGCTTCTCTCTGACAAGATTCTGAAGCTGGGCTATAATCTCTCTGGAACCCTTTAAATGACATGCACTTCCTATGCATATTGTTACTCTCATGAATATTCTCCCTCCGAATAAAATCCCCTGCATGAAATTCCTTTTCGACCATTATGGCATATTGTTATATTTTTATCAATACTTTTTTACTTATTCAAATGTATTTTTAGAAGTACTGAGAAAAACAGATTCCACAACCTCCTGTCTTTGTACATCGATCAGACCGCAGGTATTTAAACGCAGCATCGGAATCACCGGAAGACTGGCAAAGGCAAGAGTCATAAATGGATCGATTCCCGTTCCCGTCCCAAGCTGTTTTGCCTGCTTTTTTAACTCTTCCAGCCGCTCATCAACCCACCCGGCGGACTCTGTACTCATCAGTCCTGCAATGGGCAGGGCAAGTGCTCCAAGAACCTCACCGTCAGCTGCAACTGCAATGCCTCCCCTGTTCATTCTCACAGTATTCCCTGCCAGTGCCATATCCCGGTCATTAGTCCCTGCTATAATCAGATTGTGGGAATCATGGGCAATACTGGTTGCTACTGCTCCCCGCTTCAGACCGTATCCGGAAAGAAACCCAAGACCGATATGGCCGGTATTTTTGTGGCGCTCAATCACCGCCATTTTCACAATGTCCATGGCAGCAAGAGCCTTAGGATCTTCTTTCAGTTTTTCAGTCCAGGGAATGAGCATCTCCCTGGTCGTCAGTTCTCCGGGAGTCAGACATATGACCCTTATGGTATCTCCCTCTTCTTTCATAACAAAGTCTTCCGGTACAATTTCTTTTAACCGGAAAGAATCCCCTACTTTGTCTGGTATCCGTTTGTCTTCTTTTGTTCCCGTTGTGAAGTTTTCAACCAGCTTTCCGTCTTCTGCGATCAGAATCCCTTTGCGGAACACCTTACTGACTTCAAACTCTGCCAGATCTGAAACAACAATCAGATCCGCCTGATAACCGGGAGCTATGGCACCAACATGATCCAGTCTGAAATACCGGGCAGCATGATAAGAGGCCATGATCACTGCCCGCACCGGATCGGCCCCAAGCTTTATTGCCCTTCTGATAATATAATCCATATGACCAAGCCGGGATAATTCTCCCGGATGCCTGTCATCGGTTACCAGCATGCAGCGATGGTAATAGGGTTCTTGAAACAGAGGAAGCAGAGCCTCTAAATTCCTGGCTGCTGTTCCTTCCCTTATCATTACCCACTGTCCCCGTTTAATCTTCTCCACTGCTTCTTCCATACAGGAGCACTCGTGGTCAGACCGGACACCCGCTGTTATATATGCATTCAACAGCTTTCCGGACAGAAATGGTCCGTGTCCGTCAATCAACCGCCCGTGGTCTGCTGCACTGATTATTTTTTCCATAATACCCGGATCTGCCTGTATGGTTCCATGGAAATCCATCACTTCTGCAAGTCCCAGTACCCGTTTCTCACTATAAAACGGAGCAAGATCATCTGCTGTTAAAACGGCTCCTGACTCATCAAGCTTTGCTGCAGGAACACAGGATGGGAGCATGAAGTATACATCTAAATCAAGGTTCCCGGAACGTTCCATCATAAACTGAATCCCATCTGTTCCTGCCACATTGGCAATCTCATGAGGATCTGTAATGACTGCTAAAGTCCCATGGGGAATGACGGTCTTAGCAAACTCCTCCGGAGAGAGCATGGAACTCTCCAGATGAATATGTCCGTCAATCAGTCCAGGGCAGACCACTTTACCGCCCAGATCCACCTCAGTCTCCCCCTCATAGGAACCGATTCCCACAATATATCCGCCCTCAATGGCGATATCACCGTCTTCCAGCTCTGAAGTAAATACATTCACCACTCTGGCATTCTTTAATACCAGAGAAGGCTTCTTTCTCCCTGACGCAGCAAAAATCTGTTCCGCCAGCATCCGATCCATAGGCCCCCTCCTCCTTATTTGCCGGCAAGCTTCGTAATAGATGCCGTAATCAGTTTCTTAAACAGCGGTGCCACCCGGTCTGCCGTTTCCTGAACTTCCACATGGCTTAATGGCTGGTCGATGATTCCGCAGGCCATATTGGTAATACAGGAAATACCGCACACCTTCATGCCCATATGGTTTGCAGCCACAGCCTCACAGGCAGTGCTCATTCCAACTGCATCCGCTCCAAGGATCCGGCACATCTGAACTTCAGCCGGTGATTCATAGGCAGGTCCTGTGAGCTGTAAGTAAACACCCTCCTGCAGTTCAATTCCCTCTTCCTCAGCCGCTTCCTTAATGACCGCTCTCAGTTCTTTGCGGTAAATATCGCTCATATCCGGGAATCTGGTTCCCAGTTCCCCGATATTGGCTCCGATTAACGGTGAGGGTACATTTGTTGCAATGTGATCCTTAAGGAGCATAAAATCTCCAGGCTTAAACTCCTTGTTTACGCCGCCGCTGGCATTGGTTAAAAACAGAATTTTTGCACCCATAAGTCCCATAAGCCGTGTGGGGAGCACCACATCCGTCATGGGATATCCTTCATAATAATGAACCCGTCCCTGCATGATTACAACAGGAACTTTATTTACATAACCAAAGATAAATCTTCCTTTATGACCGGCTACAGTTGATACCGGAAATCCCTCAATGTCTTTATAATCTATAGTGGCAGCCACTTCGATCTCCTCTGCATATTCCCCGAGTCCGGAACCAAGAATAAGGGCCACTTCGGGAACAAAATCAGTTTTCTCCCGTACACTTTTTAAA
Source organism: Bacillota bacterium (assembly GCA_023460575.1). Classification (GTDB taxonomy): domain Bacteria; phylum Bacillota; class Clostridia; order Lachnospirales; family Lachnospiraceae; genus Lacrimispora. Next base: position 9,774 of record JAEWPQ010000161.1, read on the forward strand.
CAGCTTAACAGCTTCTCATATACATCGTTCATATTGTTTTTTCTCCTTTCAAAATCCTGACAGAGCCACTCCCTGCAGGTGTTACAAGTATAACACATTTCCATGAATTTCTGCATAATATTTTGACAAACAAGGCTTTAAAATGGTATACTTTACCTGTTCGTACTAACCCGGAAGGAACACCTGACGGAGAAGGCGAGGAGAATACGTCAAACCGGAAATCCCATGCCTGTCGGCGTGGTTTTTTTTCATCTGTTTGCATGGAAAACCAATATAATTGGTACGGACAGAAAGCGAGGATTATTATGAAAAAAGTTTTATCAGCACTTGCAGCACTTGCAATGACAGCCGCCCTATTAACCGGCTGTGCAAAAAACAGTCCCCAGACATCCGCCCCTGAACAGGAAAGCACATCTGCAGCCCAGACTTCAGCAGCCCCCGAAGCAACAAAAGCTGCGGAAACAACGAAGAAGGCTGAAGGCTCTGCAGACACTTACACTCTAAAAATCGGCTCCCTCAAAGGCCCTACTTCCATGGGGCTTGTTCAGCTGATGGACAAGGCAAAGAAAGGCGAAACCGGAAATTCCTATGAATTTACCATGGTAACCGCTTCCGATGAACTTCTTGGCAAAATGGTAAGCGGAGAGCTGGATGTTGCTCTCATTCCAGCCAATATGGCATCCATTCTTTACACCAAAACCAATAAAAATGTAACTGTTCTTGATATCAATACCATGGGTGTGCTTTATGCGGTCTCTGCTGATGATTCCATTCACACTACAGCTGACTTAAAGGGAAAGACCGTCTATTTAACAGGAAAAGGAACAACCCCTGATTACGCCCTGGCCCACGTTCTTAAGGCAAACGGACTGTCCACCGACGATGTGAAGCTGGAATATAAATCAGAGGCTGCTGAAGTAGCCGCTGTTTTAAAAGAGAAGCCAGATGCCATAGGTCTTCTTCCCCAGCCCTTTGTTACAGCTGCCATGGCCCAGAATAATCAGTTAAAAATGGTTCTTGATTTAACTAAAGAGTGGGATGCAGCTGCCAAAGAAGGCAGCGGAAGTCTGGTAACCGGTGTAACTGTCTGCAGAAATGAAGTTTTAAAGGATCATAAAGACGCAATTGACCAGTTTCTTACCGAACACAAAGAATCTGCAGAATTTGCCAATACTAACGTAAGTGAGGCTGCTGCCTTAGTGGCTGCTGCAGGAATCATCGAAAAGGCTCCTGTTGCTGAAAAAGCCATCCCTTACTGCAGCATCACCTATGTTGACGGAGAAAAAATGAAATCCCTGTTAAGCGGATATTTAAATGTACTTTTTGAAATGGAACCCCAGACCGTAGGAGGAGCACTGCCTGGTGACGACTTCTACTACATGCAGTAACCAAAAAACCGCTAAGGAGATCCGATTATGAAAGCAGGCATCCTCCGGTTTAAAAAAGCCGGAATCATCTTATTCTGGCTCTTAGTATGGCAGGCCGCCAGTATGGCAGTGCACAACAGCATAATTCTGGTTGGTCCGTCTGAAGTCTTATATGCTTTGATCCGGCAGGCCGGGCTGGCGGATTTCTGGAAAACCATCGGCTTTTCCTTCGGAAAAATCAGCCTTGGATTTCTCATGGCTTTTATCACCGGGATTTTCGCGGGCGGAGCTGCCTGCCGCTTTCCTCTCATCGGGGATTTTTTATCGCCTGTTATGGCACTGATCAAATCAGTCCCAGTCGCCTCTTTTGTCATACTGGCGCTAATCTGGGCGGGATCTGAGAATCTCTCGGTGATAATCGGATTTCTTGTTGTGTTTCCCATGATCTATATACAGACCATCGCAGGAATCCAAAGCACGGACCCACAGCTTCTGGAGATGGCAGAAGTTTTCCAGATGCCAGGACTAAAAAGGCTTTTTTATCTTTACCGCCCCGCACTGCTCCCCTATCTGGCAAGTGGCTGCCGGGTGGCACTGGGAATGTGCTGGAAATCCGGAATTGCTGCGGAAGTCATCGGCGTTCCCCTTCACTCCATTGGAGAAAAGCTTTATCTTGCCAAGATTTATTTAAGCACTGCGGATTTATTTGCCTGGACACTGATGATTATCCTGTTAAGCATGCTGTTTGAAACTTTCTTTCTATGGCTTTTAAGCCTGGCATCTCCCAGTTTCAGACATAAAAAACGAGAGGGGCGATCCATATGGAACTGATCATCAGAAAGCTGTCCAAATCCTTTCATGAACTCCCTGTACTTGACAATGTCAGTCTCCATCTGGTCTCCGGAAATATTTACTGCCTTATGGGGCCATCCGGATCGGGGAAAACCACACTCTTTCATATTCTGCTGGGACTCTTAGACGCAGATTCAGGGGAAATAAGCGGTCTGCAGAAAAAAAGAATTTCTGCTGTATTTCAGGAAAACCGGCTGTGTGAAGCATTCACTCCGGCAGAGAATGTGACAATGGTAATGCCTCCTTCTGCAGGGAATCATAAAAAGGCTGTGGAAGCGCTGGAACGGCTGCTTCCTGCTCAATCTTTAAACAGGCCGGTTTCTGCCTTAAGCGGAGGAATGAAGCGCCGTGTGGCCATTATACGCGCTCTCTCAGTACCTTTTGATATGATAATCATGGATGAACCTTTTACGGGCCTTGACGAGGATACAAAACAGCTTGTAATTTCCTATATAAAGGAAGAATGCAAAAATAAACTTGTACTGATCAGCACTCATCAGGAAGAGGATGTGCAGCTGTTAAACGGAATTAAAATACATCTATAAAAGCATGGGGCGATAACCACAATTACCGGTTACCGCCCCATGCCCTTATCTATTATGTTATGACTATTTTAATTATTTCAGCTTCAAAGAATCCAAAGCTGCTTCGATCTGCTCTTCTACGCCGCTGTCTGTTGATCCGATGGTTCCTGCTGCGCTGATATAGGTTTTAGCCGCTGCGTTGTAAGAACCGGAAATGGTGTAATAGCGAACCCCATCCTGCGGTGTCTTATACCGGAGTGCATACCGGAAGGTCTGACTGCCGTCACTGCTGTTTTTCACATCATAACGGACAAACTCCATATCCTCGCCGCGGCTGATTAATTTCTTATATTCATCCATGGTAGCCGGATAAACTTCCCGGGCTCCGTCTGCATCGTCTCCCTGTACATAAGTAACTTCCAGGTAATCTTCGCCGTTAGGTGAACTAAATGCTACCACACTCTCGTCTCCGTCTTCATCAAGAGACCAGCCCTTTGGAGGCATGATTTCGTATTTGCCGGATTTGGAAGTAAATAAGCCTTCTTTAATATCTCCCGCATCATTGGCTGTGATCGGCTGGGTTTCCTTTGTTTCCTCTTCCTCCGATGTTTCCTCACCTTCCGTGGTTTCCTGATCGGAACCTGTCACCTCAGCGTTTACCGCTGTGGTTTCTTCTGAGCCTGCTTCTGCCTGTGTCTCTTGTTTTGTATCCGCTTTAGTATTATTCTTTCCGCAGGCTGTTGCTGTCATCATTACCGCCATCGCAATCAAAATTCCTGCAAAGATCTTATTTTTTCTCATAGAATCACTCCTCATCATAAAATTCTTTTCTGGTGACGTGGAGGATTATAACATGAACAGCCCGGAAAGTATAGCATTTTAAACGAACCGAAAGAATCACAATGAAATCTTAATAATTTTTCCAGGTGACACCCGGACACTCCATATTTAACAATTTTACCTTTATATTCAGTCCTCCTCCATATCCCACCAGGCTTTTGTCTGCACCGACTACACGGTGACAGGGGATCATTATGGAGATGGGGTTGCGGTTATTGGCCATACCAACCGCGCGGCAGGCTTTTTCATTTCCAATCTGTACTGCAATCTCTTTATAGCTTCTTGTCTGTCCATAGGGAATCGTTAAAAGCGCCTCCCATACCTTTTTTTGAAACTCTGTTCCCTGTGGTTTTAACGGAAGATCAAACTCCGTTCTTTCACCGCTTAAATACTCTCTCAGCTGAAGTACTGCTTTCTTAGTCAGCTCTGTGGTTTTCTGCTGTCCCTCCTTTGGCTCTTCTCTGTTAAATTCCACGCCTAAGACCCCATCGTCATCACATACAACTTTAATTGGTCCCAGTTCACTTTCAAAAATATCCCAGTATCTCATATGTACTCCTTTCCTGACTGTATTTTCCAGTTTTCCTGTCTCCTGCAATTATATCATAGGAAAGGATACGAAGAACAGGGAAATCTCCCGAACTTACTGATTTGGAAAAACTTTCTATTTCTTCAAACTTTACTTAGAATTCTTTTAGTTTTTTTATGAAATATTTATCGACTGGTCAAACTTATGTCATAATTCAAGGGTATACTGATATTTGTAAAGGAACCCCACCCTTTTAACATTGACTTTTTATTTTTCATACTCAAACCGGCAGGAACATTTATGTACCTGCCGGTTCCTCCCATATCAGGACTATTATTTCTTCTTTTCATACCCTTGCGAAATCCGGCAAATATCAGCTTTTTTTGATTTTTATTTTTTTTCCGAAATATTGTTGACAAATCTATATCCATCATATATAATAACTCTTGCGTTGCGGAAAAGAAGTGAAAACAAAGACGCAAAAACCTTCGGGGTGTGGCTCAGCTTGGCTAGAGCGCCTGGTTTGGGACCAGGAAGTCGCAGGTTCGAATCCTGTCACCCCGACTTGAGATATCAAGTCGTTATCTCTCAAAACCTTTGCGGGTGT
>JAEWPQ010000162.1 GCA_023460575.1 Bacillota bacterium
TACATGAAGATGAAAATCTGCTGCTGCAGTCCATATATGGTAAATATCAGGGACTGTTGCGCCGAATTGCAAAAACACTCAATGTACCGGATCTGGAACTTGATGATGTGGTACAGGAGACATTTATCTCTTACTTTGAAAATTATTCATTAACCTGGACAGATACGCGGAAAAAAAGCATGCTGATTAAGATATTAAAAAGCAAATGCATAGACTCTCTTCGGAAAAATGGTCATTACGAAAAAGTGAGCCTTGATGAAGAGGATGCATCCAATGAGATGGCATTACTTGCCAGGTATGTGGTTACCGATCCGCTGGATGTTATTCTTGGGGAAGAGTCTGTTTTAAAAATTACCAGCGAAATTTCCAATATGAGAGATGAGTGGAAAGAGATGGCCGTACTGTATTTCCTGGAACAGCTGACGATTCCGGAAATCTGTGAAAGGCTTGAAATTCCGGGAACGGTCTGCCGTTCCCGGATCTATCGGACAAGAGTCTGTTTAAAGAATATTCTCGGTCCTAATTATAATTTGGATTAATTTTTGGAATTCAGGTTCTCGATCATTTCAATGATTGTATCGACTGCATCGAGGAGTTCGCTGTTTTCCATTTTTGAAAGATAGTTCTGACGGTTTGCAAAGGTATCTGTGATAGCCTGAAGTAAGGTGCTGCCATTTAAGTTTTCTTCTTCCAGAAGATAACTGAATCCCTGTTTTGAGAAGGATCGGGCATTTAAAATCTGATCACCTCTGCTTGCGGCGGCTGAAAGCGGGATAAGAATATTGAGTTTTCTAAGTGCCAGTATTTCGCAGATAGAGTTGGCACCAGCTCTGGAAATCATTAAATCGGCAGCAGCAAAAAGATGTTTCAAAGGGGCATCTACATATTCGTATTGTACATAACCACGGAAACCCGTAAGACTTTCATCCAGATTGTCCTTTCCGCAGATATGTATTACCTGGTAATTGTTTAAAAGTTTTGGCAGGATGCCCCTTATGGCGTTGTTAACTGTAACGGAACCCAGGCTACCGCCGATGATCAGGATGACAGGCTTATTTTCGCTGAGCTTTGCATAATTTAATCCAGTCATACGGTCTCCTTCTAACAGTTCTTTCCGAATAGGAGAACCAGTCAGTACTGCTTTGTTTTTTGGGAGATAGCTGAGAGTTTCCGGAAAATTACAACAAACACGGGTTGCAGCAGGAATGCAGATACGGTTGGCGAGGCCGGGAGTCATATCTGATTCGTGTATGATTACCGGAATTTTTAAGTGCTTCGCTGCCAGTACCACAGGAACGGCCACAAACCCACCTTTGGAAAATACAATATCAGGTTTATAGCGTTTAATGAGTTTCAATGCCTCTCCAAATCCTTTTATTACACGAAAAGGATCAGTAAAATTTTTAACGTCAAAATATCTTCGGAATTTACCTGTTGAGATTCCACTGTATGGGATCTGTGCATTTTCAATCAACTTTCGTTCAATTCCCTGATACGAACCGATGTAACGAATCTCATAATTTTTTTCTTTTAAAGAAGGAATTAAAGCCAGGTTCGGAGTAACATGACCAGCAGTACCGCCGCCAGTTAAAATTATTTTTTTCATAGAAAAGCTGCCTCCCAAATTCGATATACTATTATAGTAAACGTTAGTGGTAAAAAGTCAACCCCAAAGCGTATGGGAACCAAAGGATAACCAGCAATAAAGAGGTATAGATGTGGAGCAGAAGAAAGATTCCCCAAATAAGTATTCCATCTATCATTTGTTAAATACTAATCATAATTCAAGAGAAAAACTGGAAGCCTGTTTACTGGATTATATGCAGAAACACCCGGAATTAACACCGGCTGTGCCAGCTCCTCCGCCGGATGAATTCCAGAAAATTATGACTGAATTTAATAAAAGAGGTTCAAAAACCATTGTGAGGAAGCAGCTGAGAGTACTGCATTACTGGAATTCAGTCATTTGCTGCTTACAAAAGTCTGCCTTAATCATTCGAAGAAGGATTTTGAAATAATTCCATAGTATGAAAAGGAAACTGTCGGAATAGATTATAATAATTAACGGATAGTGAGTAAAACTATGGGATTTTTATTATTTCTCTCTGAAGCTGCAGTTCCGCTGATCATTTTTTACATTGTCGGATTTGGCATTTTGTCAAAGCGTCCGGTATTTGATGATTTTTTAAACGGTGCGAAAGAGGGTATGAAAACCGTTGCGGGCATTATGCCTACATTGATTGGCCTTATGACGGCGGTAGGAGTACTTAGAGCCTCTGGCTTTTTGGATTTTCTGGCAAAACTGCTTACAAAACCGGCTTCATATTTATATCTTCCGGCACCGGTGGTGCCGGTTATTTTAGTTCGGCTGGTTTCGAATTCAGCGGCCATTGGATTGGTTTTAGATATTTTTAAAAAATATGGCACCGACACTTATATTGGATTTATGACGTCTGTTCTTATGAGCTGTACGGAGACGCTGTTTTACTGTCTCAGTGTTTATTTTGGTACTGTGAAAATAAGAAAAACAAGGTACACACTTGCGGGGGCATTGACAGCTACCGCAGCCGGAATTGCTGCCAGCGTATTTCTTAGCCGGATTTTGGTATAAAAGGAAATAAATCATTTTGATTTAAGAATTTCATAAGAATTCAGGTGGTTGTCTTCAAATACATAATCATGTATAATTACGAAGAAGCTTTTATTGTCATATAGATTTGAAGGGGATAAACGTGGATACTTACGGAACTCTTAACGAAGTACTGGTAAGGCTGTTTCGGGATATAATGGATATCGAACAGCAGGCTATCATTACACAGGAATTTAATAATATCACCAATAATGATATGCATGTGATTGAGGCGATCGGAGTAGGAGAACCTAAGAATATGTCCGCGATAGCAAGGGAATTGTCCGTCACGGTGGGGACATTGACTATAGCCATGAACAGTCTTGTTAAAAAAGGTTATGTTACCCGCCAAAGGGGAGAAGAGGACCGGCGTGTTGTTTATATTTCTCTTTCAGATAAAGGAAAACAAGCCTATGACCATCATGCCACATTTCATCGGGAGATGATAGCCGGAGTGATAGAAGGGTTAAGTGAGGATGAGGTAGAAGTTTTAATCAAAGCTCTGACCAAACTGAATAAATGGTTTCGGAGCCTTTAACAGAATTAAAGGAGGCAATACGCATTTATGAAAAAAATCATCTTGTATTTAATGAGCGCAATGTTGATGGTATCCCTGGCGGCCTGTACACCAACTCAGCCGAAGATGGAAACAACACCGCCTGATCCTCAGGTTATGGCATCAACTGGAGGCGCCAGTGATAAAGTCCCTGATCCTAATGCAGAGCCTATGGAGATTATATCCGTATACAATAAGAATGATAATAAAACCGGTTTAAATCAGGCTATGGATGCAGTGGATAAGCTCACTGCTGAAGCAATGGTGAGCAAGCTCATTGAGTACGGCGTATTAGAGGAAGGTACCAAGGTTTTGAAATATGAATCTGCTGATGGAATTGGTACCCTGGATTTGTCTGCAGTGCCCCAGGGCGATGACAAACTTACGGTTGCTGCTATAGGCAACACCTTTATTGAAAACTTTGAACTGGTTAAATTAAAACTTCTGGTAAACGGTAAAAATTATTCCAGCGGTTCGATCAAACAGGGCGACAACGATTATCTGGAATATGTAAAGAATTATAAAGAAATCAAATAAAAAAAGAGGCAAAAGCCATGAATTTTCGGCTTCTGCCTCTTTTTTTTTCTAGTTTAACTTCTCAGCTGTTTAGCCAGCCAGTTGCGGAAAGCCGGCTGGATTACAGAAAAGGGTGCAGGCCCCACATCAAGCAGAAAGGTGTGGAAATCCTTTAAGTTGAAGTTATCCTTTAAGATTCTCTCTGCAGTGTTGCGCATTTCCATAATCTCGAGATATCCTACATAATACTCCATATAATTGGTTGGATTTTCAACCAGACTGTTAAAGATGGAATCTGTGATATCTGTATTTTCCACGTTATAAAAGGTACCCAGATATTTAGCGGTCGCTTCCTTATCCCATCCTTCATAGTTGATGCAGATATCAAGGTAGGCGTAGATCCCCAGTGTCACTGCTGTATTATGTGCCAGCAGCTTTCCCAGCTCCGGATCCAGTCCGTTGTCTAATGTATATGAATAATACTCCACATAGGTAGCCCATCCTTCGGAATAGCTGGAAAAAGACAGTATGCTTCTTAAATCATTTGGCTTTTTGCTTAGGAAATATACATTCTGATATAAATGTCCCGGGTAGCCTTCATGAGCCAGGGTTGTAAAAAGGTCTTCGTTTTTAAAACGAGGGTTATTGTTGATGTAAATAACATTATCCTGGTACCGGTCCAAAGGGGGAACCAGGTAAAATGCCGGGCTTAAGGAAGATTCCAAAGCATCTGGCACATACTTGACTGTGTAGCTGCAGGGTGGAAGTTCTGGAAAATCTGTGGTAATCTGAGACTTCAGAGATTCCAGTATTTCTTCTGGTTTTGTATACTTGAAAGAGTAATGGTCCAGAGAGTCAATTACTTCAGGATGATCCTTAGTGATCTGTCCCAATGCCCTAATATCAGAAGTCATCTGCCTTTCAATTGCTTTTTTTAAGCTTTTCACTGAGTCATAGGAGGTTCCGGTATTGGAGTGAACCAGATATTCAAAGTATTCTTTTCCATCAGGAAACCAGGAAAGGCCTTTGTCATTGGTTCCCGTCCCCATAAGAGACGTAATTCCGCTTATTAAGTTTTTATAGGCAGGAATAAAATGTTCTTCCAGTACTTTTAAATTTTGTTTTTTATATTCTGCTTTTTCCTCATCAGTTAAATCCGTCAGGGCATCAATCCTTGTATTGAAGGTTTCAGCAAGAAAGTTGTGATCCGGTTGTATTAAATAAGCCTCGCAGGACTTTAGAACATGATCGGCAGCAGCATCTGACATAAATAGACCAGCAGCAGATTTCTGTTTTTCAAATTCCAGTATCTGTCCGTAATACTCGTCAATGGTGGACAGCAGTGCGAGATAGTGGTCTGCATCCGCTTTGTTGTAGAACGAATATTCTGCAAAGAGGACAGGAAGCTGGGCCTGAATTCCAATTGTGGTGGTCAGCGGCTGGGCGTAGAGTTCCATTCCATCAGAGGTTAATTCGGTATCAATGTAGGAATACAGAATCTGGTATGTAAGCCTCTGGTCAGCAGTCAGCTTGCGGGGATTAAATCCTTCCAGCTTTTTCTTTACTTCCTGAAGGTCCTTTGTACCCTGCTTCATCTTATTCAGAGAGAAATCACCAAGAGTTAAAGGAACCGTATCAATGCCTCTGGAAGCAGGATCAGCAATGCTGAAATGAAAGCTGATGCCGGAATCGCTGATTTCATCCCGGAATAAATCGGCAGTAAACTGATCAAATGATTTCTGCATGGATAAATCTTCTGCATGGTATTTTTCAAATAGAGCATCAGAAGGAGTTCCTGTCTGTCTTGGAGGCGGTGTACAGGCACAAAACAGAGAAGCCGCCAAGACAATAGAAAGGATACGGCGTCCCTGCCTGATAATCATGTTTTTCATATTAAGATCCTCCGCAATTCACTAATATTATTTATATGTTTATAAGAAAAAAGTAATGACAAAAGGTCAGATCCTGAAACTTACCTGCTTGACAAACGGGTATGAAACTATTACACTAGGGTTACTGACAATTGATTCATTTGAGAATGCTAAGAAAAGAAGAGTAAGAAACCCGCCTCATGTACAGAGAATTCCGGTAGCTGAAAAGGAAGCCTGAGCGTATTTCCCAACATGGCCTTGGAGCAGCGAAGTTGAATTGGCTTAGTTAGCCTTTAAATTTCGACGGTCACACCCGTTATCGTGTCAGACTGTTATTATATACCATAAGCTCTATTCTGAAAAGCTTTTGATTAGAACGCAGCCGGTGAGGTCTGTGCTGTAACGCATGGATAAAATTAAAGTGGTATCACGGGATAGTGCCCCGTCTTTAAAATTCCTATGAGGAATTTTTTAGACGGGTTTTTCTTTGTTGGGAAATGATTCACCCTGCATCTCATTATATTTCTGGAGGAAAAGATTATGTGTAAAGATTCGAACAAAAAGCCATATTACATTAC
>JAEWPQ010000163.1 GCA_023460575.1 Bacillota bacterium
AGGTGAGATAGTTAAGAGTTGTTGCCTCTCTTCCATAAAGTTTCTTATAAACTGCCGGCTCCCCGCTTCCTTCCGTCTTTGCTCCGCCCTCAGCAGTTCCTGCACTGCTCTCAGATGCTTTTTTTCCACCGCATCCGCTGAGTACTGTTGCTGCCGCAAGAACAGCACAGAGAATACCGGCTGCTAACCTTTTTTTCTTCATAATTTTCCTCCATTTTTTTATTTCTAAACCCGTCAGGGATTAGTGTCATCATTCGTCTATTCCTATTTCTCCCCAAAAACAGGTACCTTAAAAATTCCCAGTCCAGGCTCCGTATTCATTAAAATCCTGTGTCCAAGAAATGAGGGTCCTCCGGCATACGGATCTTCTCTGCATAAAGATGGTCCGTCTAAATCTGCCCTGGTAATAATACCCTTTGCCGCCGCCAGATGGGCGGCTGCGCTGACCGCGATCTTGCTTTCCAGCATACATCCGATCATACACTCCACTTCGTAACATTCTGCTATGGAACAGACTTTTAATGCTTCGTAAATCCCCCCCGTTTTCATCAGCTTTATATTGATTAAATCTGCTGCACGTTCTTTAATAATATGTATGGCATCCATGGCTGAAAACACGCTCTCATCTGCAAGTATCGGAGTGTGTACCTGACTGGTAACAAACTTCATCCCTTCAAAATCGTGAGCATTTACCGGCTGTTCCACCAGATCCATATCTACCCCCATGTCCTCCAGTTTTCGTATAATCCTCACTGCATCTTTCGCTGTCCACCCCTGATTTGCATCAATCCTAAGCTTAATACCGGGCCCAACAGCCTGGCGAATGGCTTTGATCCGTTCCACGTCTCTTTGCCCCTCTTTGCCAACTTTAATCTTGAGTATTCGAAATCCCTGTTGAATGGCACTTAGACTGTCTCTTACCATTTCCTCTGTCTCATTTACGCTGATGGTGAGATCCGTCTCTATCTCCCCTTTGCAGCCTCCCAGAACCTTATAGAGGGGCTTGCCGCAGGATTTGGCGAACAAATCATAAACCGCCATATCCACAGCCGCCTTAGCTGAAGTATTCTTAACCATGGATTTATGGAGTATTCTCATAATTTCATCCAGATTATCAACCTCAACCCCAATTAATCCGGGTGCAATGAATTCCTCAATGGCACAGCGGACTGACCCTTTCGTCTCTCCCGTAATCACAGCGGTAGGAGGCGCCTCGCCGTATCCGGTCTGCCCGTCATCTGCCGTAATTCTGACTACGATATCGTTTACAGTCTCCACAGTCCTGAGGGCTGTTTTAAATGGAGTTACAAGAGGAATGTTTACTTCTGCCGTTTCAATTTTTGCAATTTTCATTTTTATTTCCTTCCTATAATCCGATCCGTGACTATGATTTATTTCTGCACTGTCCCATTAACTTCTTTGTATAACTCCAGCGATACTTCTCCCATAATCCGTTCAAACGCAGGAGTATCCGTTTCATTTCCGCAAAAGCACACCAGAAATGGAACTTTTCCATATACAATCCCCACATCATGAGTAATTCCACGATCCTCACCTGTCTTATGGGCTATTTCAGGTTCCTCTTCCAAAGCCTGAAGATAAAATGGTATCTTACTGCAAAGCTGTTGATTCTTTAAAATCGAGATCATCTGTCTGCTTGCCGCTTCACTGACTAATTTCCCCCGATGCATCATCTTAAGCAGCCTTCCCGTTTCAGCTGCCGTTATATAATTCTGAATCCCCAGTGCTGATTTTTCTACATCATACATCTTCCTGCTAAGACGGGTATTTTCAAATCCAATAGATGCGACATACCGATTAATCTCCTCCATCCCCAGTAAATCAATCAGCACATTGGTTGCCGTATTATCACTGAATATAATCATAAGCGTAACAAGGTCCAATGCAGTAACGCAGATTCCTTCGTGAAGATAGGTAAGCGCGCCACAGGATGGAACGCAATCCTTTTTGTATATGGGTATTGAAAAATCCTGCTTCAGCTTCCCTGCTTCAAACTGTTCAAATACAGATGCCATAACAAACAGCTTTATCACACTGGCAGCCATGAGCGGCTGACCTTCCCTGTATCCCACTCGCTCCCCTGTCTCCAGATTTTCATAAAGAAAACTGATTTTTCCAGGCAGCTTTTTAAATATCCTGAGCATCTCATCTTGTGTCATTTAGTAAAACTCCCGCCAGTCATTTTATCAGTTGATATAAAAAAAGAGGCACTGCACCCATTGTTGACAGCTACCTCGTTGCACCTGATTCAGACTTTTTTATTAAATTTTCTTATATCATTTACTATTTAGTATAATAAATTCTGGAAAAAAATCAAGCAATAATTGATCATTCTATACTAAATGTTAGGGTATGCTAAAAAAATACATTTACAAGACCTCTATAACCTATTATCCCGACTAAAGTTTAATGGAGCGGGATTCATACGAATCCCACCCCAATTAATGGAAAAGAGCCTTTTTATATTAGTAAAGTGGTGGATCCCATTTATTTGATCAGATTATTGTCTTATTTCAACTGCTCTTAGCATACAGGATCAAAATCCGATTTTCACTTAAACGTTCCAAAACCCGGTATCCGCTCTCAGATGCAGATGCAATACCGTTATCGGAAGGACGGCAATATTCACCGGGAATACAGGTTCCATCATCACGAACCCGAAGCTTCCCTAAAAGCCCCACTATTACCCATTCCGGCCGTTTTAATCGCGGTACATACTTTATGGTATTATCCCATTGAGGATTTAGTATTGGTTGTATTTCCATATGCTCCGGCAACAGAACATTTCCTTCATCATCCTTTATGCCAGGAACCGTTACCTCATGGTATTGTATCCTTCCCCACTCGTCAGTCAGATATTTCCCCTTCCAACGCAGTTCTCCCGTATCTCCCACAATACCTGAAGTGCCGGTAACTACTCCCAGTACATAACTGTCCGATTCAGCAGTTTTTCTGATTTTCTGACCTGCACCATCAAAAGTAACAAAATAACCTGGCTCTATGGTCTTGCCGTCAGCAGTCTCAAATAATTCCCCGTAATCTGCCCCGCCAGCGTTCCATGCTACATCGATATAAGCATTACCATTGTATAGAATTTTTGCGGCAAGGCTTTTTGATTCTGGGTTTATTCCGTTGGCCAGAAACCAGGAATATATATTGTCAGCCTCCCCAAATAAGCCCATTATATGGGAACCTTCCCTCTGATTTGTGGAAGTATAAAATCCTTCTGCGTGGGATTGATCCCCGCTGGCTTCTGTATTAACTCCCTCTGCATGGGCACCGTGTCCGTTTGCTTTTGTTTCATGTCCTTCTGCATGGGAACAGTACTGGTTAGTTTCTGACAAGAAACCCTCTGCATGAGAAAATCCTGCTCTGGCAGCTGTTTGCCAGCCTTCGGCAAATGCATATTCACCCATAACATAGCCAGTTTTCGTACCTACTCCTCTGACTGCCCCAATCTGGTTTCCATCAACCAAATTCGTTAGCGCAGCAGGCGTTCCAGACGGTCCGGTATCACCCCTTGGACCAGTAAGTCCAATAGGGCCTGTGGGACCAGTAAGTCCAATAGGGCCTGTGGGACCTGTGGGGCCCGTGGGGCCTACAAGACAAATATCATCTTCTATAATAACTAATGTCCCTTTCAGTTGTGCATACAAAGAAAAATAGATCGTCGTAGTACTGACATTTGCAAGAGCCAAGGTAACAGGGGCCTCAGTTACGTCAACGATTCCCATTCCAAATACTTCGCCAGTTTTAATAAGAGGATCACTCCCAATGTTATCTCCCTGTGATGAAATCAAAGCAAGGGGAGTCCCATTTATGGACTGAGAATTCTGAGTCGCCACCCACCAGTTAATTACATATCTGCCTGTTTCTGAAAAGATTACCTCGCCTGTCTCAGAATTATAGATGATACTTCCAGAAGAATAGACAATGGTATCAAAAAGTACATTTGTGCCAGCAGCTACAGTTGTAGACAAATTTAAGTTTATTTGAAGAGAACTATTGCTCATAATAATTTCTCCTATACATAAATAGTTTATGAAACAATCAATAAGTCCTTACGCCTCTATCTATTTTATGTTATAGAAAAGAACTTGTTTCCTTTACCATATTTATTGGAAATTAACTGCTCTAAGTAAAATCAGTACATCGTTCTTCAGATAACTGAACGTTTAAATAAGTAACGTGTAGAGTTGATTTGAAAACAATTTCCAGTTAGAAATCAATAAATACAAAAACAGCCCCGGGGAATTTCCCTGGGACTGTGTCCATTACGTGCGTGAGACGATTCGAACGCCCGACACCTTGGTCCGTAGCCAAGTGCTCTATCCAGCTGAGCTACACACACATATTCAATTGTCTGCCTTTTCAGGCAATGCCGGCGACCGGAATCGAACCGGTACGGGAGGTAAGTCCCGCAGGATTTTAAGTCCTGTGCGTCTGCCAGTTCCGCCACGCCGGCATTCTCATGATTTCTCATGGAAATGGGACCTATAGGGCTCGAACCTATGACCCTCTGCTTGTAAGGCAGATGCTCTCCCAGCTGAGCTAAGATCCCATAAAT
>JAEWPQ010000164.1 GCA_023460575.1 Bacillota bacterium
GTTCTATGCTATACTTTCAAAGTGCTCGGGTGAGCACATAATTTGACCATTTAGGGGAATAGTTCAATGGTAGAGCAACGGTCTCCAAAACCGTAAATGGGGGTTCGAGCCCCTCTTCCCCTGCTAAATTATAAGCACTGCATATAGCCTGGTAATCATTGAAATGCGATGATTTCCAGGCTATTTTAATAGTATAAAATAAGAACGAATACTAAGACCATTGTTTACATTTTAGGAAATTTCTTCTTTTTATTTATTGAATTTGCAAATTCAGTAAAATAGAAAAAGGAGAATAAAATTATGGCAGATTATGATAACTCAAGGTACACATATACCCAGGTGCTTTCAGGTACCGGCTATTACATGGCGGATGATAAACTTCGTTACAGCGCAGGCGTAAAAACAATGCAGGGAAAACTAAATACAGCAGGATACAACTGTGGTACTCCTGATGGTAAATTCGGTAGTGGTACAGATACAGCTGTTAGAAAATTCCAGAGAGCCAAAGGTCTTACCGTAGATGGCAAGGCAGGTAAAGCTACCCTTACAGCCCTTGATGCAGCAGTTTCAGGTGACGGTTCAATATATTGCAGTAATAGTTATTTGACAACGAAACAAATGACCGTGAATGCTCAATACATTCTTAATTATTTACGGAAAAAGGGTTGGACAAAAAATGCCGTCTGTGGCATGCTTGGAAATATGCAGACTGAAAGTACAATTAATCCTGGTATTTGGCAAAGTCTAAAAGAAAACAACTTAAAAGGGGGGTTTGGTTTAGTCCAGTGGACTCCGGCAACAAAATATACAGACTGGGCTGACAGCAACAACTTAACGAGAGCTAATATGGATAGCGAATTGAAACGTATACTGTATGAGGTCCGCGAAAATAAGCAGTTTACTTCTACATCTAATTATAATATGACTTTCTCACAATTCACTCAATCTACAAAAAGTGCATATTACCTGGCCTGTGCTTTTTTGCATAATTACGAAAAACCAAAAAATGCTTCCCAGGATGAGACCCGGGGTAATCAGGCAACATATTGGTATAATACATTGAACTAAAGGAGCAGATTACTTGATACTCTAAAACAACGATTGACCAAGAGTAAATACTTGGTCAATCGTTGTTTTATCAATGCCTATTATATTACAGAACCTTACTTGAGCATAAGTAACCAAATTGTGCCCCGTGATCATTATTTATCTTCCCAATAGTTCTGTTCGAGTTGATAAAACTGCTGTATATCGCTGTATTTAAGCTGAGCTTCGAAGTGATCACTTCCAGTTGCATGTACAGCCGGCATACTCAGCACAACGCCATCAGGCTTAAGAAAACAGGAAATGTTATCATCTATAGTAAATGGGTCCACTGTTTGATATTCCGGTGATTGAAGTTTAAGCATTTCCGGGAAACTGGCTTCATCATATGAAGTTAGTGGATTTTCAGGGAAAAAAGCTTTATCAAAAAACACCTTTTCAAAATCAGCATTGGTTTTATACAAATCTTTAAAGGTAATCTCTTTCATAGACTGTAAATCTACATTAAGCGTGATTAGATCATTAACCGTATATGCACCGCCTTCGATATAACTTGTTCCCCAAAATACAATACTTACTATTTTATTGTTCTGCAATGTAACTGCAGACTGATAATCAACAGTCAGGCCAGCATCACTTGAGAATAATGATGGATCAATTTGTGCAAAACTCTTTACTTTATCATAAACCAGTGTATTTAGTGTATCATTGTTAATGAAATTTGGATATTGAATTTTTACTGAACTATTTTTATTGGGTGCATCTGTATAAATCGATATCGTGTAACTTTGATCAGCAGCTTGTGGCTTATCTGTATTATTCCCAGTCTGCGACTCATCTGTATTATTCGCAGTTTTCGACTCATCTGTATTATTTGTAGTCTCAGACTCCTGTTCAATTATTAAAGCTTGCGTTTCATCACTTACAGCCTTTTTTCCACAACTTACAATAAAAAAGCAAAATATCATTATAAAACTCAAAAGAATTGTTTTCTTATACATTAAAATACCTCCACTCAAATAGATACATATTGTAACATATTTGGAGTAATTAATCAAATATTTTACTGTATTAATAAACTCAATTGTTTATATATGGATTATCCGATAATTTTCAGGATTCCAATAATCCTTCCCGCAGCCATCATCATGGTAGTACTGATAAATGGCCTCAGTCTTCACATAGGAAACCACCTGCAGATTTTCAAAATCTACTTCTTCCACATTTTCTCCGCCTTTAGACAGTGGTAAAATGTGATCCGGCCGAAGGAAAAATACAATGGAATCCATAGGAACATCAATGTAATGCCAGCCTTTCTCTAAAACAGTACCATCAAGTTTTTCTCCCTCTCCCATCGTTATCATCTTCATATCCTCGGGCAGATATACATTCCGGCCTTTCGCATTCTGTGTATAAACAGGTGCAATCATCAGACTCTCCCCCACCATAAGCTGATCCTCTGATCCTGCAGCCAACCCATCATCCGGGTAATCAAAGGATAACGGCCGGAAGTAAAGCTCATTTTCAAGAGCTGCCTTCATATATTCACTATAAAGATATGGAAGCAGCCGGTATCTTACTTCAATCAGCTTTTTCATGCCTTCTGTCTCCTGGAACTGATACAACTCCTGTTCTCTGGTTCCCAACGCAGAATGATTTCTCATAAGCGGTGTGAATACACCAAATGCCAGCCAGCGTTTTACAAGATCTTCTGTTGTATCTGATCCAAATCCTCCTATGTCTGCGCCGGTATACAGAATTCCGCACATATTTAAAGAAGGCATCATTTGAATATTCAAAAGCAGATGGGACCACCATGACTTATTATCACCAGTCCATATTCCGCCATAGCGGTGCATCCCTATATAAGACGATCTGGAAAACATCAGAATCCGCTTCCCCGGTTCATATTTTTCAAAAGCTTCTCCGGCTGCTCTCGTCATATAATAGCCATACAGATTATGTACCTGGTCGTGCCGTACCTTTTTTCCGTGAATGTTGTGGTAGAACCGTTTATAGTCCTTCTCACTGTTTGGAATTCCTCTGATCAGTTCCTGGAAAGCGAACCAGTCATTTAAATCCATATTATCTTTCTGCTTATACTGTTCAATTTCCTCAAAGACCTCTTTCAAATGCACATCAGTATAGAAAATGGCAGGCTCATTCATGTCATTCCAGAATCCCTCAATACCCTGATCCAGAAGATACTTGTATTTGTCACCAAACCATTCTCTTGCTTTTTCATTCAGAACGTCCGGAAAATGAGTCCTTCCCGGCCATACTGCCGTTACAAAATCATTGCCGTCATCATCCTTGCAAAAATAATTGCTGGCTGCCCCCTCTTCATAGACCTCGTATCCAGGTTCTATCTTTACACCTGCATCAATGATAGGAACCAGATGGATTTTCAGCTCCTTCATTTCTTTCACAAAAGACGGGAAGTCTGGAAATGCCTTCTTATCTACCGTAAAATCTTTATAACGTTCCATATAGTCAATATCCAGATAAATACTGTCGATCGGGATGCTGCTTTCCCTGTACCTTTTTGCTACAGTTCTTACCTCATCTGCTGTCTTATATCCCCAACGGCTCTGACCATATCCAAATGCCCATAATGGAGGAATATAACTCGGTCCGATCAACTGGCGAAACTCTTTTATTATAGAAGGAACGGATTCTCCTTCTATTACATAAATATCGAGATCTGCTCCTTCCGGAATGATCCGTATTTCTTCCAGCCTGCTAAAACCAACATCAAAGATTATTTTCCCTGGAAAATCAACAAAAATACCAACAGCTTTTTTTCCCTTTAATACAAAAAAATTATGCGCCCCGTACAGACTATGTTTATCTTCCTGATGCTGAGGATCATCGCTACAATTACTGATGTATTTCCAGCCCCGTTTATTGATACCGCGCACCTGCTCGCCAAGCCCATAGACGATATCGTCGTCTTCCATATGAAAGTAAAAAATCAACGAATCCCCCTTCTGCTCATAAGGACATCTTCCATTTTCTGAAATAACGTTCTTTACAACTGCCTCTGTCTGGAAAGGTGTCCCATATGTATATCTCTTTATCATATTCTTTACTCCTCATAATTAATTTGTAATTCTGCAATTATTTTACTGCTCCTGCCACAACACCGTTCATGATCCATTTCTGACAGAACAGATAGACAATTAAAATCGGCACGATTACCATCAGGTAGGAAGCAAATGCAAGGTTATAATTTACTGAGAACTGACTCTTAAATACATACTGAGCCAGCTGCAGAGTCTGTTCATTCTTATCACTCAGTAATACCAGCGGCATGGTAAAATCATTCCAGGTCCACATGAAGGAAAGGATCGCAACCGTAGCCGTAGTCGGTTTTAATACAGGAAAAATCACATAACTGAATATTTGAAACGGATTCGCTCCATCTATTTTCGCTGCTTCATCAAGGGCCGCAGGAATACTTTTTACCGCACCGCAGTAAATAAAGGTATTCATTGGCAGCCCAAATACAATATATAAAAATGTGATACCAAAAATATTATCCAGATGGAAATAATTAACCTGCACCACCAGAGGAAGCATAATGACACAGAAGGGGATAAACATGGCACTGACAAAATAGTAATACATGATGTCAAAAAACACATGTTTTTTTCTGTTTCGTGTTATGGCATACGCTACAAAGGAATTGGTAATCAAAGTGAACATCAGGTTTATCAATGTGATAAATGAAGTATTGAAGAATTTACGCGGGTATTCTGTCATTTTCCATGCATCGGAAAAATTCTGCAATCTGATTTTCTTTGGCAGCGCCAGCACCTGATTCATATCTGACGGATCCTTAACTGCAATTATTACTGTCAGATAAAGAGGAAGCAGTATGATGATAAATGCACCCACAAGCAGCAAAACAGTTACAAAGGTATTTGATTTTCGCTTCATCCAATCTTCTCCTCCCTTCTCTCCAGAATCCTTAATTGAAATAGGGAAACGGCCACAACAACGAGGAATAACACGACTGCATTTGCCATCTGGTATGAAAACTGGCCTCCTCCAAAACCCTTTTTATAGATCAATACTGCGATTGAAGTAGTGGTGGTTCCCGGACCGCCATCAGTCATTGCCATAATCTGGTCGTATACCATCAGATAACCTTTGGCAGCAAGAACCATATTAATGGTAAAGGATGGCGCCAGCAACGGGAACGTGATTCTGGAAAATCTTTTAAAACCGATTGCTCCGTCTAATGCTGCGGCCTCATATACATCTGTATCAACAGATTGCAGGCCGGATAGGTAAATCAGCGTATTAAATGCACAGCCGCTCCATATGGTCACAACTATGATTCCCCAGATTGCACTGGTTGTTCCCAGAATATTTACGCTAAGACTTTCTATGCCCATGGCCTGCCCCAATACCGGAATCAGATTGGCAAAGATAAAGTTAAAGATGAAACCCACAATTACACTTCCAAGCATATAAGGCAGAAAATAAATCCCTTTTAAAAAGTCCTTGAACCGGATATCTGCATTTAAGGCACAGGCCAGAGCCAGGCTGATGACATTTACCAGTATGGTACAGATAATTGCAAATTGAAACGTAAATCCATACGCATGGATGGTGTCTCCATCCCGGAAAATCTGTAAATAATTACGAAAACCTACAAAATTCCAGGCACCGTAGCCTTTCCAGTCTGTAAAACTGTAAAAAACACCCTTCAAAAACGATACGGTATGAAACAGGAAAAATAATCCTGCCATAACACCAACGCTGATAAAATAAATTAGATCTACCGAAACTTTTTTCTTTTTCATAGTGAGGCCTCACCTGCTATTCTACATTGGCTATATCATATTTTTTATCGCAATCATCAAGAAAAGCCGCAGTATTTTCTGCATCAGCCATTCCATTTACATAGTTTAAAGAATATTCCGATAAAATAGCAGAAAGATTAAACGCCATTGGATAATAATGATCCGGAAAGTTTGCCACCTTTCCATTTTCAATATCCTCTTTCACGCCTGCCACACGGGCATCAATCTGTTCAACACCTTTTACTGCCGAAAATGCAAACTGATTCTCGATATAGGTCTGGGCATTTTTCTTCTCCAGTAAAAATGCCAGGAATTCCTTTGCAATAGCCAGGTTTTTAGAATCTTTATTAACACAGAACAGCACATCCACACCGGATGTTACATAGTTCTTTGACTGATCATTAGAAGCAGGAAGCGCAAACATATCTACGTGAAAATCCGGATTCGCGTTGGTAAACTGATTGATCGCCCAGTTTCCATTGATCATCATAACACCTTTACCACT
The DNA here is from genome assembly GCA_023460575.1 of Bacillota bacterium. Lineage (GTDB taxonomy): Bacteria > Bacillota > Clostridia > Lachnospirales > Lachnospiraceae > Lacrimispora. Next base: position 6,364 of record JAEWPQ010000164.1, read on the forward strand.
TGCAAATGCCTTGTTGCCATCATCATAGGTTGTTCCCATAAAATCCTTTTGTGCATGCTTTAACAATTCTAAATATTTCTCTGCTATTTCCTGATGGCTGGCTGCAAAGGTTGTTGTCCCTTCACGGCGTTCATCGGTAAATCCTTTTGGCTGCAAATCAGGCGCCATGCTGTTCCATGGACAAAGTCCGGTCCAGGCATCTTTATAGGTAAATAGAAACGGTTCCTCTCCGGCATCTTCAATCGTCCGGATCACTTCCATAAATTCATCCCAGGTCTTTGGTATCTCCAGTTTCAGTTCTTTAAACTTATCTGCGTTATAGAGTACACCCGAGGCATTGGCCGCATAGGGAACTGCATAAGGTATGGCTTCTTTTCCCTTTTGTACATCGTAAACCATCTGCATGTAAGATTCCTGAATGTCATCTATGTAACTTTCACCGCTTAAATCTGCCAGCACACCTGCTGACTGTACTTCTGTATAATTATTATCACCCCCCAATGCCATGATATCCGGAACATCATTTTTCGCCAGCCTGGTCTTTAATACGGTTCCAGGATCTGCAGGTGTATTTAATACTATCTTTACACCACTATCCGTATGCTCCTGATTGAACGTATCTACGAAAGATTGCAGGACAGCTGCATTTTCTGATTTGGATGAAAAAAATTCTATCTCTTTATCTTTCTTTCCGCATCCGGAAAGTACCAAAGAAGTCAAAACCAACACTGCCATAGTTCCCATTACAGTCATTTTACGTTTCATTTAAATGTCCTCCCATATATTTTAGTTATGCGCATAACCTACAGATATAAAATAACACAGGCATATTGCCTGTGTCAATAAGTTATGCGCATAACCATCAATTTAGCATAATATAAAAGTGTAATTTTGTATATTTTTCACAATCCTCTCTCGATGCGTTTCACGGACTCCCGCTCAATAAGCTGAACAGGAAGCAGCCAGTCATGCCTTTCTTCCTGATTAATCAGGCTAAGCAACGCCCTAACCGCCATCTCTCCCTTTTTTTCTATGCTCTGACGCATCGTGGTGAGCCTGGGTTTTGCTAACCGCGCATATAAAAGATCATCAAATCCAGTTACCGAGAGATCTTCCGGAATCCTAAATCCCATATCCCGCAGAACAGAACAAGCTTCCAGGGCATAGAAATCCGATGCAAAAAACAACGCCGTATGCTGTTGGAGCAATGGCTGCATCTGTTCTATCTGTTCCATACGTTCCTGATAGATGGGTGATAAGATAATGTGCTGGTCTTGCGTTACCTCTATTCCGCTTTCCAGCAGTGCTTTCTTTAACCCAAGCCACCGGTAATGGTCTACTCCCCGGTCATTGTCAGCCATCATCAGAATCTTCCGATGTCCCATGGAGGTTAAATATTTCCCCATCTGATAACCTCCGTCAAAGTCATCGGTCATTATATTGATATAATTATTATTTCTATTAATGTAGGTATCTACGGATACAATCGGCTTATCACAGTGCTCATGAAGACTTATGAGGAAATCTTCCTGAAGATTACAGGCTATAAGGCCATCCAGATTCCAGGCTATGGTCTGCCGGATAATCTCTTTTACATCCGGTACGGTAATCATCAGCATGAAATGATGATTCTCCTTAATAAACTGATCCAGATATCCTACCAGTGCGCTATAATAAGGATCTGCCAGCGCAGGCCTGCTGTCCTCTTCTTTATTCTGAAGGATCACACCAAAAATACCGGACCGTTCCTGTGCCAGCATCAGTGCGCTCATACTCGGCACATATCCCATCTTACTGACAGCTTCTTCAATTCTTTTTCTGGTTTCATTTGAAACTCTCTGTTCTTTTCCATGTATCACATTGGACACGGTGGTCGTACTGACTCCCACGTACTCTGCTATATCCTTAATCCTGACCATAATGATTTCTCCAACTCTGCATTATGAGATTTACATTTCCAGTTTTAACCCTTACCTGTTTAAGGCTATCGGGCAAACAATACAGTTTCATTATAAAGCAGAAGGAGAAATAAATAAATGCTTATTTGCCCTGCGATGCATACATGTTCTTATATAATGTATTCAGTATTGCTGCTTTTTCAACTATACTTTTAAATTCACCTGGCAATAAAGCCTGATCACCGTCACTTAATGCCGTATCAGGCGCATCATGGACTTCTACCATAATTCCATCTCCGCCAGCCATTATGCTGCAAAGACACATCTTTTCAATTAATTCACGTTTCCCCGTTCCATGTGACGGATCCACGATCACTGGCAGATAAGATAAAGTTTTTATTGCGGCTACTGCACTTAAATCCAGTGTATTTCTGGTATAGTTCTCTGTAGTACGTATTCCCCTTTCACATAAAATCACTTTTCTGTTACCGCCATTTAAAATATATTCCGCACTGCATAGCCATTCGTATATTGTTGTATTTATACCATTCTTCAATATTACAGGAACATCTGTTTTACCCAATTCTTTCAGCAGGCTAAAACACTGTGTATTACGGGCTCCGACCTGTATAATATCAACATATTTAATAGCTTCTTCCAAATCCCTGACATCCAGAACTTCAGATATTACAGGTAAACCGGTAATATCTCCCGCCTTCTTTAAGTACTTTAAGCCTTCCAGTCCCAGACCCTGAAATGAATAAGGGGAAGTACGGGGTTTAAATGCCCCTCCTCTTATTACATTTCCACCAAATTTTTTTATCAAAAGTCCAATTCTTATTATTTGCTCTTCTGATTCAATACTGCATGGTCCCCCAATTATAATGAAGTCTTTTCCGACTTCCAGGTTTTTAATTCTATATGCCTCCGGAGTACTGCAATTCTCTTTTAGCATGCATTTTAAATCTTTCATGCCGTTCCTCCATGTAAAGTATTTATTGTGTTATAAAGGAATATTATTGTGTTTTTTAGGGAGGCATTGTAGTAATTTTTTATTACTAAAGGCAATTAGTGTATTGAATATAATACTCCTGGTATCATCTGGTTCAATTACTCCATCAATATAACCTTCTTTTAATGCCGCTCTAGGGTTAATATACTTATACCTGTACTCTTCACACATTTTTTTAATATAACCTTCTTTTTCTGCTCCTGTTTTTTCTGCGATCTGCTTATGATATAATATTTCAACAGCACTATCCTCCCCCATGACTGCCACTTCAGCATTGGGCCAGCAATAAACCATGTCTGCTTTTAAATGTCTGCTTCCCATGGCAATATATGCCCCTCCATATGCCTTTCGTATAATAATGGTCACCTTAACTGATGTTGCCTCAGAATATGCAAACAGCATCTTCGCTCCATGTCTTATAATGCCCTTTTCTTCTTCCTGGACACTTGGCATAAACCCGGGAGCATCAACCAGTGTAACAATAGGTATATGAAAGCAATCACAGAACCTGATAAAACGCGCAGCTTTATCACTGGCATCACAATCCAGTACACCTGCTGCAGACGCCGGATTATTTGCAACAATTCCAATAGTTATATCTGAAAGCCGGGCAAATCCAACAATTATATTAACAGCAAAATATTTATGCACTTCGATAAAACTGTGTTCATCAATGATCCTATCTATAATATTGTGCATATCATAAGCTTTTTTTGAATCATCAGGAACTATCTGCGAAATATTCTTAATTCTGCCCTTTTTAGGTATGTATTTAACATTCATCGACAGATGATCTTCACAATTTGCCGGAAGCAGAGATATCAGGCTGCGAACAGACTCAAAGCTCTCCTTCTCGGAATCATGAATAAAATGTGCCACCCCTGACCTGGAATGCACATCTGCACCACCCAGATTATCATCAGAGCATTTGATTCCGGTCATATGTTCAAGTACTTTAGGTCCTGTCACATACATTGTGCCTATATTTCTGGTAATAAAAATAAAGTCAGTAATTCCCGGTGAATACACTGCACCTCCTGCGCAAGGTCCAGCTATAACCGAAATTTGCGGAATATACCCGGATGCTAATGTATTACTATAAAATATTTTTCCATAACCGGCTAAAGCATTCACGCCTTCTTGTATTCTCGCACCCCCTGAATCATTAATGCCGATAACCGGAGCTTTATTTTCTATTGCCAGTTCAATTATTTTTACTATTTTTTCCGCATGTTTCAGCCCTACAGTGCCCCCGCATATTGTAAAATCCTGGGCATAAACAAAGACCAATTGTTTCTTTATATAACCATAACCTGTAATCACTCCATCATAGGGAAACTCTGAATCACTATATGTCCCCCCATGTTCTGCTACATCTTTTCCAATCTCACAAAAACTTTCTTTATCCAGCAGCAGATTTAACCGTTCTATGGCATGCAGCTTGAATCTGGCATGCTGCTTCATAATATTATAAGCCATTCTACCACTTCTTCCTTTTTCATCTGAAGACCTGTCTATCCTTTATCCTGGTTTTAATAAAAAAGTAAAGCAAACACAATAGTAATGTCAAAAGCTCTGCAATCGGTATCGACAGGAACACTTTCTCATCCATAAATGTAGAATTTAATATCAGAATGAACAGTATCGGTAATAATAACGACCGTAGCGCAGAAAAGATAAATGACAATCCTGGTTTTAATGTACTTGTAAAATACCCCGTAATCACTATATTTAATCCACTGATTAAGAAAGCAGGCCATAACAGTCCAATATATGTAACTGCAAGCTCAGTAATATGAGCCGCTTTGTTCTTTAAAAAAATACTGACCCATAAATCATCAAAGAAATATAATGCAGCAGCAATACACGCCCCCATGATCAGATTAAATAAAACAGAAACTTTTAGGAACCCATTTACTCTTTTTATTTTTTTTGCACCAAAGTTAATACTAATGGGACCATTCATGGAAGCTACTACACCATAACTAATAAGACAGCCGCTATACAAAAAAAAGTTTATCGTCGTAAAAGCAGCTACGCCATCGACGCCGGATTGTCTCATTAGGACATGATTGAATACAAATGCAACAATTCCGCTTGAAGTTTCATTCAGGAATTCTGATATACCATTAAATATTGAGAACAATATATCCTTAGAGAATTTTACTGGCTTTATAAGCTTAAGAGCACTGTTTTTATTAAAAAATGTAGGTAACAGAATAAAAAATGTCATTGATTGTGATAAACCAGTAGCAAATGCAGCTCCCCTTATTCCAAGACCAGATAAAACTATAAATATAAAATCAAGAAACACATTCATCACTGCACTTAACAGCAATGCAAAGGAAGTTAAGCCGGGTCTGCCATTGACTCTTGAAAAAAAACTGAGTCCAATCCCCATGAGCTGAAATGGTAAAAAATAGGTATAATTTACTAAATATGTAACAGTATTAGCAGCGACACTGCTATCTGCACCAAGCAGATAAGCAACATGATACGGGAACATTAAAACGATTACCCAGGGTATCAGTATTAATAGAAACATGATCTGAATAAATTTAGAAAATGTTCTGGATGCGTCTTCTGTTTTTTTCTCACCCATAAGTTTGCCGCAAAGAACGCACCCTCCAGCTCCCAGCATAGTTATAACACCTAATAGCAAAGATACATATGGAACAATTAAATTAATAACAGCCAATGCGTTAGAACCAATAAAGCGTCCTACAAATATACCATCTACAATCGATGCTGATGAAATTGCCACCATTCCAAGTATTGTAGGTATGGCATATTTGATAAATATCTTTATAATACTACCTGATGTTACATCTAAATCGTTTTCCACCTTAATTTTCCTCCAACATTCTCAATATCTGTATTTTAAAACTCTATCTCTTATATGCAAGTACTGCCGAAAATGGGCCGTCCAGATTGATGATTTCAAACCGTTTAAATCCTGCTTCCATACACCAGTTTTTCAGTTCGCGAACAGTAAAATCAAATGCTTCACCAAATTCTAACAGCATATTTAACGATTGCAGAAATCCTGCGCAGCATTCTTTGCGCTCATCATCTATCATCATTTCTGTGACAATAAAAACGCCATGATCAGGCAGTGCATTGTATGCAGCCTGAATTAAGTACTTCTTTTTCTCTAAATTCCAATTATGCAGTATCATTCCCATACTAATGATTTCCGCTTTTGGCAGAGAATCTTTAAAAAAGTCGCCCGAAGCTACCTTTATCTGATTTTCCAGTCCGGACTTTTTAACATTTTTTAAAGCTATCGATTCCATGGCCGGCAAATCAAAATTAGTGCAGCTTATATTAGGGTGTCTTTTACAAACATAAATTGAAAACAATGCAGTAGAACCGCCTATATCACTTAACGTATTATAATTTGAAAAATCGAACTTTTCAGATAGCAGTCTATAGTTCTCACCCGATGCCCCTGCCATGGCATTGGCGAATTCTTCCGTAAGTTTTAAATCTGAATAAATGGTATCATAATATGTCTTTCCCTTAGCCAGGGTCTCATTGTGCAGCCTTCCATTTTTTAAAGCCTCTTCTAAATCCCCCCATACTTCGTATAGTCTGGAATTGGCTAGCTCAAGAATTCCTCCGGCATAATAAGGACTGTCTCTGTTTAAATAAAGTTTTGCTTCTTCTGAATTGCTGTAAACAGCATCAGCTCCAACACCATTACGGATCAGAAATCCCATACAAAGCAGGCAATCCAGGAAATCCAATAGCCCGCGGGGATGTATATCAAGTTTCTTTCTTATCTGTTCTCCTGTCATGCTGTCATTTCCCAATATAGTAAACAGATCAAATTTCAAAGCAGCCAATAATACTTTGGCCTGTTGAAAGGCAAAACCAGTATCGATTACTTTCCGTAATCCACTTCCTATTTCCATCATCATCCCTCCAATATTGTATCAATCATTTTCCTCTCACATGTTTTCATCTGAAACAGGTAAATATGGCAAATGGCTTCTGGAAAACACATTTTTAGTAAGTAATTTTATTATAGGCCTCTTTTTGGTTTCTTTTACAAGCTGTACCAGCTCTTCACCATATAATCCTGAATTGCAGGAATAATCATACCATACACCCAAATCTTCTTCCTCTTTATTGCCTTCCCAATTAACCACTACCCCATATTCAGAAGTATTATTAAAGATAGGCGTATTTTTGATCAGTGTAAATCGGTCATACGCAATATAGTGGATCTCACGATAATGTTCCTCAATAAACTTAATTGTTTCCATTGCTTCTTCAGTCGTCTCGGATGGAAATCCCAAAAAGAACATTAAAAAAGTTCTTATGCCGGCTTTACTGCAGTTTTGAATGATTTCCGGTATAATATCCGGATTTGTATTCTTTTTCATCTTATCTAATACTCTGATTACAATAGATTCAAATCCAAAACTCAGCATCAGACAGCCACCCTCCTTCATATCCTTAAGAACATCAAGAGTATACATCTTTTCCAGCCGGGTATCACCAAACCAGTGGAAAGGCAGTTTCTGTGCTGATATTTCCCTTGCTAAGCGTCTGGCTACAGACGGTGCGATAGCCTCATCTACAAAATAGAAATCCTGGACATCATATAAGGAATTTAACATTTTCAAATCCGTTAATATCCTGTCAGCATTTTTTTCTTTATACTGACAATTGGTTATCAATACCGAACTGCAGAAAACACACTTCGCCCAAAAACAACCTAAATTGGTTTTGTATGGAAGAATTTTACAGGGCGATAAGTAAAGATCTAAAGGAAAATCAGAAAAATCCGGCAGGCAGGAACCAAATGCTGTCTGGCAGTCATTTAGTTCTATATAGCCTGCTTTCCCATTTACAAAGGTTACAGTACCTGGAATCTTTAGATCTTTTTCATTATTTTCTAAGGCTTCAATTAATTGAAGGAAAGGCTTTTCCCCCTCACCAGGAATAATCAGATCTATTAATTCGCTAAATGGATTAAAAACCTGCCAATTGTTTATGTATAGCGTAAAATAGGTCCCGCCAACCGCAATTTTTATGTCTTTATTGTTTTTTTTCAATAATGATATCAAAGTGAGTGCAGGAATCAGCTGTTCAAAATAACAGATAGAAATACCTATTAAGCCTGCCTTTTTCTCTAAGATCTCCGGCATCTTATATTGGTAATATTCAATAAAAGGATTCTGCTCTTTGTCATAAACAGCCTGTAAAACTTCTTTTGTTTTAAATATAGAATATTTAAAAGTAAACTGATGCTCTATACTCCAGGAGGTGGGATATACGGATGCCGAAACATAATTCTGTGCCTGCCTGAAAAAATCGGTCAGCTTATAATACCCGTCAAGATCATGATAGGAAGAGCTTTTTTTAAGCAATTCAACTTTAGAATCTATGTTATTTATTAAATAATCAGCATTGGAAACAGCTTCTGATAAGACAGCCAGTTCCTTTTTTTCTTCCTCCGCCAAATCTGCTTTTACTTTTAGTATATCATATCTGGATTTTATGATTGTATATTTTTCAGTAAAATATTGACTGTTCAGAAAATAATAATGGGCTTCCACATTCAAGTCTAAATTTTCCACATCCTTATTTCCCAATTGTTTTAAATGCCCAGCTATTGTTGCAATTCCCAAAGGCGGATGAACAGCATCTACCATGGGCGGAAAGATCAATAATGTTTTCATATAATTTTTCTCCTTTTAGTGCGCCTGATATAAAACATCTTATATCTCATTATGCAGATCAGCTAAGTCCTTACTGAATTTATCATATCTTGCTGAATTGACATAATCCTTAAATTTACCGGCATGGCTTAAATCCATAGCTTTATTTACAAAACTATCGCAGTATCTGCACTGATCACACATATTTTTACAGAAATTATCAATTTCAATAAATGGCCGGATAAAACCACCCAGTTTCTTATTATCGATGTAAACAGAAGGAATAAAATTTTTGTCAAAAAGCATGATCAACTCCCACAGGTTTCCGTCAAAATCCTCTTTAAAATAGTATTCTACAGCTTTTGCAGGATCAGCAGTCTGTATAACATCACGCCCCTGGATCTTAAAATGATTAATACCAATCTTCTCATACTCACAGATATCTTCTGGCCTTATCCAACTGTTTTTAAGAAAGATACTTGGGTCATTCAACATTCTCTGGCTGCATCTGGTTATATAATATTTGTAATTAGATCCATATTCCACAGAATCAAAAATATAGCTGTTATAATGAAACGGCCGATATATACAGTTTTTATAACATACCACATTGGTAATTACTTCTACTTTATCTCCAAAGCTTTCAATTATATTTTTCAGTGTTTTAAAATCTCTGTTTACTGCTTCTTCTGCAACAATTCTGTCTACTCCCATTTTTTTGAAAGCCAATGCTTTATTGGGTGTATTAACTGAAGAAATAGCTGACACTTTTACCTTCATTTCCGGATTTAATGTTTTTATTATTTCAATTAATGACGGCAGACTGACTGTCATGGAATCTATTCCAAGATCACATAGCATTTTAAGAAATTCTTTAATTTTCAAAAGACCATCGCTGGTTATTTCCATATTTTTAAGTGAAGGGGCATTTAATGTATAATCAAATTTAATCCCGTGATCCATGGAATATTTAACATAATGCCGCAGTCTGTCATGATTCAACTGGGGAAGAGTATCAGCGGATCTCCCGGATCCATATATATTTCCTAATGTTATATTTCCATAGGTTTCCTGTACTCTGGAATCTTTATATCGTTTATTTAAATCAGCGTATTTATCGATTGTTTCTGTTTTAAAATCGGCTGGAAGACTATAATATTTCATATTTTTTACACCTTTCGCACTATGAGTGAATGAATTTCTCCCAAAACAGGGAAAAAGTCAACATTTAGCCCCTTACAATATCTCTCAGCCAGCTGTGATATTCTTTGTGATTCGTTCTGATAAATAACCGGCCATTCAATGGCAAGCCGGTTAAATCCTTTTTTTAGCATTTCAGCAGGAATATCAATGTGCTGATTCGTCCACTTTGCTTGCGCAGTTACCGCTTTAATTTCCTGGTCATTGATCAGAATTCTTACCTGATCCTGATTATTATCCGGTGTATCAACAGGTAATCTGCATGTTAAATCCAATGATAAATCGTGTTCTCCATCTGCGGCTAAGGTGAAGAATGAGTGCGGCCACCATGATTGATAAAACGGCAGTCTTCTGCGTGTTCCGTTCTCTGAATCCATAGACATCTTCAGATGAGAATTTAACCATTCAACATATGCCGGCTCAGTCAGATCAATCCCGCTCTCCAGGGCTTGTATGTAAGGCTTCTGATAATCATTCAATAAACCGTTCCCATTCCACCCGTTATACTCCAAAGTATTGCATATGGCTTCAACAGTCAAAGCATCCGCGCCCGGAGCTTCCTGCGCAACAGGAAAATCTAATGGTGAATTCATAAGTTCAAAGAGCTTCTGCCCGGCTTTACTTAAAGTAAATCCTGCGCCTTTTTCACAGCTTCTCCCCATTATATATAGTTTCATAATTTCCAGTACCGATCTGTCACTGTCAACTGCCTTTTGAAATAATCTGCTATACCAGTCAACATCTGATTTATTAGATACCGGCCTGTTCAAATGAGTATTATATAAAGCTGCACTAAAATACGAGACAGCTAATTGTGCTTTATTTATTTTGAGAGGAGCCGTACTTTTCACTAAGGATATCCAATCCTCCTTCGTATTTTTCTCATTGGATAAAATCAAGTTTGCAGCAGGCGCCATCACGATGTGAAATCCTTCCGGATTTAAATGACAATAATCCACGAATACTTCTTTTCCTAATACCTTTGTACCAAAATATTCTTCCAGAACTTTTTCAAAATCCAAAAACTTTATATGAGGGCAGATCAGATTGTTCTCATCATATTTCTTCCTGACAAATGAGGGAACAGCTGGAAATGATGTTATCTCATCAAATATAAGAGAATTATCACATTCTGAGACGCAATACTGATAAGCAAGTTCATCTTTTCCCAAAGCAATGCAGCAATCTGCTAATATTCTGCATGATGCAGAATTACTCCCATTATCAATTTCAATCATTTTTTTTCCATAATTGAAAGCTTCATGATACTCTTTTTTATCCAGTGCTTCTGCTGCAAGTTTGTAATATTCATACCATTTTATGGTTTTTTCATTATTGAGCCAATGTAACGGAACCCTTCTTACCCAGCTTGAGTAGTTTAATGCCGGAATAGCAAATACAAATTTTGTCAGGCTTTTTGATGCCAGATTTTCTATCTGAGACATGACACGATCTGCAAGTTTTCCGGCGCTTTCCTGATAGGCAGTAATAACACCTTCCACACCGTTTTTTTCCAAAGGCAGCACATACTTTCTGCGGCGTGATAATGGTCCGTTATGCTCAACCATTATATCCGAGAACCAGTTGTTTCCGGCAATAATAACGATGTAATCCGGTTCTAATTGCAGAGCATACCCACAGGTTTCAACCAATGCTCCTGCATTCATGCAGTTTCTTGTCAGGTCAATAACTTCCCAGGAATAATTTCCATCAGTTTTCAAATAATTATTTAATACTTTGGCAGGCGTTATGTATGGGGTGAAAAACATTCCGGCTGCAGCTGATTCTCCAATTACGCATACCCGTTTATCACCTTCCTTTTTTCTCAGACAGAACTGGTCGCATGTACTTTCCCAAAATACAGAATCTGTCTGTTCTTTTCTTTTAAATACTACCTCATCTTTCTGTCTTACCGGATGCCAGGTCCCTATTGCATGACAGCCCTCTTCATTAACATCTGATTTCGGTATATTGCTGATCATATTATCATGTTCATCTGTTTCAAATCTTCCAAAAAGGTGCAGCTGCAGAAGCCTTAACAACTCTAAACCGGATTCATCCCCTGCCTGTAACGCATGGGTAAGCTTTGCAATACTTGAATTTTCTGTTCTCATTTTCTTCACTCCTTTTTCCATCAGATAAAAGTATAAATGGCTTCTATTTTTCTTCCATTAAATAAGTCTTCCGGCGGCTTAATAAATTCAAAATCATGTTTCGCCATTTCAATAAAATTCTCCGACAGCATAGTTCTGTCAATTATAAAATCTCCTAATACAAGAACATCTATTCCAGAATTACCAAAGCATCTTAACGCATCTATGGGACTGCAGACAATAGGTTCCCCACGGACATTAAAGGATGTGTTAACCAAAATAGGGCAGCCGGTCCGCTCGTAAAAGGACTTAATCAGTGAGTGAAACTCAGGGTTTGTTTCAGCAGAAACTGTCTGGGGACGGCAGGAACTGTCTACATGTGTAATTGCCGGTAAATCTATGCCTGACTGCACCTGGCATGTCTCCAGCATAAAAGGGGAAGCAATCTTCATGTCAATATGCTGTGAGGCGTATTCTTCAAGTATTGCCGGAGCAAATGGCCGGAAGCTCTCACGTTTCTTAACCAGATCGTTTAGCCTGGTACGCATTTCCGGATCACGGGGATCTGCCAGTATGCTTCTTGCTCCCAGTGCTCTTGGTCCAAATTCCATACGTCCCTGGAACCAGCCAATGACCTTACCATCAACCAGTCGATTGACAACTTCTTCATTTAATTTTCTACTGTTATTTCTGCAATCAACTGCTTCCATTTCCATTGCACTCAGGATATTATAAATATAATCCTGATTATATTGCGGACCTAAGTAAACATGTTTTAATGGTTCACACCCGTGCTCATATCCATTCTTTTCTACATAAGCCAGGCCCGCAGCTCCAAGCGCAGAGCCAGAATCCCCCGCTGCCGGCTGGACAAATATGTGATCAAATATACGGGCCTGCCGAATTGCATGTGTTGCCACACAATTCAGCGCAACACCTCCAGAAAGGCATAAATTGGAAGAATTAACTTTTTCTTTTAGTTCCCGCACCTGCTTTAAAAGAATTTCTTCCAACACCACCTGTAAACTTTTTGCCAGATCCTTATGTTCCTGTTTCAATTCAGATTCAGGTGTACGCGGTTTGATACCCAGATAATCAATCAATGTCTCCGTATACATTCTATCGATTTGTCCGAAGTCAAAGTAATTCATATTAAGCTTAAAATCCAATTCTTTTGGCATTGAATATAAGTTTCGAAGTTTTTCTGCATACACCGGTTTTCCGTATGGCGCCAGGCCCATAACCTTATATTCACCACTTAATACCTTAAATCCAAGATAATTGGTCATTGCACTATAAAACAATCCTACGGAATTCGGATATTTTATTCCCCCGAAAAGGTTTATATTAAGACCATCGGCTTCTCCAAAGGTTGTTGAGTCCCATTCTCCCACTGCATCTGTGGTTAATATTGCGGCATCATGAAAACCCGAAAAAAGATAGCTTCCTGCAGCATGTGAGAGATGATGTTCATAATATTTTATCTCTCCTTCGTAACCTAAAACCTCTCTGATTTCACGAAAAGGTCTGTGACAATCGATCCAGTTAAGTTCTTTATCGTTGGATTGATTGAAATTATATTCCATCTGACGTGAAAGTTTTTTATATGGATCCTCATAATAAGCAACACAGTCAACGTCTGTAATATTTATATTACCGGCTTCCAGACAGTATCTGAACGCTCTGACTGGAAGTCTGGAATCGTTTTTAAAACGGGAAAAACGCTCCTCTGATACTGCACAAATAATTTTTCCATCTTGAATTAATGCACATGAAGAATCATGGAAATACGCTGAAATTCCTATAATATTCATATATTTTCCTTCTTTCTGACAAAATATGGCGTTTTATTTCAGTTACTCTTTAAGTACTTCTGCAGAATTTGGGCCACTTTTTGAACATCAGGTTCAAAAATCATGGACATGTGATCACCATCTGCTTCAAGCAGCTCAACTTTTCCATTCGTAAAGTTCTCCCAGCCGAAATATCCGCTTTCTTTATTCATTTTAGCATCACTTTGAATCGAATCATGGGGATGCAAAAGAACAATATCACTATTGACAATCCCTCCTTTATAGGAATTAAGCATCTCTATATTTTTAGTACAGGTGTCAACTAATTCCCTTAATTCAACAACTTCTATATCCCCAGGAAGTGCACCACTGGTTTTTAAATCTTTTAGTACGATTTCATACAATCCATCCGCATCCATTGGGCTGATCTGACTGAAATCCAGCTCCGGTTTCACTCCATACTGCGCCATGGCTTCTTCCAGGCACCGTTTTAATATTGCGCCCATATCAAGTTCCGCTTGATATTTCCCTGGAGCAGCACTATCGAACAGAATGATTTTATCGACGATGTGTCCCTCATTTTCAAGCTGTCTGGCCATTTCAAACGATATTAATCCGCCCATAGACCATCCCCCCAGAAGATAGGGTTCTTTATTTGGAACTGCATGTATACTATCAAGATAATAGGACGCCAATTCCTCTATTGAATTTATTTTATTGTCTTTTATCTGGTTATTGCCTAATTGCTGCAAACCAAATACAGGATTATCAACCAGCATCGAAAATTGATTGTAGCAAATGGAACTTCCGCTCAGAGGATGAACTAAAAACAAAGGGCGGTCAGCCGTTTCTTTATTGCCATTAAAGGAAATAAGAGCCATACTTCCTACAGTTTTGTTCTTTTTTCTTATTATGGCGGCCAGCTCCTCAATTGTTCCATGGTCAAACAGCGACTCCATAGGCAGCTGAAGGGAAAACTCCTTCTCAATCAAAGATAAAAATCGAATTGCTTTTAATGAATCTCCACCTGACTGAAAAAAATCACATTGCATATCCGGAGCTTTTGATCCTATTACTCTCTCCCATATTCCTGCTAATTTTATCTCTTCAATATTCCTGGGATACCTGACAGCATTTCGTATATTGCTCTCTGAGAGATCAATTTCATCTAATTTCTTTCTGTCAATTTTTCCATTTTTATTGGTCGGCAGTGAAGTTAAAACCTGAATGACAGATGGCAGCATATAGTATGGCAGCCTGCTCTGAAGATGTTTTTTTACTGCATCTGCAGAAGTTTCCTCATAACCACTTTTTAAAGAAATATATGCTATCAGCCGGTAATCATCCTGACAATTCCCCTTCACTGCTACAGCCGCTGTATTAACAGCCACATGTTCCCGAATCGCATTTTCGATCTCTCCAATCTCGATCCTGAATCCGCGGATTTTAATCTGGTGGTCTTTTCTTCCCTTAGACAATAAATTACCATCTTCTTTATATTGAACCAGATCTCCGGATCTATATATGCGGCTGAATTTCTCATCATGTTCAAATGGATTATGTATAAAATTTCTTTCAGTCAGGTCAGGTCTATGATGATATCCGTCGGAAACACCTGCTCCGCCAATGAACAATTCTCCTGTGACACCTGCCGGCAGTACCTTCATTTTAGAATTCAACACATAAAATTGTGTATTTGATACCGGTCTTCCTATTGGAACAGTAAGCGCATTCTCCGGTAAATCATGCACCTCATACCAGGCTGATGAGCATGTTACCTCTGTCGGTCCCAATGCATTTATGAAGTTTTGAGGCGGATCGTTATTCAAAACAGCTCTTGCTCTCGTTGGATCCAAAGCTTCACCGCCAACAATCAGAAACCTCATTTTGCGAAAGGCCGCCGGAACTTCAATACTAATCGCATGAAATAGTGCAGTCGGAAGGTATGCCATAGTTATTTCATTCTTATCCACAAACTCTGCAAATTCCAATGGCTTTAATTTTATGTCATCTGGCATTATCACCATAGTAGCTCCATAAATCAAGGGAGTCCAAATTTCCCATGTGGATATATCAAATGCAAAATTATTTATTTTAAGAAATCGGTCAGATTCTTCAGGCTGCATATGATTTGTATTACACAAAAGAGCCGCCACATTGTAATGCATGGTTCTTACTGCCTTGGGAGTTCCCGTAGAACCTGATGTATAGATCATGTAAATGATCTGATCTGATGAGACTGACAAATTCAGATTGTCCCCGTTTTCTTTTTCAACCTCTTCCCACTGTGTATCAAGGCAGATTGTATTCTTATCTTTTAACAGTGATTGTGAAAACTCCTCCTGGGTAACAACTATTTTTGAATCTGTCTCATCTAACATAAACTGCACACGCTTTGGGGGTAAAACAGGGTCAATTGGAACATATGCAGCACCTGCTTTCACAATCCCCAGGATTCCTACCATCATTTCAATGGATGTTCTGGCACATATACCTACAAACTCTCCTTTTTGTATGCCATTCCTGTTAAGATAGCGGGCAAGCTTATTTGCCCTGGCATTCAGTTCCTGATAGGTAAGGCTGTTTCCATTAAAACAAACCGCGGTTTTATCCGGTACTCTCTCTGCCTGCTGTTCAAACATTACATGCATACAGGTTTCTCTTGGAAACGGGGCATAAGTATCATTCCAGATCCGGCAAAGTAAGTCTTTTTCTTCTTCGTCTGCCAGTTCTGCCTGATCAACACATTGGTCTGGTGACGTGATTATAAATGTCAGCATTTTATTAAAATATTTGATTATACGCTCAATTGTTTTTTTGTTATAAAGGCTGTCCTTATACTCCACATATCCTTCCAGCCTGTCATGTACTTCAAACATTGCCATACTTAAATCAAACCGCGCATTTGCCGGGTCCATTGGAATTTTATGGTTTTCTAATCCGCAGAGATTCAGCATTTCTTCTTTCCCATTAAAAAGAGAAAAGAAAATATTGAAAAGCGGATTTTTATATTTATCTCTATTTGGCTTTAAGGATGATACAACCTCTTCAAAAGGAATATCCGAGTTATCTAAGGCTTTGAGCGTTTTATTTTTCATCTGCTCCACAAGCAACTGGACTGTGGAATCCTCTTTAAAAATACACCTTAAAACTACAACATTTGCGAAATTACCAATAACATGATTAATTCGGGAATTTTTACGTCCTGCAACTACAGTCCCCAGGCAAATATCATCAAGTCCGCTCAGAATATGGGCTAATGATGCAAAAGCAGTTACCAGTACATGATAATTGCTGATGTTATATCTGGCAGAATATGCTTTGAGTGAATCATATATTGGATCCGGTATTTTAAATACTGCTCTGTGACCCCTTAAATCTTCCTGAGATAACATCGGTTCCCCGCCCAATGTCATATCCACTTCAGAGGGTGCATCCTTTAATTCCTCCAGCCTGTAATCTTTCTGTTTTTCAAGTCTTTGAGATGTATAAGTTTTTTTCCGCCATCTTAAATATTCAATTGGCTGCATCTCTATTTCCGGAAGGACGGGTTCCCTGTTTTCACACCTGGCTTTATAAAGTTCATTTAATTCCCTGGTGAACACTTGCGCTGATGACCAGCCATCTGCAATAATGTGATGAAAATTCCAAAAGAAAACGAATTCGTTATCATTCAGTTTAAATAACTTAGCTGCAAACAAAGGTGCGATATCCAGTTTTAACGGACGTGAGGCTTCTGTTTCCAGTAATCGGATTAATTCCTCTTCCTGTCCATTTGTATCTTCCATAGAAAGATCTGCAACAGGCAGCTCATATTTTTCTTCTGGAACAACCACCTGGAAAGGCTCTCCTTCTTCTTCCATAAACAAAGTCCTCAATGCCTCGTGACGGTTTATAATCTGATTCAATGACCATTCCAGAAACTCAATATTCAGCTTCCCCTTCAGCCGTACCGCTTCCGGACAGTTATATGCAGGTGAATCTTCATTCATTTTATACAGATACCAATAATTTTTCTGGGTTCCGGCCAGCACTTCCTTTGTATATGGAATAGCAGCTGTTTCCTGCTTGTCAGTTATCCTTTGACAAAGCCCTTTTATGGTTGGATTCTCATAAAAATCAATAACATCAATTTCAACTGAGTATATTTCCCAGATGCGGGTAAGCAGCTGGATTACCATTAATGAATTGCCGCCCATTTCAAAAAAGTCAGCAGACTCATTGATTGCCCGGATATCTAATAATTCCTTCCAGATTCCAGCTATTGTATCTGCTATAGGGTACTCAGTTTCATTGATAACCATGCTCTCATTTATATCCGGTACAGTCAGATCAGGCAGTAAATTAACATTTATTTTTCCCGTTGATGTGACTGGAAATATCTTTATTTGAATAAATTTAGAAGGAATCATCGCCTTCGGAAGGTATTCAGCTGCATAATTCCTAAGATCATTTTCATTAATAATCTCTTCATTCTTTGAGGTATAATATGCTGCTAACACCTTATTATTTTTCACTTTTCTGACAACTGCTTTTACCTGTCCCATGCCAGGATATCTTCCCAGCGTAGTTTCTATTTCTCCTGCCTCTATGCGCACCCCGTTTATTTTTATCTGTTCATCCATGCGGTATAAAAACTGAATTTTTCCTGATGGTGTCCTTTTGACAATGTCACCGGTTTTATACATTACAGTTTCTGATTCATCTGGAAGAATGGTTTTAAGAAAACTCTTTTCTGTCAGAGCAATATCATTGATATAGTCCTGCCCTATATCTCCGCCTATATAAAGTTCTCCAGGCGTATTATCGGGAACAGCGCTGCCCGCTTCATCAAGGATATATACCTGTTTATTAGAGAACGGGAGCCCTATTTCTCCCATGAAATAATCTTTTTCAGATAAAGGCTTACAAAAACATGTATCAATAACTGCTTCTGTAGGTCCGTATAAATGAATCAGTTCCACGCCTGGCAGTTTGTTTTGGAACTGCTCTTTTATTGTGTCAGGCAGTACCTCACCGCCGGAAAAAACACATTTTAACTTATGTACCGTATTCGGCGTTAAGTTGTCTAAAAGTAATCCCAGCTGCGTGGGTGTAGCCTGTATATGAGTTACCTCAAATCTTGTAATTAAATCAATAATTTTTCTAGGCTCCCAGCAAAATATTTTTTCGTTGCTTAAAACAATGGAACAGCCATATACAAACGGGCTTAATGTTTCCCACAGGGCAATATCAAAATTAGGGGCCACCGAGTGCAGGATCCTGTCACAGTTTTTTATCTTCACGCTCTCAGATCTGGCTGATATCTGGCTGCAGACAGCTTTATGATTCACCCTTACCCCCTTCGGCTCACCTGTTGACCCTGATGTGAAACCTATATAGGCAATTGTAGAAGGCTCTGCCATATTCGGAAATTCTTCTGCTGCAATTTCTCCCGATACCAGATTCATGTCAGCACACAGTATGTGTATTGATTCTTCAGGTACAAGATGTCTCACAGCTTCTGTTGTTATAGCAAATTTTACATTTGCTTTATGAAACATTAACTGGCTGCGCTCTTTCGGGTCCTGCACATTTATCATCAAAATGGCTGCTCCGCTTTTTAATACAGCTAACATACTGACGATAAGTACTGCTGATCTATCCATGGCAATTGCCACAACATCTCCCGGCATCACTCCATTTTCTTTTAGAATGAAACACATTCTGTTTACCTTGTTATTCAGCTCTTTATAAGAAATTATGTGCTCCGGGTCTATGATGGCGTCAGTTTCTCCATGACTTATGACATGTTTCTGGAACAAATCAATGATCGTATTGTCATTATTGTTGTTGTCATTGAATGAGGAACCGGGACATACAGGTGAACATTTTAGATATTCATCCATGTATATTCTGTTATGCGGCATTGTCTCCTCAATCGTTCCTATACTGTCATCGAAGTATTTTCTGTATTTGTCAAAATGGGCTGATTCAATAGAAACATTATAGATATCGCACTGTACTTCACATAATATCTGGGCCGTCTTATTTCTTATCCAGTCAATTGCAATATTTACATCTTCAGCTTTATTTTTATCAGCCTGGCATATAAGCGCTGCTTCCAAAAAGCTCCACATGCCTGTCTTTCCAATTGCATAATATAAGACACCCCTCATTTCTTTTCTGATATCTTTTTCTTTAATCAGCTTCTTTAACTGATTTATGTTTTCTGTCAGACTTTCGTACACTTTAGTTACCTGCATATCGTCCCGCAGATATCTCATTAATCTTGAATTTGTCAATGCCAATGTTACTCCCAGTTTCATTAACAACGGCTCTGAAGGACCTTCTCCGATTCTGAAAAACCTGGTATCACATAAAATCCGGGCAGCCAGGTTTCTCTCATCCAGTCCTCTGGCTCCCAGCAGCTGCACTGATTTATCTGCAGTTTCCCAGGCAAGCTCAGACGATAATACCTTACAGGCAATTGCAAAATCTTCTGGTATCTCCTGATTGCTGTCTATTTTTTCAGCAATAAATGAATCCATCGCCTCTATACTTGTCACTGCTATATCAATCTCTCTCAATTTAGCAATTGTTACCGGACTATCCAGTAACAATCCTGAACCAATGTTTCTCTTTGAAGCATAGCGATGCATAAACTGGCTGCATCGTTTCATGATTCCTGTGCAGACAGGACCTGTAAATAATCTTCCGAATAACAATCCGCTTTCTGCCACAATCATGCCTTTTCCCAGTTCACCAATCAGATATTCCTCACCTATTTCCACATCCTTAAAGACAATCGTTCGTAATCCAACTCCATTAATACTTAACATATCTAAAGAATCCTGAATCTCGATACCCGCCGTTGTTTTGGGAACTGCAAAACAGCTGATTCCTTTATAACCGGATTCTTCTTCATGGCGTCCGAAAACAAGATACATATCTGCAGTAGCTGCACCTGTGATCCAGCATTTCGTTCCGTTAATCTTCCATTTGCCTCTTTCTGAGGGTACAATATTTGTATTTATTTTTCTTGGATTTGAACCTGCGTCAGGTTCACTGAGAGCAAAACACCCCAAACATTTTCCGGAAGCAAACTGGGGTAAATAGAAATCACGGAATAGTGGTTTTGCGTATAATAAGATAGGATAACAGAATGTATGCTGAACAATAAGAAATGTAGCTATGTTAACATCAATAGCTGAAATTTGATCAATTATTTTCACGGTATCTGACATTGGTAATTCCAGACCACCATAAATTTGGGGGATTCTGATACCAAATAGTCCTCTTTCTCCTGCTGCATGCAAAAAATCATCCGGCATCTTCTTATCATGAAGCATTTCTCCTATATCAAAATTAGAACTGCAGTAATCCCGCAACCACCTGATTATTCCGTTTACCACCTCATTGTTATTTTCATCCATTGTTTCTACCTCCTCATTTATATCAAAGCGGATAGTTTCAATCCGCTTCGTTACTTGATTCTTTTCCGTTGTTAGTATTAATTTTCAATTTATGTCGAAATTAAATTTATTTATTATAGATAATTTGTCAATTTATAGTATTAAATCAGTTATTTTTATTACTTTCACTATAGTACTACCTTTTATCAAATTATAAAACGTTTTTAAATCGCAATATTCGACTTTTATTATTTATATTTTATATAAAAAAACAATTCAGAATCATAAAATAAAATAGAAAAACTATATCAATACTTGAACGAATTAAAGCATTAAACAACCCCATTTGCGGGTGTTTATTATACAATAACTCCGTATTTACGGCTTATTATGGAATTATTAGCGATTCTTTCAAACGTTAACATGAGCATGTTACTTGGCTGGAATACTTGGTTTGAACAATAATTTTCAATCTTTTTTTGTTGTAAAAAATTTGCTATTCTAGTCGTATTTCTTTTCTTACCAAGCAAAAGAAGTAGCTGAAATTCTTTGTAAACACAAAGGATTTCAGCTATTTTATCATATCATTCAAACATTAAAACAACCTTTTATCATAAAATAATAATAGTATGGATCGGGGGTAAAGGGTGGGTATGATAAGCGGGAAACGGTTTATGGATGTTTTTACCAGAGTGAAGGTGCTAAAGCAGCTGTACCTGTTCTTTTTTATTGCTATTTTTATTCCTGTAACAACGGTGGGAGGCTACCTGATTTATCATACCCGGAACCAGTTGTTTGATCATTATTCCAAACAGACTTATTCAGATAATCTCCGGGTAAAATCCCTGATTCTTGATCTGACAGGCAATATCTATAACAAATCCCAGACTCTGGTCTCAGATCCGGATCTGATTGCACTTTTAAATACCACATACCCATCCCAAAACGCCAGCAAAACAGCCATAAGTGCTTATCATGGACTGGAAACACTTCTTTCCGGTGATGCCTCTCTCCGCGACATCGCCGTATATACCTGGAATCCCACCATAGCAGACAGCCCGCGCATCCATCCCATAACAAACAGTATCCAGGCTCTGCCCTGGTTTAAACATGCTTCCTCCTCCGTGACTCCTTTCTGGACAGAGGAGCTGGAGAAAAGTGAGCGATACGGCACTGAAACACAAAATCTCTGCCTGTATACCCGTATCTTTCTGCCCCAGATTCACAGTTATGCCATATTAAAACTTACAGTCAGCAGCAATCACATCCGCAATCGGATTGAAAACAGCTCCATGTATACTGTCATATGGCTCAATGACGACGGCATATTTTATACCAGTGACAAGCAGATGAAAACTCCCGGTTTAGAAAGGTACGGCAATGATGCCGGAGAAACCGGCACCTATACAGGAAAAATAGAGTTAGAAAATGAAAAGGTCATCGGCAGCATTTCGTCACTCTCTGCTGTCTGCTGCGAAGACAATTTTTACATTGCCTCCTTAAGCTATGATGGCTATCCATATCTCAATCGGATTACCGGTATTTATATTGCAATCCTGATAATGGTGCTGATTATAACCAGCGTGTTTATCTGTACTTTCTCTCATTATTTCAGTTTCCGCATCAACACACTGCGGGAAAGCATGCACATGGCCAGTCAGGGAAACTATGAGATTGCAGACAATTTTCGGGGCGAAGATGAAATCTCTGAAGTATTCTCTGATTTAAAACTGATGATCCATGAGATTCTGGAAAAGGAAACTTCCGTTTATCAGGCACAGCTTAAAACCCGGGACTTAATCAATAAACAACAGCAAATGGAATTTAAAATGCTCTCAAGCCAGATCAATCCGCACTTCCTCTACAATACACTGGAAACCATACGCATGCGTTCACTGAAGGCTGGAAACCTGGAGGTAGCAAATGCAATCAAGCTCTTAGGCAAATCCATGCGCTATGTACTGGAAAACACCACCACTGCCGTCACATCACTTGCCAGGGAGCTGGATTATATTGAGACTTACTTAAGCATTCAGAAATTGAGATTCCACGACCGCGTCAATTATTACCTGAAAATATGCCCGGGGTTAAATCTCCATGACTACCAGATTATGCCTCTGCTATTACAGCCCATTGTTGAAAATGCACTTCTCCACGGACTGGAGGATGTAGAGCAGAATGGAAAAATAATCCTGAAGATCCGCCTGGTAAACGAAGAACTGCGCATTCAGATATTTGACAATGGCTGCGGCATGACACCAAAGGAACTGGAGCTGATGAACCATCGGATCTGCCAACATCCCAGCGACTCCTCCCGCAGTATCGGTCTTTATAATATCCAGCAGAGAATTAAACTGTGCTATGGAATGGGGTACGGTCTTGGAATTAAATCAAAAAAATCAATGGGAACCATAGTAAATGTGGTGATTCCGGCACAAAAATATACAGGAGGGACTTAAAACATGAAGATTTTAATCGCTGATGATGAAATAGATGTAAGAGAAGGCATCCGCTGTCTGTTAAACTGGTCTTCACTTGGCTTTACCATCTGCGGAGAAGGGAAAAACGGCCAGGATACCCTGGATCAGATCCGCAGACTGCATCCTGACGTTGTTCTGATGGACATCCGCATGCCTCGTTTAAGCGGTCTGGAAGTAGTAAGACTTGCAAAAGAGGAGGGCTTTTCCGGTAAATTTATCATTGTCAGCGGATTTTCAGACTTCTCTTTTGCAAAGGAAGCCATGCACTTTGGGGTTACCAGCTATCTCACAAAACCCATTGACGAACAGGAACTGGAAAAGGCATTGCTGGACGCCAGACAGCTTCTCACAGAAGAACAGGGAAAACAAAAAAAGCTGATACAGTACCGAAATCGGGCGAGAGAATCTATTTTATATGACATTCTTAATAACCAGGCCTCTTACCCATTGCCTGACTGCCATGATCTGCAGTTAGCGGCTGAGGTTTATCAGGTTGTACTCTATACCAGCTATAATCAGGAATCCATTCAGACTACCTGGGATTTTGCAGGAATCCTCCGGCTGGCTAACCACAATCACAATTCCCTGGACTATATCCGGATCGGAAACCACAACGTCATCATTTTAAAAGGTGATTTTGCTTTAAAACGCTTTGAAGAGCTTGCAGACCACTACATCAGCCAGCCACAAAAAGGTTCACCTCTGGACGGTTTATTTCTTACTTACGGGCGTCCCGTCTGTTCTATTGAACAAATTCATATATCTTACGATGATGCGAAACGGCTTATGAAACGACGCTTCTTTTGCAGCTTCAACCAGCATGTACTGTGTTATAAAGATATGCCGGATGAAATTCAGCCTGAAAGAACGGGTTTTGTCATGGAGAATACATATTCGAAGCAGCTGTCGGACTATATTCAGTCTGGAAACCGTCAAATAATGTTAGATGTTCTGGAAAAGCTGGGCCAGGCTCTCTACTGTTCCAGTCTGGAAATATCAAGCATCAGACATTACCTGGCGGATATCATGATCCAGGTAAAATCCGGTATTATTTATGCTTATGGCAATCTGGGAACACTGTTTCCCAGTAATGCGGCTATCATTTATACAATTGAGGACAAATATTATCTCTACGAAATTCTGGATTTCTTCACTCTGCAGTTTGAGATGTGTATGAATGCCATTGGCTCTCCTGCCCGGGACAGTGTACTTAATAATATCCTTCAGTATATCCACCACAATTATCAGGAGGATTTAAAGCTGGGTACTATTGCAGAGCTGTTTGGTTATAACAGCTCCTATCTTGGAAAAATTTTTACCAAGGCAACAGGAAGGAATTTTAATGCCTGCCTGGACGAAATACGGATTGAAAATTCCAAACGGCTCCTGTTGGATGATAATTATAAAGTCTACGAAATCGCACAGTTGGTGGGATATGCAAATGTGGACTACTTCCATAAAAAGTTCAGGAAATATACCGGTATCAGCCCGGCAGAATACCGGAGAACCCACGCCGGAGCAGACATGAAAATGTCCGCTCCGTAAGCCACACTCCTCTTTACTATTATATTATTAGCGGCGGCGGGTATATTCATCCATCGCCGTTTTTCTCGTTGCAGCCCGGTCTTTTGCATTCTTTAAATCTACATCCAGCACCCGGTCATAGCCCAGACCGCGCACGGTATCCTGCATATGCTGCAAAGCTGAATCAAACCCGGCTTCATCCGCCGCAAAAACCATTTTCCAGGAATCATCCACGATTACTGCCTTGCACTGTCCCCGCAAAGTTGTAATATCAGAGCTTTCCTTAGGCTGAATATAGGAAGTACCTGGTGCTACCGAAAGAGCTCCCTTCTTTTCCAGTAATTCGATGGTTGTTTTCGCCCCTTGTGCATACTTCTGCCAGTCAGTATCCACCAGTGTGTGATTCATCTCAAGAACAGAGCTCCACATTGTGGTTAAATAAGGTTCATTTGTCTGAGGATCAATATCCACCACTGCTAACGGCTTGTAATTTAAGGCGCTCACACCGTCCTTCCAGCTGCCGCCGCCCCACTCCTCCGGTACCGGCACATCATTGTTAGGAAGAGCCTTCCAGCCATAATCCGTATAAACTGCCTTTTTGTCTTTCATATCCCATGTCAGTCCCTTTGGACCGGCTGCACCATTGGCCTGGCTTACCAGTTCCATTCCTTCCGGAGAATACAGCCAGTCGATAAAATCCGCAAGACGCTCCGGTTCTTTTGCCTGACTGCCAATGGCAATAACGGCTTTCCCGTTCCCCATGGAATAGCAGCCATCTGTATAGGGGGCCATATCTTCTATGAAAGCAGGCATAATGCCTTTTCCTTCTTCTTTGCGTTCGCGTGTATTGTAGTAACTCTGTCCCTGCCAGGACCATAAGGATGTGAGCACCTGCCCGTCACGATACTTATCCGATAAAATATCATAGTTCTGTGTCGTGGATTCCGGATCTATCAGCCCTTCCTGATTGGCGTCAAAGAGGAAATGCAGAGCTTTCACATAATAACTGTCAGAATCAATGATATTCTGAAAATCGCTTCCATCGTATTTTTCCATTACAAAGCCAATTTCCTGATAACCATATAAGGATGCATAATTCTTGGCAATCATCATCATGTTATCATCCCAGTCCTTAAACAGAGAAAGAGCATAGGTTTTTTTACCGGAATCACTGGTCGGAATCTGCTCCTGCAGCTGTTTCATCACAGGTATCATATCCTCCAGAGTTTTCATTTCGGGATAACCGATTGCCTTGTATCCGTCCCAGCGGAGATAGGGTGCTACCAGAGGCTCAATTCCTTCTGCAGATACCTTGGGGGACTGGCTTGAAATTTCACTGGGAATGGCATAAACGCCCGCCTTTTCCAATCCTTTATTCATATTTAAAATGGCATCTTCATAATTATTATATACATTTTTTTCCTTTAAAAGCGGAGCCATATCCATTAAAAGCCCGGCTTTTACCATATTTTCAAAACGCCCGTTCTCGGTTTTTGTAATAATCAGATCACCTAAATTGCCGGCAGCGGAACGGGTCTGGAACAGTGTATCTCCGCCCCCTGCCACATTGGGAGCAATGATATTTAACTCCATATTGAATTTATCTTTTACAATCTTTGCAAACCATCCGCTCTGGATTCCCTGATAATTGGCAAGGGTATCAAACACATCCACAGTGATGAATTTATCATAGCTGCTGTTGCCTGTCATGTTTCCTGAAGCTGCCTCTTTTCCACATCCGGACAAAATGGCGGTGGCTGAAATTGCCGCACACAGGATTACACTGATCTGTTTCATTCTCATATTTTCTCTCCTCCTAACCTTTTACAGAACCAATCATGATACCTTTTACAAAAAATCTCTGGAATATGGGATAAATAAATAGTATCGGAAGAACTACAATCACCGAAACCGTCATTCGTATGGAGGAAGGTGTCTGCTGGCTGGCAAGGGCTGCCCCGCTTATTGCACCTGTCCCTCCGCTTCTCACCATTGCCGCCAGGGAACTGGCCTGATTAATATAGGTATATAGTAAATACTGCAGAGAATACAATTTCTGGTCAGTCACATAAATTAACGTATCCTGAAAGGAGTTCCATTGGGAAACTGCCGCAAATATGGCAACAGTCGCCATAATCGGCTGCGCTGCGGGCAGAATAATCTTTGCAAAAACAGTAAAAATTCCAGCTCCGTCAATCTCTGCTGCTTCCTGCAGTGATTTTGGAATCGACTCAATATAAGTTTTCACCAGAATGATATAAAACGGCTGTACCACGGTGGGGATCACATACACCCAGAAGGAGTTGGTCAGATGCAGCGTCTTCATGGTAATGAACATGGGAATCAGTCCTGCGTTAAAATACATGGTAATCACAAAGAACCGGTACCAGAATTTCCTGTGCCACATTTTCTCCTGTGTAAACATAAAACCTAAATAAGCCGAGGCAAACACGGTACATGCAGTACCTAATACAGTTCTGGCAATGGAAACCGCAGCAGCTGCAGAAAGTCCCCTGAGTCTGAGTACCTGTTTGTAGTTTTCCAGATGAAATCCTTTTGGCATAAAATTAATAAATCCATTGGCACTTAAATCATTGGCACTGACGGTATTAATAATCATGTAATAAAACGGGTATGCACAAATCAGAGTGATGATGCCAAACATCACATAATTGACGATGTAAAAGATACTTTCACGCAATTTTGCCATTTTTCGTTTCACAGTAACAACTCTCACTGATCGCCCTCCTAAATAATAGTCTCTCCTCTGGTTTTTTTCGAAACATAATTTACCATCAGCAGCAGGGTTACACTGACCATACTTTTAAGCATACTGACAGCCGTTGCCAGTGATAAGCTGCTTCCTGTCATGCCGATATTATATACATAGAGATCCAGCACCTGGATATGGGTCTTATTAAAAGAATTCTGAAATACATAATACTGGTCCATACCGTTGTTTAAAAAATTAGCTATGGACAGCATTAACAGTACAAAAAACGTGGGGAGCAGACAGGGAATTGTGATACTCTTCATCAGCTGGAACCGATTGGCACCGTCCACACGGGCCGCATCATAAAGCTCAGTATCAATCCCCGCAATGGCAGCCAGATACATAATGGCTCCCCAGCCCAGCCCTTTCCAGAGACTCCACAGCATCATCCAGAGATACGTATGTGTATCACTGTCAAGAAATTTTATTGGCGCCTGGATCAACCCGTGACTGAGGAAAAAGGTATTGACCATACCGCTGTCAGTAAACAGGCAAAACGCTACCGAGTATACCAGAACCCAGCTGATGAAGTTCGGCAGTGTAGTCAGCGTCTGCACCAGATTTTTAAACCACCTGCATTGAATTTCATTTAGAAAAACAGCAAAACCGATTGGCAGAAATGAAGTGGCAATTCCAAGAAGACTCATGGCAAAGGTATTCTTCATAACCTGCATCATCTGCCCTACCTGGGTCTTGTTAGCAAACAGCGTTGTAAACCATTTCCAGCCCACAAACTCACACTGGGACAGCTTTAACGGCGGCTTATAGTCAAAAAACGCATAAATCCAGCCGTAAAGCGGAAAATAGGAAAACAGAAAACATAGAATGATAAATGGCACAATGCAATAGAACAATCTGCGGCTCTGGACCGTACTTTTTGGAGTTTTTCCGGCTGGCGATGATCTCATAGTCCACATTCCCCCCTGCGCTTCTTACTTTAATAATACTATTATAGCGAAGGGGGCTCTTTCCGATAACCATCATAATCAGCTGAAAACTGCTGTACTTTTTAGAGGTGATTGTTTGTTAATCACAAAAACAGAGCAGAAATCCATGCAATCAGATTCCACCCTGTTTTTTGTACGATAAGTATATATTCTTTGTTATTTATCAAAGATGAATATCCGCATAATTCAAATAACAATTCCAGTCATATTCATCCATATCATGATTCCCTGTCTTATAATGGTGTCCGATCCTTCCCTGATAAAGAGGCTGCTCCGGCAAAGGCTTTTCATCGGTCTCCAGCCCTTCAATCCCAAACAGACGGTATACCGGGTCTGCCTGTACCAGAGACTCAAACTGTCCCTGGGGATCTGCCCATTTATCATAGGTCTTGGATGAGGTATATACCAGTCTGGGAGCAATCAATCCAACCAGCATATGCTGGTCAAACGGAAGTGTCTCTTCCTTATCTATGTACTTTTGATAATTCTTACAGAACCAGTAAGGAAAACGGGTTACAATATCTTTAATCCTCTCTCCTTTTGCTCCTCTGGACAGTGCATCTCCGCTGTTACCTGCACAGCTGCTGACAGCCATGGCAAAACGTTCATCCTGGGCAGCTCCCCAGAGAGCCGTCTTGCCGCCTCTGGAATGTCCTACCATCGCCACTCTTTTCTCATCAATCAAAGTCTCTGTCTCGAAGTAATCCATAATCCGGCTTGCTGCCCAGGACCATGCTGTGATTGCTCCCCATGCATCATTGGGCCTGTCCGTTACGAACTCGGGAAACAGTCTTGAAAATCCGGTGGTAAAACCTTCCTCATAATCGGGGGAGACCTCCTGGGTCCGGAAGGCAGCACAGGCGTATCCCCTTGAAACAATCGTCTCAACCGGATAAAACGGACTTAAAAAATGCCTTGCAGGATCACTGTCCTTAATCCCTCTGTTGCATACGGTAACAAAAGCGGGAACGGGTTTTATGGCATCAGCAGGAATAAAAACAACAAAACAGAAACTGAAATGGATTCCTTTTCGGACAGCTAAAACCTCTACGGTCTTTCTGACCGCCCTGCCTTCCAGTATATCCTCAGACTGCCTGGAATCAGCCACCCGGATCTGAAGCTTAACATCACTCATATCCGGCAGACAGCCGTATTCTTCTCTCTTAAAAAGTTCAAGCAGTTCCGGTCTGCGTTTTGTAAGCCATATTTCCCAATCCGTCACCTCTGTTCCATCCATACAAGTCAGAACAGAGGGCACATTTCTTTTATTCTCCGGTAAATTCATCTGCTTCTCCTTCTTTCTCACTTACTATAAAGCTTGATATCACTTGGTGCATAGCCAAACTGCTTTTTAAATACCTGGAAAAAATAGGAGTAATCACGGTATCCCAGCATATGTGCAACTTCATTTACCCGGTTCTGTGGGTTTTTAAGAAGAATTCTGGCATTTTCCATTTTCACCATGGTAACGTAATTAACGAATCCGACCCCTGTCTCTTTTTTAAAGCACTTACTGAAATAAGAAGTGGAAATCAACAGCTCCCGGCAGATAGCTCCCAGTGAAATATTATGCTGGATATGCTGGTCAACATATTCCAGCGCCTCTGAAACTGCGGTTGAATATTCCTGTTTTTTCTGCCTGATAAAGCGGATTCTTTCTTCCAGCGTGTCCGGTACTTTTTCCGTTTCAAACCGGTCTTTTTTTAAAAGCGTACCGGCGGCTTTTTCCAGTGCCTGCTCCAGTTCTTCCGTCATTACCGGCTTTAGCAGAAAATCACTGGCACCATACCGGATTGCCCGCTGGGCATACTCAAACTGATTATATCCCGATATAATAATAAACTGAATATCCGGCCTTTTCCCCTTGATCTTCTCTATAATATCCAGTCCATTGAAGCCCGGCATCTGAATATCAATAATTACGATATCCGGACATTTTTTATGAATCAGCTCCAATCCTGCAATGCCATCATAGGCAACTCCCGTCACCTCACAATGAAACGCTTCCCAGTTGGTTGATTTTACAATTGCTGTTACTGCGATTTTATTATCATCTATAACGACTACCGAGTACATAACAATCCCCCTCCCCTTAATTAAAGCAACGGAAACTCCAGCCTGACTTCTGTATAACGAAGATATTCTGACTCGATCCATACACCATAATCAGGTCCGTACATCAGCTGAATCCGATCCTTCACATTCTTAATCCCGATCCGTTTTTTTGCTTCATTGGTCTCAAACAGTGTCTCAAGCTTTTCCGGAGGAATGCCAAGACCATCATCCCATACTTTTATGACAAGCCGTTCATCCTCACTGCAGACGGAAATGCGGATTGTGCAAAGCCCTATCTTCGGCTCCATCCCGTGAACAAGTGAGTTTTCCACAATGGGCTGCAAAATACAGCTTGGAACCATCATGTCAAGAAGTGATTCGTCTACATCCCATTCCACTTCCAGCCTGTCCGGATAAATATTATTATAAAGCTCTGTATAATTTTTTATG
>JAEWPQ010000165.1 GCA_023460575.1 Bacillota bacterium
TTTATACAACTTAATTTTTTTTAAGAAATAAATAACAAATTTGCCATTGATTTTCTTCAATTTCGGTGCTACACTGAGTTCTGACTTCAGGGACATAGGACAACCGGAAGCCATACAACCATAATACCTATGCAGTCTCAAGGAGGAAAATAATTATGAGGTTAACAACAAAGAAAATGTTACTGACAGGTGTTGCAGTATTATCAATGGCAGCTATCTCCGCATGTGGAAATACCAAGAGTTCTGAAACAACTGCTGCTACAAAAGCAGAAGTGACAACAGAAGCTACTACAAAACCAGCAGAAACGAAAAAAGAAGTAAAAGAAAGCAGTTCCTTAGCAGAAACCCAAAAAGACGAAACTAAGAAAGACGAATCCAAAAAAGACGAATCCAAAAAAGAGGATTCACCAGCAGCAGAAAGCAAGGCTGGTGACAACAAAATGAAAGCAGACTCTCCAGCTGCAAAAGACAGCATATCAGCAGATACCGAAACAAAGAAAACTAATTAGTAAAATCAGTACATAGCACGCCAAAAGGCAGATCAGTCTATCCGATCTGCCTTTTCTATAGAATAAATAAGTTCACTCTGTTTCCTTTTCTTCCTTTTCCCGGAGACTTTTTAAAGTAATCTCAAGTCCCTCTTTTTCCCCTATAATTCTGGCCAAAGCCTCAAATGCCCTCACTGGGTCCGCCTGATTCACTGTGGTGACAGTATCTGCCACTGCTACCGCCTCCTTTCTGGTAAAATATATGTACCACGGTTTGTACTTCTTTCCATTACTTAAGGCAATGCCATGAAACTGGTTTTAATTTCCTGTTGGAACGAGTACATTATACCAGGAGATGATAGAATGAAGCGTGCTCAGGAATCAGAGAAGCTGCTGCGTGTAGCTATCTACATCCGTGTCTCTTCCGATGAACAGGCAGAGCGGGGAGATTCCATACGGGATCAAAAAGAACGGGGGATTAAATATATAGAAGAACATAAAAACATGATTTTGCAGGATATTTATCTGGATGATGGTGTGTCCGGACAGAAACTTGACCGGGACGATTTTACCCGTCTGATTAATCATGTAAAAGAGGGGCTTGTGGATCTGATTATATTTACCAAGCTGGACCGGTGGTTCCGCAGCCTGCGCCATTACTTAAATACACAGGCCATCCTCGAAAAATATAATGCTGCATGGACAGCCATTGACCAGCCGTTTTTTGACACCTCCACCCCTTACGGCAGGGCATTTGTGGCTCAATCCATGACCTGGGCAGAGCTGGAAGCACAGAATGGAGGTCTCCGTGTAGCTGACGTCTTCCGGACAAAGGTGACTCACGGAGAAGTTATTACGGGCAAATTCCCCCGTGGATATGAGATAGTAGATAAACATCTGGTGCTGTCAGAGGAAGCCCCTGCGATCCACGATACCATTCTGTATTTTTTGAAACATCAGTCAATGAACAGTGCTGTCCAGTATCTAAAAGAAACATACGGAATCGTCATGACACTGCAGAATTTTAAGCAGTCTATTCTCCGTAACGAAAAAATCACCGGTCGTTACAGGGGAAACGAATCTTACTGCCCACGCTTAATTTCCGATGAAGCCTTCCTCGAGATTCAGCGAATTCTTGATCAAAACAGCAATATAAAATTGAGCCAGAAGTACCCCTACATTTTTACAGGTCTTCTGGTGTGTGGTGAGTGCGGCCATAAAATGGGAGGGTGCCAGATCAATGCTGTTTCAAAACGCAAAGATGGTACTGTACTACGGTATAAATATCCAGCCTACGAATGCAAGCAGCACCGGTCTTACCGAAAATGCAGCAATGGGGGACAAATCAGGGAAGTCCGTATAGAAGAATACCTTTTAAAATATGTAGGGAAGCAGTTTGATTCTTTCATCGCAGAATTCGAAACCAAAAGTGCAGATGCAGTTGATAATCGTATGAAAAAATATCAGCTTCGCAGGAAAATCAGCCGGTTAAAGGATTTGTATTTGAATGAAGCAATATCATTAGAAGAATATAAAAATGACAAGGCAGAGTTAGAAGCCCAGCTGGAGCAGCTCCCTGACATCACACCGCCGGTTGAGAATCCCGGTGCTTTAATAAATATGCAAAATACCGGCTTTGAACGCATGTATCTGCACCTTGACAATCAGCAGAAACGTCTGTTCTGGCGGTCAGTTGTCAAGGAAATCCACTTAAGCAGCCACCGGGAATTCACCATCGTTTTTCTATGAATTTTTTACCTCTAAACATATCAGCAGGTGTGCTGGTTCATACCGGTCAGCTGGTTAAATACTGTGCTTTTTCCAACATTGGGATTCCCGGCAAGAGCAATCACCAGATCTCCTGCCTCCCTTTTTTTGATCTCCAGCCCGCAGTCCACCGATTTGATTCCCATGGATTCCCTGCTTAGTCCCATACTTCTTCCTCCGCTGTGGCACAGGCAGCAACAATCCCTTCTCCATAACCTGGTTCAAAGTACTCCTGATCCCTATTCTTTATAATAACTCTGACGGAATCTTCATTTCGCAGGGCTATTACAGCACCTCGGATTAAAAATGCTGTTGGATCCCCAAGAGGACTTTTACCGACACACTCCACCACGGTACCCTCAATCAGCCCCATATCCTGTAATCTCCGTCTCATATCATCACAAACGGTCAGTCTGGCAATGATACCTTTCTGACCTCTTTTTAAGTCATTTAAGCAAAATCGTCCCGACATCTCTTTAACCTCCGAAAAGTTTCCATATCCTAACATATGCAGCTGATAAAAAACAGGTTCCACACCAGTCCTGCCCCTGATGATTCATAGAATCCTCCGATAATGAATATAGATATAAATAACATCCAAGTATAGCAGGAGTAAATGACTATGCCGCAGACCGATAATTTTTATACATTAAAAGGCTATTCCCTATTAGAGCATACAAAGATTACTTCCTCAATGGAAGATTACCTGGAAATGATATACCGGTTGTCTCACGAAAATCAGCCTGTCCGCATTAAGGAACTGGCAGAGCAGCTTCATGTCAAGCCCTCTTCTGCGTCTAAAATGACTGGTAATTTAAGGAAACAGGGACTTGTTGGGTTTGAAAAATATGGAACCGTTTCTCTGACGAGAGATGGGCTGGAATTAGGCGAATATCTCCTTTTCAGGCATCAGATCCTTACCCGTTTCTTTTGTTATGTAAACCAAAAATCCGATGACCTGGAACAGGTAGAGAAGGTGGAGCATTTTATGGACCCTGAAACAGTGTATAATATTCAAAAATGGTTGGATAAATTTGCATAGATATGCTTGTGTGATTTGACAATTCGTCGTATACTATAGCATAACACGAACATTTCTAAGGAGGAGAAACACATGGATAAGATAAAGATGACAACCCCCATAGTCGAAATGGATGGCGACGAGATGACCCGTATTCTCTGGCAGATGATTAAGGACAACCTTCTGCTGCCCTATATTGACTTAAAGACAGAATATTATGACCTGGGACTGGAGTACCGGGATCAGACAGATGATAAAATAACCACTGATTCTGCTTTGGCCACAAAAAAATATAAAGTAGCCGTGAAATGTGCCACCATTACTCCCAATGCTGCCCGTGTAAAGGAATACAGCTTAAAGGAGATGTGGAAGAGCCCTAACGGCACCATCCGTGCAATCCTCGACGGAACCGTATTCCGGGCACCTATTGTTGTTAAGGGAATCGAACCATGTGTTATAAATTGGAAAAAACCAATCACCATCGCCAGACATGCTTACGGTGATGTCTATAAAGGCTCAGAGATGAAGATACCAGGTGCCGGAAAAGTGGAGCTGGTCTATACCGCAGCTGACGGATCAGAAGTCCGTGAACTGGTTCATAACTTTGACAGTTCCGGAATTGTACAGGGCATGCATAATATTAACAATTCCATTGAAAGCTTTGCAAGAAGCTGTTTTAATTATGCACTGGATACGAAGCAGGACTTATGGTTTGCAACCAAGGATACTATCTCCAAAAAGTACGACCATACCTTTAAGGACATCTTCCAGGATATCTTTGATGCTGAGTATGAGAACCTCTTTAAAGAATCAGGAATCGAATATTTCTATACCTTAATCGATGATGCAGTAGCCAGAGTTATGAAGTCAGAGGGTGGTTATATCTGGGCCTGCAAGAATTATGATGGAGATGTTATGAGCGATATGGTTTCCTCCGCTTTCGGATCTCTTGCCATGATGACTTCCGTTCTGGTTTCTCCTGACGGTGACTTTGAATATGAAGCAGCTCACGGAACTGTACAGAGACATTATTATAAGCACTTAAAGGGTGAAGAGACCTCTACCAACTCCGTTGCTACGATTTTTGCTTGGACCGGAGCTTTAAGAAAACGCGGAGAGCTTGACGGAAATAAGGAACTGGCTGCATTTGCTGATAAGCTGGAACAGGCTACCATCGATACCATTGAAGCCGGGGAGATGACAAAAGATCTTGCGCTTATCACTACAATTAAAAACCCCACTGTTTTAAACAGTGAGGAGTTTATTAAGGCAATTGCAACAAGACTTTAATTATCAATAATACTTTAAAAGCCGCCAATAGGCGGCTTTTCATTGATTCGGAAGTCCTATATCGCTACTGACCGGTATTCTGATATTTTTCAAATGCCTGACCGATTCAATCATAATCTCTGTAACATATAATAGAGTTTCCATACAAACCTCCCTTAAATAGCTATAATAATATCTGATTATTTCCATATTATCATAAAAAAAGTCACTATACAACGGAATATCACAAACAAAGTTTGTTTCATGAAGTTCGACTTTTTTTTCAGAATCTCTGTTCAACCCATTATCAAAATGATATAATGAAAGTTATCATATGAAGTACTGGTAATGGAAGGACCTATAAACATGAATCTACGACATCTAACAATCTTTAAAACAGTATGTGAGGAAGGAAGCATCACCGGAGCGGCAAAAGCGTTGTCCATGACTCAGCCTGCCATCTCTCATGCCATCAACGAGCTGGAGGAATCCGTTGGCACTCCCCTGTTTGACCGTGTATCACGCAAGGTAATGATCAACGAAAACGGAAAATTTTATTTATCCAAAGTGATTCCTCTTCTGGAGTTATACCAGGACCTGGAGAACTATTCCGGTTCCCTTCACTTACAGGCACCTTTGCGGGTGGGCTCCTGTGTGACTCTGGCCAGCTACTTACTTCCAAACGCTGTTTCCCGTTTCGCTCTGACAAATCCTGACATACAGCTAAAGGTTACAGTGGATAACTCCGGAGAAATCATCAGTAAGCTGTTAAAGAATGAGCTGGACCTGGCTCTTGTAGAAGGTGTCGTATCCGATGATCAGCTGGAGAAAATTCCGTTCTCCTCCTATCCCATGGCCGTAATCTGCTCTCCAAGCCACCCTTTTGCAAACAGGGCTGCGCAGCCCGTATCACTGGACAGGCTCATTGAGGAACCGCTTCTATTAAGAGAGACCGGATGTACTATCAGGGATACGTTTGACTGTGCGCTGGCACTGAATAACTTATCTGCTGAACCGTTGTGGACCAGTACCAATTCCGACGTAATTCTGCAGGCTGCGAGAGAGAATATCGGTATCGGCGTTGTTCCGAGAATCTTTGCCGACGAATCCATTAAAAAAGGCGATATTTTTGAAATAGAGGTAAAAGATATGGAGATCAGCTGCATGAACCATGTTGTTTTCCATAAAGACAAATTTCAGACTGAATCCTTTCAGGCTTTTATTAATCTGGTCTTATTTGATTAATATTCATCCAACTTTAAAATCGCCGCACATCGTCTCCCGTAAGGGGGGACTTGTGCGGCGCTTTCTATTTTATGCTTTTTCAGTCAGAATATGGTCAATGCTTACAATCTTAACACAAAGTGCAAATAATTCCATTGCCTGCTTTAAATCCGGCAGAGTCGGATAAGACGGTGCAATACGAATGTTGTTGTCATGAGGGTCCTTACCATATGGATAGGTAGCTCCTGCACCAGTCATGACCAGACCCGCTTTTTTGCATTTTCCTACAATGTTTTTGGCACAGCCGTCCAAAGAGTCGAAGGATATAAAATATCCGCCTTTTGGACTGGTCCATTCTCCCACTTCAAGACCGCCTAACTCTTTTTCCAGAGTTTCAATGACAGCTTCAAATTTTGGTCTCATGATATCTGCGTGCTTTCTCATATGCTCAACCATTCCATGAATATCCTTGAAGAAACGCACATGCCGAAGCTGATTTACCTTATCATGACCGATTGTCTGAATCTTTAACTGCTTCATGATATCCGTTAAGTTATTCTCGCTGGCTGCTATGGCTGCGATACCGGAACCCGGGAAGCTTACTTTTGAGGTGGAAGCAAACTTATAAACCATATCCGGATTACCGGCTCTCTTGCACTCTGCCAGAATTTCAATTAAATGATCCTGATCATTGTCATATAAATGGTGAATGGTATAAGCATTATCCCAGTAGATGCGGAAGTCGCTTGCAGCCGGTTTTAAACGGGCAAAACGGCGTACTGTTTCATCAGAATAGGAAATCCCCTGAGGATTGGAGTACTTAGGTACACACCAGATACCCTTGATGGTTTCGTCTGAAGCCACCAGCTGCTCTACCAGATCCATATCCGGGCCGGTTGGAGTCATGGGAACGTTCACCATCTCGATTCCAAAGTATTCTGTTATGGAGAAATGTCTGTCATATCCGGGTACAGGACAAAGGAACTTTACTTTATCCAGCTTACACCAGGGAGTGCTTCCCATAACACCGTGAGTAAAGGAACGTGAAACAGTATCATACATTACATTTAAGCTGGAGTTGCCATAAATAATAATGTGATCCGGTGCAACCTCCATCATATCGGCAAGAAGTTCCTTTGCCTCCTTGATTCCGTCAAGTACACCATAATTGCGGCAGTCCGTACCATCATCACAGGTTAAATCATCGCTGCTGCTTAACACATCCATCATTCCCATAGAGATATCCAGCTGCTCGGCACTTGGCTTTCCTCTGGACATATCAAGCTTTAAGTCTCTGCCCTGAAACTCCTTATACTGTGCAGAAAGTTCCTTTCTAAGCTCCTGTAACTCTTCCTTTGTCATTTCAACATACGGCTTCATAGATTTCTTCCTCCTCATAAAGATTCCTCTAACCTAACAGTTCCTTCAGAATTCGGTTGACCGCTGCCGGATCAGCCTTTCCCTTCATGGAACGCATGGTCTGACCAACCAGAAAGCCCATGGCTTTCTCTTTTCCATTCCGGTAATCCTCCACAGACTGGGGATTTGCAGCGAGAATCGCCTCAATTGCAGACTTAAGGGCACCTTCATCACTCACTACCTTCAGTCCCTTTTCCTCGACATAATGCTCCGGATCTATATCATTTAAGAAAATCTGTTCAAACACTTCCTTGGCAACCGTTCGGTTAATGGTTCCATTATCCACTAAAATAATCAGTTTTGCAAGATTTTCCGCAGAAAATGTCACATTTTCCATTTCCATCTCATGCTCTTTTAACAATCTCATCCCCTCTACCATCAGCCAGTTTGCGGCTTCTTTTGGCTTATGACAGATGGATGTAACAGCTTCAAATATATCAGCCATATGCTTGGATCCGGTAATAATATCCGCATCATATTCAGAAAGATTATATTCCTCCTGATATCTTGCCATCTTTTCCGTCCGCAGTTCAGGCTGTTTCTCCCTGATACTTTGAATCCATTCATCGCTTATTGAGATGGGAGGCAGATCGGGATCCGGGAAATAACGGTAATCCTTGGCATCCTCTTTGGAACGCATGGCATGAGAGGACTCCTTGTTGTCATCCCATCGTCTGGTTTCCTGAACAACTGCCTTTCCTTCCTCAATCAGCTCAATCTGACGCTTTCTCTCCCCTTCAATGGCACGGGCAATGGCTTTAAAGGAGTTTAAGTTCTTCATCTCAGTTCTGGTTCCGAACTGGGAAGCTCCTGCTTCTCTTACCGATAAGTTCACATCAGCTCTCATGGAACCCTCCTGCAGCTTGCAGTCAGAGGCTCCTAAGTACTGAATAATTAAACGCAGCTTCTCTAAATAAGCGATTACCTCATCCGCACTTCTCATATCCGGCTCGGATACGATCTCAATCAGGGGAACTCCGCTTCGGTTAAAGTCAACTAAGGAGCAGTCTTCCCACTCATCATGAATCAGTTTACCAGCATCCTCTTCCATATGGATCTCGTGAATTCCAACCTTCTTCTTTCCCGCAGCTGTATCAATTTCCACATATCCGTCATGGCAGATGGGAAGATAAAGCTGGGAGATCTGATAGTTCTGGGGATTATCGGGATAAAAATAATTTTTCCGGTCAAATTTGCAATTCTGGTTGATCTGGCAGTTTGCAGCAAGACCAACTGCAAGAGCGTATTCCACCACCTGTTTGTTAAGAACCGGAAGGGAACCCGGCATACCGGTACAGACCGGGCAGGTATGGGTGTTAGGCGCTCCGCCGAATTCCGTGGAACAGGAGCAGAAGATTTTTGTTTTTGTAGCAAGCTCAACATGAACTTCCAGACCGATCACTGTTTCATACTGTTTGCTCATTTACTTCTCCTCCTTTTCTTTCATTGCCTTTGCCGCCAGAGAAGGCATCTCATAGGCTCTGCTCTGCTCTACAGCAAAACCAGCCCTTAAGATATTCTTTTCCTGGAAGCAGTCTGCAATCAGCTGAACACCGATGGGAAGTCCCTTCTGATCCGTTCCAAAGGGAACGGAAATTCCTGGAAGTCCGGCTAAGTTCACAGAGATTGTATAGATATCTCCAAGATACATTTTCAGGGGATCACTTAAGCTCTCGCCAAGTCTTGGGGCTGTCGTCGGTGCCGCAGGCCCTAAAATCACGTCATATTTGGAAAATGCCTCATCAAAGGCTTTCTTAATCAGCGCTTTTGTCTTTAAAGCCTTCAAATAATATGCATCATAATAACCGGAGCTGAGTACAAAGGAACCTAACATGATCCTCCGTTTTACTTCCGGACCAAAGCCTTCCGAACGGCTCTTTTTATACATGCCGTGAAGACCGGTATATTCCTTCGCCCGGTAGCCGTATTTCACACCGTCAAAACGGGAGAGGTTGGAGCTTGCTTCTGCAGAAGCAATAACATAGTATGCAGGAATGGCATATTCCACCATGCCAAGAGCAAAGGTCTCAACAACCGCTCCCTTTTCTTCCAGAACCTTCGCCGCCTTTAAAACAGCCTCTTTTACTTCCGGATCCAGGCCTTCCCCCATGTAATCTGCTGGTATCCCAACCTTTAAGCCTTTTACCTCACCGGTTAAGTGCTTCGTAAACTTATAATCTTCCCGCTGTACAGAAGTACTGTCCATTTCATCATGGGAAGCCAGAACCTCAAGAATAGCTGCGCAGTCTGTCACATCCTTCGCTACCGGTCCGATCTGATCCAGAGAGGAACCGTAAGCAATCAGACCATAGCGGGAAATAGTGCCGTAGGTTGGCTTTAATCCCGTAACTCCGCAAAAAGATGCAGGCTGTCTGATAGAACCGCCCGTATCAGAGCCAAGAGC
Organism: Bacillota bacterium; assembly: GCA_023460575.1. Lineage (GTDB taxonomy): Bacteria > Bacillota > Clostridia > Lachnospirales > Lachnospiraceae > Lacrimispora. The sequence continues at coordinate 9,593 of JAEWPQ010000165.1, forward strand.
GAAAAAGCACTCTGCAGCTGCAACCGCCGCACAGGAGCCGCCGGAAGAACCGCCGGGAACATGCTCCGGATTCCATGGGTTTCTGGTGACGCCAAATGCAGAGGTTTCCGTGGTACTTCCCATTGCAAACTCATCCATATTGGTCTTTCCGATGATCACAGCTCCTGCCTGTTTTAAATTCTCCACTGCCTTGGCATTATAGGCTGGAACAAAATCAGAAAGGATCTTAGAACTGCAGGTCGTCTTCAGGCCTTCGATACAGATATTATCCTTTACTGCTGCCGGGACACCTGCAAGAGGGCCAGTAAGTTCTCCTGATTCAATACGCTTCTGTATCTCCTCTGCCTGTTTTAACGCACCTTCTTCATCAATGGTTACATAACTGTTAAGCTCCGGTTCCATAGACTTAATCTGGTCCAGAACCGCTTTTACAGCCTCCATGGAGGTAACCTCTCCGTCTTTTATTTTTTTCCCCAGCTGTACCGCTGTGAGGGACAATATTTCACTTGCTGTCATTTCAATTCCCCCTATTCCACTGTCTTCGGCACTTTGAACGCTCCATCTTTGCTCTCCGGTGCATTCATTAAGATCTGGTCTCTGTCGTTTCCGTTTTTCACTACATCTTCCCGGAATACATTGTATACCGGAAATACATGTGACATGGGTTCAACCCCATCTGTATCAAGTTCATTTAATTTATCAATATAATCAAGCATACGGCCCATATCCTTTTTCGCCGCTTCCTTTTCTGCTTCATCAAGCTCCAGCTTCGCAAGAATGCCTACATACTCGATTGTCTCATCATCAATGATGTGTGCCATTTTTTGTCTCCTTTCTGCTTTCTGTTACGGTTCCAGCCTTGTGACGTCTCTTGGGAACAGTGTGGTCTCTCTGACATTTGACTCGTCAAGAAGACGCATGGTCAGACGTTCCAGACCGATTCCCAGACCGCCGTGGGGAGGCATTCCATACTTAAATATCATTAAATAGGAAGAGATGTCTTCCGGATTCATTCCTCTGTCCTCCATCTTTTTAATGATGGTGTCATAATCATGGATTCTCTGTCCTCCGGTTGTGATCTCAAGTCCCTTAAAAAGTAAGTCAAAGCTTAAGGTGAATTTGGAATCTGCCGGATCATCCATAGCATAGAACGGGCGTTTTTTGGAAGGATAATGAGTAACAAATACAAAATCGCTGCCATACTCTTCTTTAAAGTAACGGCCGATTAAAACTTCCTCCTCCGGTTCTAAATCATAGGGGTTTCTAATCTTTCTGTTATATTTTTCAGATACCAGCTCTTTGGCCTTGTCGAAACGGACCTGTGGAATGTTTGTTACATCAGGAAGACTGATCTTTAACATGGCAAGTTCCTGTGCATATTCCTCACAAAGCAGCTCAAAGACATACTGGAGCATGGCTGTTTCCATTTCCATGATCTCCTCAAAGCTGTCAATGTATCCCATTTCAAAATCCATGCTGGTATATTCATTCAAATGTCTGGTTGTATTGTGTTTCTCTGCGCGGAAAACAGGAGCGACTTCAAATACCCGGTCATATACACCAACCATGGTCTGCTTATAGAACTGCGGGCTCTGTCCCAGCTCTGCTTTTTTATTAAAATAATCCAGTTTAAATACGTTGGATCCGCCTTCTGCGCCCCGGGCTACAATCTTTGGTGTACGGATTTCGGTAAAATTCTGGGAATGAAGGAAATCCCGGAAGCCCCTTACAATTCCTTCCTGAATACGGAATTTTGCACGCTCCATCGGATTACGCAAGGTGATCGGACGCAGACCCAGCTTCGTTTCCAGAGAAGTTTTTAACTTCCATTTGCTGATGGCGATGGGAAGCACTTCTGCCGGCTCTGACAGCACGGTGATTTCCTGAAGCCTGATTTCAAATCCATGAGGAGCCCGTTCCTCTCCACTTACAATACCGGTAACCCGGATTGCAGACTCTTCCTTTAACTGGCTTAAATCGAAAGCTGTTTTACCTTCTTCAAACACGCACTGCACCAGTCCTTCAGCTTTGCGCAAAATGATAAAAGCCACTTCACCCATGTCACGAATGGTATGGACACTTCCTTCCATTCTGACAGTTTTTCCTGCATAATCACCAGATATCATTTCCTGGATTCCTGTAGTTTCTTTCTGTTTTACACCACTGATAAATTCCATGATTGCTTTCTCCTTACCTAAATGTAATTGCTTTGATTCCGGAGAAATATTTTATGACAATAAAATATCCCGTCCCGGAATACAGTTACATATTCCGGGACGGGATTACTATGGCAATAGACTCCCGCGGTACCACCCGCATTGAGA
>JAEWPQ010000166.1 GCA_023460575.1 Bacillota bacterium
TACCGCAGTTGTAAGCCCAGCTAGCTTTTCCGCTGCATCACAGCTCCCGGAGCCTTTTACGCCGATATAGTATTTTACCTTCGGCTCGGTTCCTGAGGGGCGGATGCAGCACCATGCTTCATCCTCCAATTCAAAATACAGAACATTGGAAAACGGAAGAGATGTGGGATATTCTGATCCGCTTTCTAAGTCTTTTACCATACCAGTTTCATAGTCCCGAAACTGTTTCACGGAAAAATCACCGATACATGACGGAGGATTCTTTCTGATTGTTTCCAAAATCCCTTTGATTTTCTCCGCCCCGTCCATTCCTTTTAAAGTGATTGTGCAGAGATTTTCTCTATAGTGACCATACTTCTCATATAGTTGCTCCATCTGCTGACAAAGACTCATTCCCTTCGTCTGATAGTAGGCTGCCGCCTCGCACAATGCCATTGCTGCCACTACAGCATCTTTATCCCTTGCATGAGTTCCTAAAAGGCAGCCGTAGCTCTCTTCATAGCCAAATAAAAAATTATGGCTGCCGCTTTGCTCAAAGAGTTTCATCTGCTCACCAATATATTTAAAACCAGTCAGAGTCTCCTTAAGCTCCACACCATAAGCGTCTGTTATCGCCTTTGCCATTTTACCGGACACAATGGTCGTAACCACTGCCTCATTCTTAAGAAGCTCTCGTTTTTCCTTCTTCTGTGATAAAATATACTCCAGAATAATCATTCCTGACATATTCCCGGTAAATGGCTCATATTCTCCGCTTTTTTCATTCTTTCCATAGATGCCCAGACGGTCTGCATCCGGGTCTGTGGCAAGCACCACGTCTGCATTCACTTTTTTTGCAAGCTTAAGTGCCAGGGAAAAGGCTTTGCTGTCTTCAGGATTTGGATAACTCACAGTGGGAAAATTTCCATCCGGATTCTCCTGTTCCGGCACCACATAGACTTCTTCAAACCCCATTTCTTTTAAAATCCGGCGCACGAAATGGTTACCGGTTCCATGAAGGGGGGTATACACAATTTTCAACTGCTTTTGCTGATTTCTAATCATTTCCGGGTGAATCACCAGTTTTTTTAATTCCTCCAGATAGCAGTCATCCAATTCCTTGCCGATTATGCGGTAAAGTCCCATTTTTTCCGCTTCTTTCAGCTCCATGGTCCTGGCCTGGGCGTAATCTCTGACTTTTTTTACTTCTCCGATTATTTCCCGGTCTTTGGGAGCCGTAATCTGTGCGCCATCCTCCCAATATACCTTATAGCCATTGTATTCCGGTGGATTATGGCTGGCTGTGACCACAATGCCTGCTATGCATCCCAGCTTACGCACTGCATAGGAAAGCACGGGCGTGGGCCTTAAGGAGCCAAACAGGTAAGCACATATGCCGTTTGCCGCCAGACAAAGAGCGGCTTCCCTGGCAAACTCCGGAGAATAATTTCTGGAATCATAGGCAATTGCCACTCCTCTTTTTTCTCCCTTTTCACGAAGGATATAATTAGAAAGCCCCTGAGTCGCCCTTCGGACTGTATAAATATTCATTCGGTTTGTACCTACGCCAATTACTCCTCTAAGTCCTCCTGTTCCAAATTCCAGTTCTCTATAAAAACGGTCCTGAATCTCCATCTCATTGTCCTTAATAGCAATCAGTTCCCTTCTGGTCATCTCATTAAAGAGCGGATTCTCACACCATGATTCATATTCTTTTCTAACACCCATTCTATATTCTCACTTTCTCTCAGGCGATTACTGCTGTCTAATTTGAGACAGTAAATCCCAAAATAACATATGTATTACCCCTCCTGTTCTCATTTTTCGTGATACGCACGGTATGAGGGGCTTTTGTTTTACTTGTCAGAAGCAATATATACTCTGCATGGCTGCCCCAACTTCCATAAAAGCAGGAATCAACGGTGTTTATATAGCAGTTATCCACATACACATCAAATATCCCATAGTTTTTCTCCATACCGCCATAATAAATCAGGCCTATATTAGAGGAATCTTTAATGGTAAATATAATATCTGATCCGCTGTCAGTCTGCCACCCATACGGGAACTGAGCATTTTGTACAGTGACCTTATATACATCGCTTCCTGATACGCGGATCCCCTCCTTGCTTTCTGAACGATTGTCCAAAATTGCGCCGTTTTCATATCTGGATTTAGTTATAGTCCCTTTCGGCATTTCATAGGTGCCATAATCACCGTAACTGTGATTCTTCCAGTCCTCCAGTACCTGTCTGTAGAAGCAGGACAGGCAACGAGATATGATCTTGTGCCCTGCATTATTAGGATGTGTTAAGTCATCTGACGGCCCTAACTGGCACCACTGAATGGTTCCGTCCTCAAGTCCTGGTCTTACTGCATCGCCATAGCTCACCACAGGAATATGATAGTAATCTGCTACCACTTTGTGGTACACTCCGTAATCAATGCATTGACCTCCCTCTGAAAACTGTGTCAGACACAGTGACACGACCGCCGGGTTCGTCTTGTACTTCAAGATCCTCCGCATTAAACTTTCATAGCTCTCCTTGTTATGGTCCCGATAGTCATTAACGCTGAACTCTACAACCACAAGATCCGGGTTCTTTGAAAGCACATCTTCTGCAACGCGGTGAACACCAAGATAAGAATCCGTGGCTCCAATGCCTGCATTGACATAGTTGATTTCTGTATCAGGAAACATTTTCTTCCACCACTGTGTAGCGAGATAGGCGTAGCAATTGGTCTCCTGAGGAACTGCCGCACAGCCCTTGGTTATAGAACCGCCAAGATAGGCAACCGTCACCATCTCCCCTCTCTTCGCCTTTTCCATCACTTCTTCCAGACGCAAGAGGTTTCCTGTACTTTTGATGGTACTGAGAATCCTTTCCGTCAGCTCACTCTTTTCAGCATCTACCAGCAGTGCTGTTTTATTATTAATCTCATTTTTTGTAATTTCAGACATTAACTCCCCCTGTTCCCAGATGCCGCCTCCTACCTTGTTTCTGTATTCTGGCTCATTTTGCCTGTGGCGGCTCCTGTCTTGAATCACCTAAGCTTACCTTGGACTCATTGCTTCTACTACATGGAACCGAGAAAAAATTTATACTCCCCAAATATTCTCCGATATCCCTTCCACAAACGCACACAGCTCATCCGCCATCTGCTCCGCCTCCATAATACGTATGTGACCCGGAGTCCCCACTCCGTTTTTTGAGTATAAAAAATGGACGATCCTGCTATCCTTAAGCTCTCGGCACACTCGCTCGATGGATGCATCCCAGTTCTCATGATGCTCCAAAATGGTAGTTGATAAAATAATGAGCGCCTTCGGATACTTCTTTCGTATGCTACGTATCCATGTTTGATAAGTGTCACGCCAGCGCTTTGCTTTTTCCCCTTCCATATCCGTCTTCATGTAATCCTCTGGATTATTGTCATTTTGCCCAATGGCTACAATCACCACCTGGGGGATATACTGATGAAAGTCCCACTCCGTGACTGCTCCAAGCTCAGGATTATAATGTACCTTATCCCAGACACTCTCCATCCCTATAAGCGTAGGTGCTGAAAACCACCCGGTTCCATTTTGCAGGGCAATCCCCCCCTGGGCGATATCATGGATTTCAGCCTTTAATTTTCTGGCAGCTATCCAGCCGTAAGAATACCAACTGTTGGAATATTCTCCGTTGTGCTCGGGGTCTGCCTTTCCGGCATATTCCGTTGCCTCTGATACCTCTCCCGCAGAAACAGAATCCCCATAGACCTCAATTCTTCGCACAGGTCTTTCTAAATTCTCTGTCAGCATTTCTGCACCGGTCAGCAAAAGCTCTTCCAGAGTCATTACGTGGCAGGAATCCTGACGTTTGAACAGGATAATGCTATGTTCCTTCTCTTCCAGGTTTTCAGCCAGAAGAATGGTTGTATATCCAGTATCCGCAAGCCGTTCTTTCCTTTGGACCCCATCCACTATGATTCCTACATAGTTTCCCCAATAAGCTCTTTGATTTTTTATAACAACCGATGCCCCTGTTCCCACAAAGGAAAAGGACAGTGAACTGGCTGGAAAGATAAATACGGGGTGTTTTGGATCAGTACGGTCAATACGCCCGCTGTATTGGAGCCTTCTATCATCCAAATCAATTTTCATAAACGACTCCTTTTTCCGCTTTCCCCTCTAACAATTCCAGATTTTCATGTATCAGACTGCACCGCTGCACCACACAGTCCGAAGAACGAAGCGGATCTTTCGGGGTATGGAACACATAATCCTCCAGTTTTTCCACCGTAGTGGTTGCCACATGCATACGTGTATCGCAGGAGGCATAATAAAGGTAAACATCGCCGTTCTCCCTGGCAATGGCTCCATTGGTAAATACCACATTTGACACATCTCCCACCCGTTCTTTTCCCAAAGGTGCCAGGAACAGGCCCGACGGTTCGGCAATCACTTTGGAAGGATCCTTTAAATCTGTTGCAAATACATAAAGCACATAGCGAAGACCTGCCGCTGTATTTCGCACCCCATGAGCAATATGAATCCAGCCTTTCTTTCCCTTAATCGGTACTGCGCCAGCGCCGTTTTTTACTTCTCTCAGCGTGTGGTAAACCCGGTGGCTGATAATCTTTTCTTCTGCAATCACAGCATGTGCAATATCATCACAAAGCCCGAATCCGATTCCTCCCCCGCTGCCAGCCTCAATAAAACCATCCATTGGCCTGGTATAAAATGCGTACTTTCCCTCTACAAATTCCGGATGCAGCGCTACGTTTCTTTGCTGGGGTGAGTGGAGTGTGGTCAGGTTATCAAGGCGCTCCCAGGTTTTTAAGTCTTTCGTCCTCACAATCCCTGCGCTGGCTACTGCCGCAGAAAGATCACTGTTTTCCTGATCCTTCCCTTCTGAGCAAAACACGCCGTAAATAAAACCGTCCTCGTGCTTTGTCAGCCTCATATCGTACACATTGGTCTCTTCCGGACAAGTATCCGGAAGTGAAACCGGGTAATCCCAGAACCGAAACCCGTCAATGCCGTTACTGCTTTCAGCCACAGCAAAAAAGGATTTTCTGTCATTCCCTTCCACACGTACTACCAGGTAATAGTTTCCCTCGATTTCAATCGCACCTGAATTCATAACCGCATTAATACCCAGACGTTCCATAAAAAAGGGATTTCTTTCTTCATCAAGATCGTATCTCCAGATAAGGGGCGCATGATTTCTCGTCAGCACCGGGTTTTCATAGCGGTCAAAGATTCCATTGTAAAATTCACTCTTCTTATTTTCTTTCTTTATTAGCTGTTCATATTTGTTAAGCTCCGTATAATACCTGCTATGAATCATGCTGCATCCTCCTTATTACCTCAAAACACATTCTTCCATTATGGTACGGACACTTCCACGGCTCTACAATCGGTTTTTTTATGGGGACCCTATTCTGGTCAACCGCCCAATACCATTCAGAACCGGAACGCGGATCAATCAGGCAGGTTTTGATATAATCCCAGACTGCATTTGCAGCTTCCAGATACCAAGGCTCTCCGGGACATTTTTCATACTCATTTAAAAAGCCTACTACAGCCTCAGCCTGAACCCACCAAATTCTTGTTGTGTCATTGATCCCGTCCAAAGACTCATTTAAAAGCGAAGAATCCAGATAGGCCCTGTCATAAATATTGGCCGTTATCTCTTTTGTGATGAGTCCCATCTTACTTATGCAGTCCTCATCACCCAAAATCTCACAGCCCCGGTCAATCAGCCATGCCGTCTCAATATCATGACCGTAGGAATAAAGGTCAATCAAAGAATTCCAATTCCGGTCAAAGAATACCTCCTGACGCCCTTGCTCCCGATTATAGACATGCTCTGCAAATGTATCGAGAATAAAGCGCATCCGCTCCTCCACCTTACTCTCCCGGCTCACCCTGAAAAGCTCTGTATAAGCTTCAAATACATGAAGCAGAGTGTTCATCGTCTTTTCTGCAACAATTCCATTTTCCGAGAGCTTTTCGTTGTCAATCGTGTGGAATGCTTCATCAAATGCTTCCTTATATCCCCATTCATCTGTACATTTTGTCTCGATCAGCTTAAAAAGCTTTTTAGCAAGCTCCAGGGCTTCTTCATCTTTTGAAGCATCATAATACGAGGATAAGGCATAGATTGCAAACGCCTGATTATAGGTGTGCTTTATTGTTTCCTCCGGCTGTCCGTCAAATGTCACAGACCAGTATACTCCTCCGTTTTCCTTATCCAGGCAATGATTTTTTAGAAATTCATAGGCATGACTGGCATAAAAAAGAAGGCTGTCTTTTTGCAAAAGAAGGTACGCATTTGAAAAAAACCACAAAATACGACTGTTTAAAATGCAACCCTTTACCGCCTTCTCATCCACCTTAAGATCATATCCCATATATCCGTAAAAACCACCATACTCCTCATCCGCAAGATTCTCCCAAAAGGGAATTAAATCGCTTGTCAGATGCTGCATCATTTCTTCTGCCAACATATGCTTACCCCTTCTAGCGTAACCCTATTTCTGTGTCACTTTCCGTCACCAGGCTGTGCTCCTTAATATAATCCGTTACTTCTCCCACGGTTGTAAATGCCAGCCCCACATAGCTGTCTGCCGCTCCATAATAGATTGCGATCCTTCCGCTTTCGGAATCGTGAATCGTTGCACAGGGAAATGTCACATTTGGTACAAATCCCCGTTCCTCATACCACTCCTCTGGTGTGAGAAGGAAGTCTTTGCAGCGGTATTTCACAATGGAAGGATTGTCAATATCAAGAATTGCTCCGCCTATACTGTATACAAATCCGTTGCAGGTTCCTGTAACTCCATGATAAAATAATAGCCAGCCCTCTGAAGTCTCAATGGGAGCCGCTCCGCCTCCGATTTTTACATTCTGCCACCAGAAGTCTCCTGTCTTTCCCATTACATGTCTGTGCCTTCCCCAATAAATCATATCCGGACTCTCCGAGACGTAGATATCTCCAAAGGGAGTATGACCGCTGTCACTGGGTCTGGAAAGCATCAGGAATTTCCCTCCGATTTTTCTTGGAAAAAGCACTGCATTCCGGTTAAAAGGCAGAAATGGATTTTCGATTCTTGTAAAGGTCTTAAAGTCCTTTGTCCATGCCATTCCGATAGCGGCACCGTAGCAGTCCTGGCACCACATAATATAATAGGTGTCTTCTACCTTTACAAGCCGGGGGTCATATGCGTATACAGGCATAAACGGCTCTCCATGTTCAGACACAAACTGTATTTTCTCACGGTCAAACTCCCAATGAATCCCATCCCTGCTGTGCCCTAAGTAGATATATGGAACTCCATTTGTCTGCTCACCTCTGAAAACGCCGATGAATGCCCCTTCATAAGGAATTACAGCACTGTTAAATATTCGTGCGACTCCCTCTAAAGGATTCCGGTCTATGATGGGATTTGCATCGTATCTCCAAACAGGCATCCATAATTTTGCCTCCTCCGGCCTATCCTGCCACGGCATATTCGGGACCTGCGATCCAATTATTTTAACTTCGCTCATAGTTGCTTTCCTCCACTCATGTATTTATATTCTTAAGCGTCTGCTTACCCCTTGACGGCCCCTTGCGTTAAACCGCTGTAAATCTGTTTCTGGCATAGAACAAAGATCATCAGAGCAGGGATCATGGTGATTATGACTCCTGCACAGATATAGTTGTACTGGTTTCCAAGCGGCCCCGTGAATTTAAACAAGGACGTAGCAACTGTAACAAGCCTGTTTTTGTCCTGCAGATAAAGGTTTGCCGCATAGTATTCATTATAAGTTCCCACTCCCTTTAATATCATAACGGTAATGATCGCTGGCTTTAAAAGAGGCAGAAGCACCCGGAAAAACACGCCAAAATAGGTGCAGCCATCCATAATAGCCGATTCATCCAGAGAGGTGGGTATATTTTCAAAGTACTGAATGAAAATATAAATGGACATAACATCAGTACCGCACATCAAAACAATGTATCCTGGCAGACTGTTTATCCAGCCCAGACTATACATGATCTGATACACGGACACCTGCATGGCAATTCCAGGAAGCAGGGAAGCAAACAGGAAAAGACTGCGGATCAAGCCATTGCCCGGAAATTTAAACCGGTTTAGTATATAAGCCAGCATAGAACCAGTCAGCACAGAGCCAAACAGAACGCACACCAGAATAATTGCAGAATTACGAAATGCCACTCCCATGTTTGCTTTCTGCCATGCTTCTATAAAATTATTTACATAGAACCAACTGGCTGGTAAGGTCATGACATTGGTTGTCGCATACTCTTCCGGTGTCTTGAATGCTGTGATTACGCAGACAATGACAGGGAGCACGGAAATGACGGAGCCCAGAATCAGTGTTGTATATTTTATCAGTGTCCAAAGAAATTTCTTTAATTTCATCTGTTATCTGCCTCCCCCTGTCTGTTCCGCTTCTTCTGCCGTCTTAACGTTCGTATTGCCTCCTGGTCACCGATTCCCAGAAAGTACCATTCTCCTGCTTTTTGAAGCAGTGTAGCAAATAAAATCAGCACAAACAGTACAATCGCCATAGCCGAAGCCAGACCTACCTTCTGGCTTACATGGGCCAGCTTATTCATAATAACAAAATAGGTACCTGTTCCAAACTCGCCGTTTGTGATTACATAGGGCGGTTCAAAAACACTGAGTGAACCGGTAATTGCCAGAATCATATTGAGAACAATAATGGTCTTTATGCTGGGAAATATAATATACCGGAACTTGTTGAAACCGGAAGCTCCGTCAATTGCCGCCGCTTCATAAAGCGTACTGTCCACTGACATGATCGCACCGATAAACAGTACCATATTCTGTCCCATATACCGCCACACAGAGGTGGCGGCAATTGAGACGTTATTGATACTCTTATCCTTCAGCCAATAGGGCAGAGAATCCACATTGAACCCGATCCACTGAAGAACCGTATCCAGTACAAAACCTCTCGTATAGAAAAACTTGAAAATAAATCCCACTGCAATTCCGCATACCAGGTATGGGAAGAACATAAAACCCTTATACAGACCTCCGCCTTTTACCTGAAAGCTTAAAACGGAAGCAAACCAGAGCGCAATTGTCAACTGTATAAAAGCTGCCACTATATAGTAACCACTCAGCTTTATTGCCTGAAAGCAATCCTTCCTGGAAAATACTTCTGAATAATTCTTAAGGCCCACAAATTTTCGCGCTCCAATGTACTTCATGTCATAAAAGCTGAACTGAAACATCTTCAGAAAAGGAATATATGTAAAAACCAGAAGTAATAAGAGCGGAGCGAGCATAAATGTGACCATACACAGCCGCCGGTTCACTTTTCCCGACTGAATCCACTTAATAAAGTTAAATGGTGCTCTTTTTGTGTTCATAGCATCTCCCCTTTTTCTGACTGTCAATGAGTGATTCCAATCTTCTCTTGCGCCGCTGTCCACTTTTCATTCCACTGGTCCGCTAATTCTTTCATAGAAGGCTGCCCCTCAATTGCTGCCTCCACTACTGAATTCGCCATTGTTCCGGATACATTAATTCCCAGCTCGGATTCATTATTAACATCATTTCCCAAGGTTTCCTCACCTTTTGGTACCGGCACATCATATAGAAGCTCAACTTTGTCAAATGTTTTTAAAAACTCCGGCATCTCGGCATTCACTTTAACCGGAACACCGCCCTGGTTCACTTCGAATCCGGATTTATCTATCAGCCATTTGATATAGAGCATTGCAGCCAGTTGATTGTCTGCAGAGCTATTGCAGTTGATTCCATAATTGTAATCTGCAGATACTGAGGTATACTGCTTTCCATTCACTGTAATCGGAAATGGCATATAAGCCACATCATCGCCGTTTTCCGCCGCATCCTTCATTTGGACAATGGACCATGAGCCTAATGCCATGCAGGCAATCTCTCCCTTATTTAACCGTGCCTTGCTTCCCTCCCAGTCTGTGGTGGTGGGGTCTTCCTCTGTAAGGCCTTTTGAAACCGCCTCATATAGTAAGTCGTATACAGCATAAGGCCCGGTCTGGTCTCCCCTGTCAGCAAATGGATTCTTTCCCTTAACACGGCCTTCATGTGCAAAATCTGCCTGCCCGGTCGCACAGGCATCTATGTAAGCATCCCATGCTGTCATGGTCCAGCCGGCTGCAAAATTTGTATAAAGCGGAATTGCATCTGTATTGTCTTTAATTTTTTGAAGAGCATTTAAAAACTCCTCCGGAGTTTTTGGCATTTCCTTTACTCCTGCCTTTTCAAACACTGCCTTGTTATAAACAATTCCCTGTGTATTTCCCATAGATGGAATTCCATAGACATTGTCCTCATAGCTGTAATTTGATAACATGGTATATTCCTTTGACAGCTCATCCATAGTTCCTAAGTTGATAAAATAGTTTTTGAGTTCATTCTTATCAACCGTTGTAGGAATCATACAGATATCTCCCCAGTCACCAGTGGTCAGCCTCGTTGTGATATCATTTGCATAATTTGTAATTCCCTCATATTCAATGGTGATATTCGGATACATCTTCTGAAATTCTGAAACATAATCCTTAAACGTCGTATCAACCACATCTGTTTTATGGGTCAGGAATTTTAAATTGGCTTTTAAATCTGTATGCTCTCCCAGCTTAATCTGATTAAATGTAACACCAATGTCTGTTTTTTCTGCCTTAACCTCTTCCTTTTTGTTACAGGCTGCCAGTGTAGCTGCTAATGTACCAGTAAGAACAACTGCCAGAAGTCGCTTTCCATATCCTTGTCTCATGATAAAACCTCCCATTTATTTAATCTTTTTTAACTTAAATTAATCTTAGCACATTTGTCTTTTAACCACAAGTTTATTTTGCACCATTCTATCATATTTGTATATTTTTCACACATTGCATCTTAATTTATATGCACAATGCCTGATTAATATTATTTTTCTTTTATTTTTTTAATATATATTAGCCTGATAAATGATATTTTTAATTAAATTTAAGTAATTATATTTTTGCACAAAAAAAGAGCAGCACGCTGCTACCCATTTTTAAGTTATTCCTGTATGCTTTTTACACTGCTGCGTTCCACGATATAGCTGTCCAAATATTTTATATCATTACGATCCGGACCTCCAGCCACCTTTTTTAGAAGCATTTTTACAGCTGCGTGAGCCATCTCTTTCATATCCACGTTATAAGTTGTAAGCTTCTTGGCCAGAGAATGTCCATATAAGTAATTATCATACCCTACAAGAGATATGTCCTCCGGTATACGATAACCCATCTGGGAAAGTTTATCGTACAGAAAGCCTGCAACAAAATCACTGCCGCATACAAACGCAGTAGGAAGCGCTTTGGGCAGCGAAAAGGCGGCCTTTCCGCTGACAACCTTCGCATCAGCAATCACCCACTCCGGATTAACCGGAACGCCCCATTCTTCCATCACCTTACGATATCCAAAATACCGGTCACAAAGGTTTTCGTTTGTTTCCAGCTCTCCTACATATCCAATATTTCTGTGTCCCCGCTTCAGGAGATAACGAGTCATTTTGTACATTCCAATATAATTGTTGGATATAATGGAAGAACACCCGATTTCCTCACATCTAAAATCCAGCAAAACCACTGGAATCTGCAGAACTTTAATAATATTTCCCAGATATTTCTTTTCCATCTTGCCAATTACTATAAGACCGTCAATCCCTCCCTCTTCAGAAAGGCGCGGCAGTTCAAGCTCTTTTTCTTTGTCAATGCTGATAATCTCCAGTGTTGTAAGCGCTTTGTGCGTTGAGGCCGCCCAGACCGTCTGCTGATACATGGTCCAATAAAAGGATGTCCCAATTCCGATATACTGCTCTGATACGATTACGCCTATAGTGACCTTTTCTTTGGGACTTTTATCCTGCTTCGTATTGTCATAGCCAAGCTCTTTTGCCTTTTCAATCACCTGTGCTCTTACGGCTTCACTGACTCCCTTCTTCCCTGAAAGGGCATTTGATACGGTCACAATACTTGTCCCTAATTCGTTGGCGATGTCTTTTAATTTTACTGATCCTGCCAAAGGTTTACTCCTCCCTTCTTTTTATTGTGTTTCCTTCTTTTAGAATTCCATTCACCACTGTGATCCCGGCTGGCTTGCCTTTTCCTGAAATTCTCTTTAAAAGCGTGGTGACACTAATCCGGGCCAGCGCATTCTCATCAATTTCATAAGTTGTCACTTCCATCTCATCCGGATATTCGTCAAGGAAGCGGTCAAATGCCACAATGGAAACATCTCTTGGAATTCTTAAACCTCTTTCCCTGAGCTTTTCAATCAAGACGCCAGTGGTTCTCTCACAATTGCATACAAATGCTGTCGGCAGCTTTAAGGGCAGATCAAATTCGATTACAGAGCCCTTCTCCCCCATACTGCGATCACAAATCAGGCTCGTATTATCAATATGGTTTAACAAAAGTGCTTTGCAATAACCCATATACCGGTCCATAATACTGTTTGTCGCTTTCGGCGTTCCCACAAATGTAATATCCCTGTGGCCGAATTGAATCAATCGTTCCGTTGCCTTTTGCATTCCCCGGAAGCTGTCTGTAATAATAAAATCCATATCCATATCTACATCGTAAAAATCCACTCCAACAATAGGCACCTGTGCGCTTTTTCTCACCATATCAACGAATAACGATGACATCTCACCAATGATTAAAAGTCCATCTATCTCTAAATCAGCAAACTTATAAGCCTGGTTTTCCGAATACTCGCGATCTTCATTAATTACCTCCAAAATCGTAAGTGAATTACGCTTCGCGGCCTCCTTTGCAATTTCTTTGTATATATGCATATAGAATGAAGGATATTCTTTTACATAGCGTTCTGCAATCAGAACTCCGAAACGGTATGTCCGCTCTTTTTCCCTGTCTTTCAGTGAACTTTTTTGGTATCCTGTCTCTTCTGCCAGAGCAAAAATCAGGTTGCGCACATGATCGCTTGCTCCCTTTTTTCCTGACAGCACATTCGATACTGTTACCACGCTAACACCTGCGCGCTGGGCAATCATCTGCAATGTAACCTTTTTTCCCATTTGAACTACCTGCTTCTTTACTTAATTTTAATTAAAACCAAGTTAATTTTATCATTAAATTTGTATAAGGTCAACGAGAAACAAATCGCAACGGTCATATCCATGGCCCTGCGCTATTGCATGTATATGGAAATTCTCTGTATCGGAATCTTTACTTTATTGAAAATATTTTAAACGGACTTGGGAAAACGTGATATTTATCACGGTGATTTTTTTATTTGTTGATTATACTGTTTTTGTGGGTAGTTTGATAAAAAATAAACAAAGGAGGTTGTTTATGTTTCAGGAAGAATATTCATCGTTAGCTAAAGCAGCGGAAAACAAATCAAAGTTTCTAAAAAACAATCCTGCTGGTTACTGGGTTGCGGCCATGCTGGCAGGCATTTATGTTGGCTTTGGAATCCTGCTTATTTTCTCCGCAGGAGGAATGATTTCCACCCAGCCTTACGTCAGGATTATTATGGGCGTTTCCTTCGGCATCGCTCTCAGTCTTGTTATTATGGCAGGTGCGGAACTTTTTACCGGCAATAATTTAGTTATGGCGGGCGGAGTTTTCAGCGGTACGGTCACATTTGCACAAGCGGTAAAGCTGTGGGTAGTCTGTTTACTTGGAAACTGGGCCGGTTCTATTCTCCTTGCCCTTATTTTCTGGGGCGCCGGACTGGCAAAGGGACCAGTGGGAGAATTCATGGCCAATACTTCTGCAGCAAAAATGGCGCTTCCCCTTATTCCGCTCTTTTTAAGAGCAGTTCTTTGCAACATTTTAGTGTGCCTTGCTATCTGGTGCGGTTTCCGCTGCAAATCAGAAAGCGGGAAATTAATTATGGTATTCTGGTGTCTCTTTGCGTTCATTACCAGCGGTTATGAACACAGCATTGCAAACATGACACTTCTCACTGTGGGAATTTTAAGTCCTGGCGGAGCGGCTGTCTCTCTTTCCGGATATTTTTACAATATTCTGGTTGTAACTCTTGGCAATATGGCAGGCGGGATTTTATTTACAGCTGTTCCCTACTATCTGATTTCCGGAAAGAAGGAGGTTTAGAATGGGATATATTCTTAATTCAAAAGAGGTCAGCGAGGTATTTCGCCAGTGGAAAAAGGATTCTGTCATCTATGCTCCAAAGCTGTTGAAAAACGGCGGCGCATTTTCCGATACGGACTCTGTTCATTACGGCGAAATCCAGTCCATAGAAGAAATCGTCTTTGATAAAAAATCCGATTTCTCATTTAAAGAGATTCTTCTTCCAATCTCTGAAACCTTATTCTATTTTACGGAAAATTCCGTGAAGGAATCAGACGCCCCTGTGAAGCAGGCCATCATTTTTCTGCGCAGCTGCGATCTTCATGCGGTAAAACGTTTCGATACCATGTATCTCCATAACGGCGCAGAAGACCCTTATTACAAACGTCTTCGGGACCGGGTTAAATTCGTACTTATGGGCTGTAAAGAATCATTTGAGAGCTGTTTCTGTGTTGACATGGGAACCAACCGTTCAGACGACTATCATGCTTCCATGGAGCTATCTGAAGAAGGAGTGAAAATTGATAATAAAAATCCGGAGTGGGATGAATTATTTGCTGCGGTATGCACAAAACAGGAAGTTGTATCCCCTTCCTATGTAACCGAAACACAGACACAGGTAAACATCCCCCCCTCTCTCTCCTTAGATGTCATGAAATCATCCATGTGGAAACAATATGACAGCCGCTGCATTAACTGCGGACGGTGTAACTTTGTATGTCCAACCTGTACCTGTTTTACCATGCAGGACATTTTCTATACTGATAACGGCAAAGTTGGAGAACGCCGCAGAGTCTGGGCTTCCTGTATGACCGATGGTTTCACCGATGTGGCAGGCGGCGGCAGCTACCGCCAGAATAACGGTCAGCGCATGCGCTTTAAGGTTATGCATAAAGTATATGATTATAAAAAACGCAACGGTATTCATATGTGCGTGGGCTGTGGCCGGTGCGACGATGTCTGCCCGGAGTACATCTCATTTTCCCACTGCATCAATCAGCTGGAAGATGCCATGAAGGAGGTAAATGGAAATGAATCATAATGAATATCTTCCCTTTCGTTCTGAAATCAAAGAGGTAATCCGTCATACGGACATTGAATACACATTCCGCATGGCGTATCATGGAGACGTGAAACCGGGTCAGTTTTTCGAGGTTTCCATTCCCAAATTCGGAGAAGCTCCCATCTCCGTCAGCGGCATCCGGGAGGATTCGGTGGATTTAACCATTCGCCGGGTTGGAAAGGTGACCGGGGAAATCTTTGAGCGGTATCAGGGAGACAGCCTGTTTTTAAGAGGACCTTACGGCAATGGATTTGACATAGAAAATTACCGTGGAAAAGAACTGCTGATCATAGCCGGGGGAACCGGACTTTCTCCAGTCAAAGGTGTGGTTGACTATTTTTCCATACATATGGAAGAAACAAAGGGCATGACCCTCATTGCCGGATTTAAAACACCGAAGGACATTCTTTTTCTGGAGGACTTCGGCAAATGGAAACAGGCCATGGAAGTCATACTGACCGTTGACTGCGCAGATGACGACACCGCCTGCCAGATCGGGCTGGTCACCCAGTATATACCAAAATTGAAGCTGAAAAATAAAGAAGAAACCACTGCAATCGTGGTAGGACCTCCTGCCATGATGCGTTTTACCACTCAGGGACTTTTGGATATCGGACTGAAAGAAGAAAATATCTGGATATCCCATGAACGGAAAATGTGCTGCGGAATCGGCAAATGCGGACACTGTAAAATTGATGACACCTATGTGTGCCTGGACGGACCTGTCTTTCCATTTACCAAAGGCCGCA
>JAEWPQ010000167.1 GCA_023460575.1 Bacillota bacterium
ACCAGGGGCTGTGCATTTTATTTTTTGCTGCTTCGGGACGGAACGGAGAAGACTTATTTGACACTGCCCTGGCAGATCGTACTGGAGAATATCCCCAGTATCACAGCGGTGATATCAATGCCTTTCATGTCTCTTATTTCCGCAGGAAGGAACCGGATGAGAGAGCTTTTCATACCTGTAATTTAAGAAAAAGCTACGGGTTCCATCTGGTTGCACAGGGGGCGGATCCTCTGCCTGGAGCAGCGGATGCCAATGGGTTTTACCGGATATCTATTCGGAAATATCATAACGAGATCCGTTTTTTAGTCAATGATCTTCAGGTATTTGAATTTGATGACGATGGACATACATTTGGAGTGGTTTTAAAGGGAGGCAAAATCGGATTCCGGCAGCTGGCGCCTCTTACTGCGGATTACAGGAATTTAAAGGTGTATGAATTGATCTAGTATTAATATTAAAAGGCATAAATTGATAACTACGGTTTAAAACCGGAAAAAATTCATTGTCATTGAGAAGCAGATCAGACAAGAAGTGGATAGAAAATGATTGTTTACAATTATCAGTGCCAGGGATATAATATGCCACAACATGATAACACAGGACATCGGGAAGGACTGGCAGAGGTAATACTTCCGCATACGTTTAATGACAGTGATCTGTTCCGGAACAGGATGCCGGAAGCGGGCAGAAAAGGAACAAAAGCTGCGTTAGTATAAGAATACGCAGCTTTTGCTCTTTTTTTATGCCTGTATGCATGATAGAAGAAAAGCACAGATAAAATGAAAGGTAAGGTGAAAGTATGTTAATGGATTTGGCGGGGTTATGGGAGGTATGGCTGGAAAATGCAGAGGAAAAAATACCCGGAAAGGAACGGCCGGAAAAGAAGCCGGATGGATCCGTCAGACTTCCGGGGATTGTGCAGGCCCAGGGATATGGTAACTTGGTTACGGTGGATACGCCGTGGATCAGCGGGCTTCATGATCCTTTTTGGTATGAAAGGGAAGAATATTCGTACGGACAGGATGGGGGATTAAGTATTCCGTTTCTTGCGCAGCCTCCACGTCATTACATAGGAAGAGCCTGGTATGAGAGAGAATTTACTGTTACAGAGGATACAGGAGAAGAATTCTATCTCTTTGTTGAATTAACCAGATGGCGCTCTTTTGCATGGGTTGACAAAATGCCGCGGGGCGGGGACTGCTCTTTGTGCACTGCGCATCAGATCAGTCTGGGAAAGCTGAGTGCAGGAACCCATACATTGACGGTCTGTATCGATAACCGGTTCCAGTATCCTTACCGTCCCGATGGACATGAGGTATCGGATGCCCTGGGAGCAACATGGAATGGTATGGCTGGAGAAATCGCTGTAATTTCCGCCGGTGAAGCAGAGCGGCGTCTGGAAGAAAAAAAACAATATGCAAAGGAGCAACCGAGATTTCTGGAAGTGAGAGAAGGCTTGTTCTATGTGGATGGCAGGCCGGAATATTTTCGCGGGACTCATTTTGGCGGTGATTATCCTTTGACCGGATATCCGGAGACGAACCCGGACTGGTGGGAGAAACGTATGGAAATCATAAAGGAATGGGGATTTAATTTTCTCAGGTGCCATTCATACTGTCCTCCTGAGGCGGCATTTGCCGCAGCCGACCGTGCAGGAGTTTATATACAGGCAGAATGTGGGATGTGGAATGTATTTGAGGAAGGGATCCCAATGCTTTCCGTGTTAAAAGATGAGACCAGGAGAATCTTAAGCCAGTTTGGTCATCACCCGTCCTTTGTATTGCTTTCTGCTTCCAATGAGCCATCCGGAAAATGGTACGGTCCGCTGAAACGCTGGGTGAAAGAAACCCGGCAATACGACCGCAGTCTGGGGTATGAAGGAAGAAGGCTTTATACGGCCCAGTCAGGCTGGTTTTACGATACACCTCCTGAAGAGATAACAGGAACCGATTATATTTATTTTCACCGCTCCGCATATGGACCGATTCTGGGAGGAAACATTCGTGGGTTTGAAGGCTGGCAGGGGAAGGATTACCGGGCTTCCTTAAAGGGGACGAAGCTTCCTGTCATTTGCCATGAGATGGGGCAATGGTGTTCTTATCCGGATTTTTCAGTCATGGAAAAATTTACCGGATATTTAATACCGGGTAATTATAACGTATTCCGGGAAAGTGCCAGAGCACACGGTGTGCTTCAAAAGTGCCGCGAATTTGCCTGGTGTTCCGGAAAAAATCAGGTGTTAATGTATAAGGAGGACATGGAAGCTAATTTTCGGACTCCTCATCTTTATGGATTTGAAATGCTGGACTTACATGATTATCTGGGACAGGGAACTGCCCTTGTGGGGGTGCTGGATCCATTCTGGGAAAGTAAGGGCTATATAAAGCCGGAAGAATTCCGGGAATTTTGTGGAGAAACCGTACTTCTGGCCAGGATGCCATCCTATGTTTATCAGACAGCAGACCAGGTTATTATTCCGGTTGAAGTATGTCATTTTGGAAAAGAACCCATAAAAAGCTGCGATGTAAAATGGAGCATTGAGACAGAAGAAAATGGCTTAAAAACTGTGATTTTTAAGGGGGTGTGGAAGGATTGTTTTATCCCTGCAGCAAAGAATACGCAGATCGGGGAAATCGAACCTGATTTTACTGTAATAAAAGAAAATAAAAAGCTCATACTGACTGTGGAGATAGGAAAGGTGAGAAATCACTGGGATTTTTTTGTGTATGAGAAGAGCAGTGATGGTTTTAATTTGGGAAAAAACAGTGAGGTTGTGTACACCAGAGACTGGCAGGAGGCAAAAAGAGAGCTGGAGCGGGGAAAACGGGTGGTTTATTCCCCTTATCTGTCTGAGCTGGACTTTGACTGCCCTCCTCTTTCCATGAGACCAGTATTCTGGAACAGCCAGATGGGACCGGGCTGGACAAGAAGCCTTGGATTGGTGGTACAAAGTAATCATCCCCTGTTTTGGAATTTTGCAACAGAGGAATACGGAGGCTGGCAGTGGGAGGATATTTTAGATCAGGCAAGAGGCTTTCTTCTTGATGAAATGCCAAAAGGACTGACTCCCATGGTTTCAGTGATCGATGATTGGAACAGGAATCTGCCTCTGGGACTGATTTTTGAAGGAAGAGTAAACGCAGGCAGACTTCTTATTGTCTCGGCATGTCTGGAAGGGGAATTTAAAAAGCGGCCGGCAGCCTGGAGTTTAAAGAAGGCTCTTCTTACCTATGCCTCTTCAGAATTATTCTGCCCGGAAACAGAGCTTAATCCGGAATGGATTGAGAACCACCTTTTTCCAGATAACAGAATGAGGCTGTTGAATGCCGTTTACAGGGCAGAGCCAGAGGCAGCTGTAATAAATCTCACAGCTCTTGAAGATGAAAACCCAAACCATTCTGTGTGGATAGAAAAAGATAACTACCCGATTTCTGTGGAAATTTCGTTCAATGAGAGGATTTTGGTATCGGGACTGATTGTTGTACCGGATCAAAAAGACCGAATGCATCAGGGCTGTATAAAAGACTACGTGGTTCATGTGCGGCAGGGAGAGAACTGGGAGGAAGCAGCCAGAGGACGCTTTGCATCATCCTTTTTGTCTCAGAAAGCCTGGTTTAATAAAGAATATCATACAAAAGCAATAAAATTCACAGCGCTTTCCGGTTACGCGATGGGGGAACGGCCGGTATGGGAAGAGCGCTCTGATGGCTGGCATTGTATAAAAAAACAGGGCATACCTGCCATACAGACAGCAGGATTACATATTATCTGCGATAAAAAGGTAAAAGGAAATGACACGCTTTTCTGGAAACAGTTTCTAAAGAGCAAGACGAAAGAAATTGAGAATTAAGGAATGGGGAATATGCGGATTAAAAAAATTATTAGCTCATTAACTTATGAAAAGCAGATATTTGTGAAACTGCTGGGGCTGGTGACGATACCGCTCATTGTTATGGGGGTTATATCGTGCAATATCTATATTAAGGGAGAGACTTCAAAAAAACAGATGGCTTTAAACTCTTATAGTGATGAGGTTTCGAGGGAATACGAAAATATTTTGTCCACTTTAAAAGAATACTATATTGAAGCAGTCAGCAAAGATGACATCCACTGGCTGGAACGTCAGGAGGAGCCTCCGTTTTCGAAGTACAGCAATTTAAAACAGGCCCAGAGGATTTTAGAAGGCAATTACTTTATGAGAAGATATATTGCTGACTATGAATTCATCAATGTAAAGTATGGCTGGGTGTTTAATAAATATGGAATGTTTTCGTTTGATAAAATGAAGAACCGGGAAGAGACAGAACATTTTTTAAAAGAACAGGAAAATATGCTGCTGTCAGTGTACTGGCTCAACCGGTCCGGAGCTCTTAGTCCTATGAACGGAAGTATGCGTATGACAGATACCGTGGATTCCTCCGGTCTTCGCCTTGTCATAAAAAAAGAACAGGGAATTGGCGGATTATCCTGGCTTCTTACCATTAAGATTGATAAAAACCAGCTGAATGAAATGGCTAAGTCCTATAAAATGATGGGGTATGATGTTTCAATGATCGGAAGCGGGGAAGTGCTTCTGGAAACCAATCCCACAATGACAAATGTGTATCGAAACAGCGGGGGAGAAGGTTCCGGAGTCTATAAGAGTGAAAACGGCGATAAATATCATATAAATGTACGGACCGATGAGATAAGCGGACTAAAATATCTGGTTGGTTATAATACAGCCAACGTAAAAAGAGATGCCTTCGTATTTATTTTTGCCTCTTTTGCTGTTTTGGCGGGCTTTGCTCTTATTCTGTTTTTCATTCAGCTGACTGCGGCTGCATTTGCCAAGCCTCTTAGAAGGCTGGAAAAATATGTGGATGACCAGGATCGTCAGATTAAAAAGCTGTTGGTCTCCAATCTAATTGAGGGGGAACTGAATGAGAAAAATATCGAGGAAGCATTAAAAAAATCGGAAGTCATGCCCCTATTTGCATACCGGATGATTGCCATGATCTGTAAAAATGTTCCGTATGAAGAAGAAAAAATAAAAGAAAAATATACATCAATTCTTTCTGCGCTTCCTAAGGCATTGGAAAACGATATTTTTATTGCTCCTGTATATTACCGGGATAAACTGATATTTATAACCGGGGCACAAAACGATATGGATGTGGATGCGAAAACAGCTGTGCTTTATAAGGGGCTGAAAGATTATATTGCAGAATCTTATGGCCTTGTCATTGCATCGGGCATCAGCCAGCCTTTTCACAGACTCCGCCATGTAAGGCGTGCATACAGTGAATGTGCAGAGGCGCTGTATAATAAATCAAATAAAGCGGACATGAATAACTCCACGCTGGTCCTGTTTGATGATTATTTAATGAAGAGCCAGGTGGGAAATGTTTACGATATGATTATGGAAAATGAATTGATCCAGTCGATTACAAGCGGAAAGGAAGAAGAGGCAGCATGCCTGCTGAATGTAATCATTGACCGGATGGAAATTAAAAACGTGGTCGGAATCGAACGTAATTTTTATTTGACAAGGCTACTTACTGCTATGCTGAATATACCCTCATGTGCCAATATTTCGTTATCTGATGTATTTGACAGTGAACAGTATAATATACTCAGTTCCATCACTCAGATCTATGATAAGAAAAAAGTTATTTCAGCAGTGAATGATCAGATTATTAAGCCAATTATCTCCAGGCTGATAAAAAAGGGGCAGGAGGGAGAGGAGTCTTTCATTGTCCGGCATGCAGTTGCTCTGATTAAAGACAGCAAAGGGAATATAAGCCTCAATGATTGTGCAGAAAAGCTGTCCTATCATCCCAATTATTTAAGCAAGGTCATTAAGCGGGAGTTAGGAATCACGTTTACCGATATGGCAATGGAAGAGAAACTGAAGCAGGCAAAATATATGCTTTTGACAACAGAATACTCTGTGGCTGAGATTTCCGAAAAACTGACCTATAATAATGTACAAAACTTTATCCGCTTTTTTAAAAATAATGTGGGATTTACCCCTGCAGCATTTCGCAGGGAACACCGTAAGTGATGGAAGAAATTGATAATTTCCCTTTATCAGCCTCATAAAACCGTTTCATAATGCGGGTTATGGGGCTTTTTTTCTGTTTTAAACCGGTTATAAAATGATTATTTACAAACTCGGTTACAGGATATAAAATGTGCTCACACAGCGGTGCCGCAAACAACAAAAACCATACATAATCACCAATCCAGGTGGATTTATGAAAAGGGGAAATTGAAAAGGAGAGCATATGGAAAAGATGCAAAGCAATGCAAGGCCCAGAGCAGGTACATGGAAACATGAACTTTCCGTACATAAGTGGCTGTATATCATGATGATACCAGGTGTGATTTACATGCTGGTATTCCGGTATCTTCCCATGGGCGGACTAATTATGGCATTTCAGGATTTCAGCCCTTATAACGGCGATTCCATGATTGGTGCGTTTATCCAGAGTCCGTTTGTAGGATTGGATATATTTAAAAAGTTTTTTATAGGCCCGGATTTTATGAGGGTTCTTAAAAATACGCTGTCTATATCTTTTGCCAGTTTGATCTTTTACTTTCCAGCTCCGATTATACTGGCACTCTTCTTAAACGAGATAAAGAATGTGGCTTTTAAGCGTGTAACACAGACAATGGTGTATATTCCCCATTTTATTTCCATGGTAATTGTGGCAGCATTGACTGCTCAGCTTTTTAGTACGACAGATGGTCTGGTTTACCATGTGCTGGTCCAGATATTCGGAAGAGCCAATGCGCCGGATATCATGTCAAATCCCGGGCTGTTTGTCCATATGATTGTGGGGCAGAGCATGTGGAAGGAGACCGGATATGGCACCATTATTTTCCTGGCAGCACTTTCCGGCGTTGATGTCCAGCTTTATGAAGCAGCAGAGGTTGATGGTGCCAACCGATGGCACAAAATGTGGCATATTACATTGCCTGCGATCCGGTCTACCATTGTTATCATGCTGATCTTAAGAATCGGTACAATTTTAAATACCAGCTATGAACAGATCTTTCTGATGCAAAATTCCATGAACCGGTCCGTTTCCGACGTCTTTGATACCTACATATATATGAAAGGGGTTGTAAACGGGAATTATTCCATGGCAACGGCAGCAGGTATGTTTAAATCCATCGTCAGTATGATTATGGTTTTAGGTGCAAATAAGCTTGCGAAAGCGTTTGGAGAGTCCGGATTCTATTAAAAAGGAGAATGAAACAATGGCAAAAACAAGGCATTTGAAAGTGAAAAGAAGTCCAGGAGATGAACTGATTCAGGTTCTCATCTACCTTTTTATAGGAATATTTGCATTAATTACTCTTCTTCCATTTGTTTATATTGTTGCAGGTTCTTTTGCAACAGAAAGGGAACTGACAGAGCGTGCCTTTTTTCTGTTCCCTCATACTATTTCCTTTAATGCGTACCAGTATATATTTAAAACGGGTGATGTTGCAAAAGGATTGTTAAATTCTCTCTTTGTGACAATCATAGGTGTTTTAATTAATATGACTCTTTCCTGCTCACTGGCATATCCTTTGTCCAGACCTTATTTCAAAGGACGGATTTTCTTTACCAATATGGTCATTATCACCATGCTGTTTTCAGGTGGTATGGTTCCTGCCTACATGCTGGTTTCCAATGTATTACATTTAAAAAATACATATTGGGCATTATGGCTTCCGGGGGCAGTGAATGCATTTAATATGATAATTATTAAAAATTATTTTCAGGGACTTCCCGCAGAATTAGAGGAAGCGGCCAGAATGGATGGAGGTAATGATGCGCAGATATTTTTGAAAATTATACTTCCCCTTTCCAAACCGGTCATTGCAAGTGTATCTCTCTTCTATGCAGTCTCTCACTGGAACTCTTACTTTGATGCAATGATGTATATTTCTGATAAAAACAAAGAAGTAATTCAGATTGTATTAAGAAGAATTATTTTTCTGACGTCCTCCGTTGCAACGGAAGGCGGATTTGACTGGGGGCTGTTTGGTATGCCTCCGGAGAAGGCGGTTAAAATGGCCACAACTGTGGTTGCCACTGTTCCAATCTTAGTGGTATATCCATTTATACAGAAGTACTTTACCCAGGGTGTTATGGTGGGCTCAGTAAAAGGCTGAGTGCAAAAATTATTATATGTAAAAGGAGAGGTTTAAGATGAAAAAAACATGGAAACGAGCGGTATCGGTATCATTAGCAGGTGCTGTGGCATTATCAGTATCTGCCTGCGGCGGTAATGCGGCATCCGCAAAAAAGGAGGCTGCCAATACAACGGCAGATGGAAAACAAACCATTACTTTCATGGCACCATCATTTTATGGTACCGATTTAAAGAATGATAAGTCTGATGAGGTTATTAAAAAATTCGAAGATTATACCGGCACTCATGTGAACTGGCAATGGGAATCAAATGATACTTATAAAGAAAAGCTTGGACTTACTTTAATGGATAAAGATAATATGCCCATGGTAGTGACTGCTTCCGGAGACTTAACGGCTAATGTGGTGGATGCAGCAAGAAAGGGCGCATTCTGGGACCTGACACCATATCTGCAGGATAAGGAGAATTATAAAAACCTGTCACAGGCAAATCCGAAGGTGTTAAAGGCACTGACTGTAGATGGGAAAATCATAGCTATATACCGGTCCAGGGTGATCGGCCGTTACGGATTCTCTTACCGCACAGACTGGGCAGAGGCGGTAGGCATTACCGAAGAGCCGAAAACGGTTGAAGATGTTTACAATATGCTTTACAAATTTACCTATGACGATCCGGATGGCAATGGAATCAATGATACCTATGGCCTTGAAATGACAAAATATACCGGGCCGCTTGATATTATCCAGACATGGTTTGGCTGTGGAAATGAATGGGTGGATAAAGACGGAAAGCTGGTACCGGTCCACCAGACAGAAGAATACAAAGACGCTTTAAAGTGGATGAAGAAAATCTATGACGATGGCCTGATCAGAAAAGACTGGGCTACCGTCGACTCAGGAACCTTTCAGGATGGATGTAAGAAAGGGGAAGCAGGTGCGTTTCTTGATGTTATGGATGGTGCTAAGAGAATCTGGTCCTATTATAATATGAATAGTGTAAAATCAGTGACAGATCCCTCTAAGAATGCTTCCATGACACTGGTAGGACCAATCAATGACAGAACACTGGCTAACAGCGGCTTTAACGGATACTATTTAATTACCAGGGCAGGGGCGAAGACAGAGGAAGAGGTAAAGAACTGTCTGCATTTCCTGGATAAGATGTGTGATGATGAGATGCTTGTGCTGGCTGACTACGGCTTAGAAGGAGTTACTTACGATTTAAATGAAGCAGGGAAAGTTGTGCTGAGACATGAAATGGAGGCACAATATACTCCGTCTGCAGGCTTAAACCAGAGTATTTGCTATATTCCAAACCGGGAACCGAAATCTCCAACACTGGAAAAGGATGAGCCGATGATCGCACAGGATCAGGCATATGAAAGAAATGAAAAGGTTGCCGTTTATAACCCGGCTCTTGGATACCTGGCCAATTCTGAGGTAAATGCAGAGGTGGGAACAGACATTGAGCAGATTATTGATGATGCCAGAACCCAGTATATCTGCGGACAGATTGACGATGAAGGTTTGGAGGCAGCAGCAAAACAGTGGCTGGACCGCGGAGGAGACAGACTGATAGAGGAGATCAACCAGCTATACCAGAACGATACGTCAAAATAATAAAACAGCAATGATACAAAAGGCTTCAGGCGTGTAATAACGGTTGAAGCCTTTTGCAGCAGGATTTTTAGGAGGCAGATTGATATGATATTACATAGCCTGGGAGACAGAAGGCTGTCTGGATATACAACCTGGGGTTGTTTGTGGGAGAAAGGAAGCTGTACCAGAGAAACGGAGTATCAGTTAAAAAACAGGCAGACAGATCATCTGCCGATGCAGAGCCGGATTACAGCCTGGTGGCCCGATGGTTCCGTAAAATGGACCGCGCATACGGCGGATGCTGCCCTTTTGGGAAATGAGATTGAAGTCGTGCCCGGACCCCCTTCTCAATTAAAGCAGAAAATCCAGGTTATAAAAAAAGACGGTTTTATGGAGATTCTTGCCGGGAGCATGAAGGTGAAAATTGCCTGTGACAGCAGGAAGCTGTTCGATTCCATTTATTTACATGAAAAAAAGTTTCTCATAAATGGCAGAACGGTATTGCTTTTGGAGGAACCTTCCGTCTGGAACGGCAATTCAGTCAAAATTGAAAAAGAATATGATTCAAGGATAACGGAACTGTCAGTGGAGGAGGAAGGGGCATTACAGGTTATTATAAAATATTCCGGTTATCACGAATCAGCTGACGGAGATAAAAAGATTCCGTTTGTCATCCGTATGAAAGTCGGATTTGACAGTCCGCGTATTGATTTTATTCATACATTTTTATATGACGGTGATGAAGAGAAAGACTTTTTAAAAGGAATTGGGATTCGCTTTCAATCTCCTTTAGAGGGGAAGATTTATAACCGGCATGTAAAATTCATGGGAGACCATGGCGTGTTTCATGAAAGCATGGCCCAGCTACTGTCATGGAGGCCAAAGGTTTCACAGGAAATTTATGAAAAGCAGATCAGGGGAGAAAGACTGAAGCTTACCGGAAGTGATAAAGAGACAGTGGACACAGTACTGAAAGACATGCCGTTTTGGAGTGAATATGATTTATGCCAGGACAATGCAAACCATTTCTGCATCAAAAAGAAAATAAAGGATGAAAACTGCTGCTATCTGGACTGCCTCCACGGAAAAAGGACAGAGGGAGCGGCCGCATTGGGATCAGAGCATGGCTCGGTATTGTTTTCAATCAGGGATTTTTGGGAAAAGTATCCGTCAGGCTATACGTTTAAGAATCTGGATGGGGATATGGCGGAGACTGTCATGTGGCTGTGGTCTCCCAGTGCGGAGTCCATGGATTTCCGCCACTATGCAAACCGGGGCTATAACCAGGTATATTACGAGGGATATGATTATAAAGGCGCCACACCTTATGGAATCGCCTGTACCAGCGAATGCTCTGTCATGTTATCGGAGGAGATGATTCCAAAAGACCAGGAACTGGCGGAATTTGCTGAATCAGTGAAGCGGCCTGTTCAGTATTTGGGAACGCCGGAATATTATCATGAGAGGAGGGCATTTGGGTACTGGTCCCTGCCGCAGCGGAATACGCAGATGGAATGCTGGCTGGAGGATCAGCTTGATATGGCCGTGGATTTTTACCGGAATGAAGTGGATCAGAGAAACTGGTATGGACTGTTTAATTATGGTGATTTCATGCATACCTATGACAGGGAGCGCCATCAGTGGCGGTATGATATGGGCGGATATGCCTGGGACAATACGGAACTGGTTCCCACTCTCTGGTTATGGTATGCATTCATGAGAACAGGCCGGGAAGATATCTTTGTCCTGGCTGAGAAGCTGTCAAGACATGCTTCCGAGGTAGATGTGTACCATATGGGCAGATACAAGGGACTGGGTTCCCGCCATAATGTCAGGCACTGGGGCTGTCCCTGCAAGGAGGCACGGATAGCCATGGCGGCTCATCACCGTTTTTATTATTATCTGACCGGAGACCGGCGGATGGAAGATATATTTGAAGAATTAAAGGATAATGAAATAACTTTTTTAAATAAGGATCCCCTGGGTGATTTTTATGACAAGGAGAAAATGGTTTATCCGGCTCATGCCAGAACCGGGCCGGACTGGTCTTCTCTGTGTGCAAACTGGCTGACTGAGTGGGAGCGGTTTGACGATAAGAAATACAGAGATAAGATTTTAACGGGAATCCGGGACATTAAAAAGGCACCTTTAAAGCTGATATCAGGTCCTGATTTTGAATTTAATCCGGCTGATGTCCATCTGCGTTATATTGGAGAAAGGGCGTCAGGAGGCACTCACCTTCAAATCTGCATGGGTGCACCTGAGGTATGGATGGAATTATCTGACTTAATAGAGGATGAGGAATGGAAGGGGATGCTGGCGGATTACGGCAGGTTTTATTATCTGCCCCGGCGGCAGCAGATGGAAGAGTCAGACGGCATCATAGGCAGCAGGGAATTCAGTCTTCCTTTTATGGCGGCGGCTATGGGAGCCTATGGGGCCTGGTATCTGAAAGATCAGGTGCTGGCAGAAAGAACGTGGCGGTATCTTCTCCATGCTTCTATCAGCCAGGGAAACCATGACGGATTTAAAATTCTTACCGTTTCCAACCAGGGAAATCAAGAAGATCTGAAGGAGATTCCATGGATATCTACGAATTTTACTGCACAGTGGTGCTTAAATGTGATTGTAGTTCTTGAATTTATCCGAAGTTATCTTCCAAAGACTCTGAAGGAAGGAGATGAACTGGTAGAAACCATGCCGGAGGAAACGTTCCATAAGGCATAATAAAAGAAGCTTTGTTTAGCCAGAAAAATGGAGGGAAACATGATCAGGATAGAAGAAATATCAAACCAGGAGGTGACGGTTTCCTGGGACCGGATGGAGGGTGCTGAAGTTTACCGTGTCTATTGGTCCGACCGGGATACAGAACCCGATAATTACCGGTTTATGGAGGAAATATCCGCACATGACACGCTGCGGTTTACCCTTTATAAATCTACCCATATTTCTCATTATATCAGAATCTGCGCAGTGAAATGGGACAGTACGATCCATGAGGAAGTGTATGTTACAGCTGTTCACTATATAAAACGGGAACAGCTGGAGACACTTAACAGAGGTCTGACAGCTGTCAGGACAAAGAACGGAGTATTCTTAAGCTGGAGATTGTTTTTAACAGAAGTTACCGGTTATAAAAATGGTGGTTTGACCGGAGTTTATTTTCATCTCTATCGGAATGGGATGAAAATCGCGGAAGTGAAAGACAGTACAAACTATCTGGATCCGGAAGGGGATGTACAATCAGAATATGGAGTGGCTCCTTTGATAAACGGGATGGAATACGATGCCTGCCCGCCTGTAAATGTGTGGGATAAGGAGTATCTGGACAT
Source organism: Bacillota bacterium (assembly GCA_023460575.1). Classification (GTDB taxonomy): domain Bacteria; phylum Bacillota; class Clostridia; order Lachnospirales; family Lachnospiraceae; genus Lacrimispora. The sequence continues at coordinate 13,063 of JAEWPQ010000167.1, forward strand.
ACCGCTTAAGAAGCCGGAGCCGGGCGTGACACCTGCCGGGGAAGCCTTTACCTATTCCGCAAACGACATGTCCGTTGTAGATGTTGATGGAGACGGGGAATATGAATACATTGTAAAATGGGATCCTTCCAATTCCCATGATGTTTCTATAAAAGGGTATACAGGCCGTTGTTACATAGACTGCTATAAACTGGATGGAACTCTTTTATGGCGGCTTGACATGGGGCCCAACATCCGGGCAGGAGCTCATTATACTCAGTTTATGTGCTTCGACTTCAATGGAGACGGGAAGGCTGAAATGGCGGTGAAAACCGCTCCGGGTACCAGAATGACGGTCTATGGGCCGGCCGGGAAGCCTGCAGAGGAATTCTTTATTACCATGCCGGAGGAGGATTTAGACCATGGGTATCGCCATGACGATTCCTATGTGTGCAGCTTTAAGAGCTACCGGAAGCATTTAACGGAAGTGTTCCGTTCATGGAACGATCATCCGGAAGTAAAGGCAGGGCATTGGCCGGATAGCCTGGAGCAGTGCTTTGGCATCCCCGGGAAGTATTCTTACCCATTAAGCCAGGAAGATTCAGAATGTCTGACAGATTATTTCCTGGATATTTATGCACCATCCAGGAGCCCTAAAAATAATCTGCGGGAGTTCGAGGGCTTCATCTTTGAAGGACCGGAGTACCTGACTATGTTCGGTGGAGACGGAAAAGAACTTCAGACGATTCCGTTTCCATTTGAAAGGGTGGATGACGGTCTTCTCTGGGGCGATTATGCCATGAACCGGATCGAACCCTGCAACCGGGTGGACCGTTTTTTGTCCGCAGTGGCCTATCTGGACGGAAAGCGGCCTTATCTGGTGGTCTGCCGCGGATATTATACCAGAGCTGCAATTGCTGCTTATGATTTTTTTGATAATTGCTTTCACGAGACCTGGTCCGTGGATAGCGGATTTGTCCCCATGAAGAATCCGTTCTGCGACAATCCCCATGATTTATGCGGAACCGATCCGGTTTACGGAGAACTGGCAGGACAGGGGAATCATTCCGTTTCCACTGCCGACGTGGATGGGGATGGCTGTATGGAGATCCTATACGGGGCAGCCTGTATCGATCACGATGGAAGCCTGCTTTACAGCTCCAGGGATAAACTTCCGGACGGCAGGACCGCAAAGCTGGGGCACGGAGATGCCATGCACGTGGCGGATATCGACCCGGACCGGCCGGGCTATGAAATATTTAACGTATTTGAAGGGGCAGAACATGCACCTTACGGTTATGCCCTCAGGGATGCGCAGTCAGGAAAAGTCCTGTTCGGAGAGTATGCGAACAAAGATTTAGGCCGGTGCATGATCGGCGATGTGGTTCCCGGTGTGAGGGGGCTGCAGTGCTGGGTCAACGGAGTGGGGACGTATGACTGCCATGGAAAGCTTCTTAAGAAAGAAACATTAGGCAGCAACATGTCCATTCGGTGGGCAGGCGATCTGACCACACAGATCACAGATGGGGCGGACTATTTAAGCCAGAAGCCAGCAGGGGTGATCAATGATTTTACTTATGGAATCATGCTGTGGCCGGAAAACACCCTGACCAACAACGGGACCAAAGGAAATCCCTGTCTGACCGCTGATATCTTCGGAGATTTCAGGGAAGAGATCCTTCTTCGGACGGAGGACAGCTCGGCGATCCGCATTTATACCAATACAGAGCTGACGGATCATAAGCTGTTTACACTGATGCATGATGTCCAGTACCGGTGCGGCGTGGCATGGCAGAACAACTGCTACAACCAGCCGTGCTATCCGGAATTTTACTATGCTTCCGACATGGAATTTAACAGAGTCCTTCCTTACATGAACCGGAAACCTGTTATCTACCTGGCAGGTGATTCGATTACACAGACCGGAGGGGAAGAAGACAGACCCAGATACGGACTTGGAGAAATGCTTCTAAAGCATCTGGATGAAGGAAACTGCTATGAGATCTATCACAGGGAGGATTGTCCCTTTAAACAGGAAATGCGGTATGAAAGCCGCCATTTGATTGTGGATAACTGCGCCATGTCCGGCAGGTCAACCAGGACATTTCTGGAAGAAGGACGCCTGGAGGATATCCGGAGCCATATCAGGGAAGGAGATTATCTTTTTATTCAGTTCGGCCATAACGATGCATCTGCCTCCAGGGCAGAACGCTATGTTCCGGATTCTGATTTTCCTTTGTATCTGAAACATTTTGTGGATACAGCCAGAAAGGTGGGGGCGGTTCCGGTTCTGATTTCTCCGGTCAGCTTATGTCCGTGCAAAGAAAACCAGGAAGGGGAGAAGGGGGAGATTGCCCGTCTTCTGCCCGGTTACTGCCGTCAGATGGAGGTGTTTGCAAAGAAAGAGGGAATCCTTTATATAGATATGAACCGCCTGACGAAACAGCATTGTCAAACAGCCGGAGAAACGGAGTCAGGAAAACTTTATCTTCCAGATCTGGTACATTTGAGCAGGGAAGGGGCAGATTGTTATGCAGGATTATTGGCAAATAAAGGAAAAGAACTTATAATGGATTACAAATAAATAATTGTCCGGCATAACCGGAGAAGGAAGGCGGATTGAAAGATGGGTAGGATTCATTATGACAGGGACAGACTGGAACAAGCCATGGACCGCATTGTGGAACGTACAAAACGGATGGATATGTCCTGGGACTGGCCTTGCGGCGTAGCATATTATGGACTTGCGGAAGCTTATGAGGTAACGAAAAAGGAAGGCTATCTGGAATTTTTAAAAGAACGTGTGGATGAACTGATTGAACTGGGGCTTCCAGCCTGGACCGTGAATACCTGTGCCATGGGACATTGTCTTATAACATTATACCAGGCTACCGGGGAAGAACAATACATGGACATCATCCGTTCCAAAACGGAATATTTAAGGAAGGATGCACTGCGTTTCGGCGACCATGTGCTGCAGCATACAGTTTCCGCTAACAACGATTTCCCGGAGCAGTGCTGGGCAGATACTCTGTTTATGGCAGCATTTTTTCTGTTACGGGTGGGTGTTATGACAAAGGACGAGGAATTGACAGGCGATGCTTTAAACCAGTATTACTGGCATATCCAGTATCTTCAGGATGAAAATACCGGATTATGGTATCATGGCTATAACAATATTACAAAGGACCATATGTCGGGATTTTACTGGGGAAGGGCTAATTGCTGGGCAGCTTATACCATGAGCAAGGTAGGGCTGATTCTGCCGGAGTGCTATCTTTATCCCCAGTATCTGGAAATCGTGGGCAGCTTAAATGAACAGCTCTCCGCATTAAAGCTTCTGCAGACAGAGAAAGGCCTGTGGAGGACCATCTTAAATGATGGTGAATCCTATGAGGAACTATCGGCTTCTGCCGGTATCGCTGCCGCCATGACCTTAAAAGGGAATCCGCTCCATATCAAATACATAGAAAAATCCATTGAAGGTGTATTGGCCCATGTGGCTGCTGATGGCAGAGTTATGGAGGTTTCGGGCGGAACTGCAGTCATGAAGGACCGTGACGGATACCGGAATATTTCAAAAAAATGGATTCAGGGCTGGGGACAGGGCATGGCACTTGCATTCCTTGCCGCAGTTCTGAATTATGATAACATTGCAGGGGATGGTGCATTATGATGAATCAATTGAAAAGAATTTATATCTGCTTTCCGGGAGGGAAGCATAAGGTTCTTACCATGAGTTATGACGATGGTAAGATTGAGGACCGGAAACTTATTGGAATCTTTAATCATTACGGCATAAAAGGTACTTTTCATTTAAATTCCGGTCTTATTGAGGATGAAAACCGGATAAAACCGGAGGAATGGAAAGAATTATACAGAGGACATGAGGTCTCCTGCCATACGGTACTCCATCCTACCATTGCCAGGAGTCCCCTTCCTCAGGTGGCCCTACAGGTACTGGAGGACAGGAGGGCGCTTGAGAGGGCAGCAGGCTATCCTGTACGGGGAATGTCTTATCCCAATGGTTCGTATACACAGGAAATTGTGGATATGCTTCCAGGTCTGGGAATTGAATACTGCAGAGTGGTTGGAAGTACGGATGATTTTAACATGCCGGAAAACTATTTAACATGGAAATCCACCTGCCATCATAACCATAATCTGCTGGAAAATGGAAAACGCTTTATTGAGCTTAATAAAACCCAGTATCTTTATTTGATGTATGTATGGGGGCACAGCTATGAATTTTCCAGAGATGACAACTGGGAGCTTATGGAAGAATTCTGCCGTATGGCAGGGCAGCGCGGGGATACCTGGTATGCAACAAATATTGAGATTGTTGATTATATGAATGCGGCAGCTGCCCTTAAGTATACCATTGACGGAGACATTGTGTACAATCCATCAGCAAAGGCTGTCTGGATCAGTGTGGATGGAACAATTGTGGAAGTGCCTGGAGGAAGCCAGATCATAATTTGATTTTTGGCTTTTGTTACATTCCAAAGAGGTGCTGGAGCAGAATTTTGATTCCCATCAGAATGAGTATGACTCCGCCTGCGAATTCTGCTTTTGATTTAAAGCGTGTACCGAAAACATTTCCCACCTTTATTCCCGCAACAGAGAGAGTAAAGGTGGTTACACCGATAAATGAAACTGCAGGAATGATCTGAACCTTTAGAAATGCAAAGGTTACACCGACAGCCAGTGCGTCGATGCTGGTTGCAATGGCAAGCATAAACATATTCTTAGGATCCAGAGAACAGTCCGTGCATTCCACTTCATCTTTGCTGAAAGATTCCTTGATCATATTTATGCCTATAATGCCAAGAAGGACAAAGGCAATCCAGTGATCGTAGGAGGTAATGGCTTCCTTGAACTGGGACCCCAGCAGATAACCGATGACTGGCATTCCCGCCTGGAAACCTCCGAAGTATAATCCGGCAATAACTGCGTTTCGCCAGTTCATCCGGGGCATGCAAAGACCTTTGCAGATGGAAACGGCAAACGCATCCATGGACAGCCCCACCGCAATGATGAACAACTCTGGTAATGACATGTGATATTCCTCCTGTGTATGTGCTTTATAACTATATGTTGAGAGGAAGGAGATAATAAAAGAGACTTATCTGTGTGTACGAAAAAAACACACAGATAAGTCTCATCTTTTTGCGTCGAAAGCAAATTAGCAAAGCCAGACAGAAAATTCTGTCAGTATGTTGACTTAGCAGGCACCTAATCTGACCCGGTCAGGTGCTGACTACTCCCTCATCTTTTGCCTATTCTAACGGATTCCGGTAATTCTGTCAAGAAGAAATCAATTTGATATCTTTACAAAAATGGGAAATTATGTTATATTCTTCGTGATTTTGAAACCATGGAGGAAAAATTATGGAAGATTTTTTTGCTATTGTAATATTTATTGTTTTTCTTGGAATATTATTTTTGATAAACAAACTTTATATCAATTTTATGGCAAAAGTAACACAAAACAATATTAAAAAAAGAATCGCAAAAGGAAAGATTAAAGACAGGAAGCTGATTTATTTCTATAAGACAGCGGACAGAAACCGCAAAAATAAGATTCTTGCATTCCTGGCATATGGCGTATTTTACCGCTCGTTTTTAAATCTGAATGAAGGAAAGTACCTTTTATTCAAAGAAGAAGTGGAGCGGAGAGGGTTAATAAACCAGATTTAAAAGCAATCGTGATATAAATAGGAACATTTGGAAAGACTTGTATCAAGGATGATACTTGTCTTTTTTTAGGTTGATAGTTGACTGATCAACTAAATCCTGATAATATTAGATCTTGAATCGAAAGGGTGGTGAGAGAATGGGGAATGAACCATTGAATCTGATGATGCTCAACAGTAAAATATATAGAAATACCCAGAGTTATTTAGACAAAGCATTGAAAAAATATGATCTAAGCAGCGGATCTTTTCGTTATTTATTTATAATGGAAAAAAATGAAGGTTTATCTCAGAGCCGGATCAGTGAACTGATTGGTCATGATAAGGCAATGTCTGCCAGAACCATTAACAGGCTGACAGAGCTTGGTTATGTAGTCAGAATAGAGGATCAGTTGGACAGCAGGGCATATAAGCTGTATCTGACTGATAAAGCAAGGCTTATACTTCCGGGGATCAGAGAAGAAATAAAAAAATTAACTGAACTTATTACGGTGGATTTGGCGAAAGAGGAAAAGGAAATTACCTTATCTTCGCTGGTGAAAATTCTTAATAAAGCACTTGAACTTAACACATAAGAAGGGATTTAAAATAGAAGATGTTAGGAAACGAAGCGAGAATCCGGTATCAGTCATCTGTATGATTGGAGCTATTTTGACATTTTCCAGATTAAAGAGAAAAAACATCACAGCCATTGCCGTGAAATAAATTATAAAAAAACATTGCATCAGGAAAAAGATTGTGATATTATAAGTGAAATTCATTGTAGTGAAGTGTTGAACTGTTTAAAAAAGTTGAAAACAGGGCAGGATGAAGCTACAGAATGAAGTAAATAGTTTTAAAGGCAGAGAAGGAGACTCTGGCCTATGGATCCGGACAGGAAGATTGCGTCACCGACTGAGAGCGCTTTCACGAGAGACTTGGCTATGGGAACACTCCGGAGCCGATAGATCGAAGCGGCTGGTAC
>JAEWPQ010000168.1 GCA_023460575.1 Bacillota bacterium
GGTTGTTTTTGTCAACCATTTTTTTCATTTTCTTCAAAACTTTTCTCATCGTTCATCGATGTGTTTTTGGAAAAAGTTTGCCGCCGTTTTCAGCGGCGAGGTATATCATACCAAAGCTTTCGACAAATGTCAACAGTTTTTCTTATTTTTATTTATAATTTTGTATAGGGAACCGGGCGCCTCTTTTTCAACCTGGAAAAAGAGACGCTGCCGGCTGATTTCCTCTATAAAAAGCCGGCGATTGCGTTTCAGCTAATCGTTGTTTTGAGTGATTCGTTAATATTAAATACTTCTGAATGAAAATTACTATAATACCGGCCGTCTATTGCTGTAAACTTCAATACACAATAGTCAGGATCATTAACACCCTGGGGATAATACATAGTATCTCCATTGCGCCATATCATTTGCCTGCTCGATTCATCTTCCAAAACTTCCATATTACCTCTAAGCATTACTCCCCGGAAAAAACGCTTGTCACAGAAATAGATACATGCGTTTTCGTTGTCTTTGTATTGACCCACTCTCATTGATGAAGTATTTGTGGTAAAATAAAATGTTTTTATCCCTTCTCTTTTTCTGAGCGGAAGCATTGCTTTCATATTGGGAAATCCCATACAATCAACCGAGCCTATAAAAGAAACACTTTGCTTATCAATCAGATTACCTATTGTTTTTTCAGCATTTATCATTTCTTATACCTCCTTATTGTATTAAGATAACTCAATTTTAAATTAAGGTAAATTACCCACTTTTTTGTAGGTATCGTCAATTTGTAAATCCATTTGCCTTTAGAACATCATTCATTCCATTCTCCAGCATCAGTTCAATGCCCACTTTTTGCATGATTGTGATCGCCTGCAGCAGTTCACGGCCCCGATCTGTTAAAGAATATTCCACTTTTAGGGGATAACCGTCAAATGTCTGCTTTGAAATAATACCAAATGACATCAATTCTTTCAATTGTTCTAAAAGCATTTTCTGAGTAATTTTTTTAATACTATGTTCCAGCTGGGATAGTGATAACGGCTCTTTACCCAGCAGCCATAAAATAATAGGTTTCCATTTGCCTCTTGTAATGTCGTGTGTAAGTTCCAGAGGACACGTATACTCATCACGTACAATCAAGGTGTCACCTCCCGAATATTTATCTGAATACTCTATACGCATGTATTTTTATCTATCATATCATTCTGCAATTATAAGGTCCAGACTAATAGATCAGATTCTTTTAAGCTTTTATGAATAATAAAACAAAAAACCACAGAAACAATATTGGTATATATTGCTCCTGTGGCTGTTAATCCTTTATAATGGATTTGACCAGATTGTTAATTGCATCACCGGCCTAACTCTTTAAGAACCTTTTTTCGAATTACCCGGATTTGATTTTTCAACTGGCGCTTCCTGTTTTTCTTTTACCTCATCGGAACTCTTATCAGAGTAAGCTTTTTCTCTTTTTGATTGATCCTTTGACTCCTGCTTTTCGCCCATAGACTGTGTTTTTTCCGACGCTTTAGCCTCTTTGCTCTGTTCTTTTCCTTCAGCCTTTCCCTGCTTATCACCTTCCTGATTTACTTTTAACTCTTCTTTCAGCTGGCTTTTTGTTTCTATTTCTTCCACAGTCTTTTCTGTTTTGTCCGGTTTCATACTCTGGGATGGTTTCTCTTTTCTGGTTACATCTTCAGCTTTACCGTCCTCTGCCGAAGGATTGCCAGCGCCTGAAGTTTCTTCGTTCATCGTGTTTGATACGGCTTCAGATGCTGAGGCAGTTTGACTGGTTGTTTCAGACTGCTCTGTAACGGCTGTTTTTCTATTCTTTTTAATTTCTTTCATAATTTCTTTTACAGGTCTGTTTAACCATTCCTGTATTACAATACTATCAGGATCGCTGGCACTTGACTTTAACTTTTCTACTAAATTCAGTTTACCAGGTGTCACTCCCAAAGTTCTTGCTTCCCGGACCCGTTCTAATCCGACACTGGAAACCTCAACTTCTACCGTTTCATCAACAAGTTTTTCAACTGCCTCCCGTATTTCTAAAACGAATTTATCGGATATTTTCTGATTGCCGCCTGACACGGTAATAACAATACCGCCATCAATTGATTTGCCCACTTGAGTATCCGTACCGCTGTTTTCCATAGCCTGACTGGCTGTAGCGGTCACCGGTTCAGCCGTTTCGTTACCGTCCTTAGCCGCTTCGCTGGCTGTGGCTGTTAACTTATCAGGATTGCTTTCCGTAAAATAACCCTCATTTGAAATCTGCTGTAGCGTTGCCAATATGGGATCTTCAATGGACTTATTTTTTAAATCTGTCATATTCAGTTCATCCAGTATGGCTTGACCGTCATCATTGACTGCCTTCACCTTAATCACCCGATCCAGCCGGTTCAGCGTATATTCTATGGAAGGATTCACATCAAGGCTGACATAAGAATATGGCGCAGCATAAGCCCATACACCGGCACTAAACAGCATGATTGCCGCGCAGGAAGCACATAATGCCATTTTTTTCGCAACAGGTAACTTTTTCATTTTTAAGTCCTCTTCCTTTTGTATTGACCAGATTTCCTGGCCTACCGCATAATTTTTATTTTTTATTTTTTTTATGCTGCCATCATCAGATAAAACAGCTGCAAATTTACCCTTTACTTCAAGTACAACTGATTTCATCGTTTCATCTCCTCTCTGATGGTTCGCAGATATTCAGCAAGTTCCTGATACTCTCCGGATAGTATCACTGTGGCTGCTATTATATATTTTCGATGCCGCTCTATTATTTTCCGGGGTACTTTTGTATTATTTTCAAGAATTTTTACCGGCAATAATTTCGTATTTTCCAATACATGAGTAACCATTGGATCTCCTAAACAGTAGGCAATGACCTTCCCGCAGGCAGTTTTTGTTTTCGCCGCCTTTGGAGAATATTTTATCAGATCAAAGAAAGTAAAGCCGTATTCCTTAAGGATATCATTTACCGTGTTAATTTCAAATGCAAGACTTTCCTGTTTATGCGACTCCAATGATTTTTTAGAAACAGCATATCGAATGTAATCATTTTCTTTATCATCTTCATTCGAATCCGAATCAAACAGGTTCGGATTCACGGTTATTTCATTTTTGTATTTCTTCTGCTGTCTGATATAATCTATTAACCGTCTTTGTAACACCATTTTTGCAAAGCAAAAAAAACTGCCGCGTTTTAAATCATATTCCTTAACAGCCTGTACAAATGCGCCTAAAGCGATGGACCATTCGTCATCACTTTTCGTTATAAAATGTCCTGTAACCTTTGATGCAGTACTTAAAATGAACGTTTCCTGCTGTTCGATAAAACAATTTAATGTATTTTCATCCTGTGCCGCTTCCAAAGCCAGGTAATCCAGTTCACGCAGGACTATCCCCTCCCTTTATCCGGATTAAATGTATGTATCCGGAAATTATTTACTCTTCTTTTAGTTATATTCGATCATACTTTTATTTTTTTTGGGGTATCTGTCAATTTTTTTAATAAATGCCTGCCCACAAATACCCACCGGATCATTATTGCCATTTTCATTGATCTGGTGGGTACTTATTATTATATTTTTATATTGTATTTTTTCATCTTGCTATAAAGCGTATTCCTTCTAATTCCTAAATCACTGGCAGTTCTGGTAATGTTCCCGTTATTCTTTTGAAGAACTTTCTTCAGTTGTTCCTGCTCCACATAGGCTAAGTCTAAATTTTCTTCTTCCTGATCAATATCTTCATTCCCTGTTTCCTGATTAAAGTATTCTGTAGGAATGGTTTCGGAATTAACAATCAATTCCACGATATTTTCCAGTTCCCTGATATTTCCCGGCCAATTATAATTCATCATCTGTTTTAAATATTCCTTTGGAATTGCCACCTCTTTTTTATTAAGCTTAGTACAGATCAGTTTCATAAAATATTGGATCAGCAGACCGATATCCCCTTTACGTTCACGCAGTGGCGGCAAATATAACGGCAGTACATTGAGACGGTAATAAAGATCCTTTCTGAATCTTCCGGATTCCACTTCTTTTTTTAGATCTTTATTGCTGGCTGCAATCACCCGCACATTAACAGGAATGGACTTCTGACTGCCAATCCTTGTTATTATCCCTTCCTGCAGTACTCTCTGAAGTTTGATCTGCATATCCAGAGGCAGCGCGCCGATTTCGTCAAATAAAATGGTCCCGCCATCCGCCTGTTCGAACTTCCCCTGGCTTCCTCCTTTTTTTGCCCCTGCATAGGCCCCCTCTTCATAGCCGAAGAGCTCCAGCTCCATAAACTCTTTTGGTATTGCCCCACAGTTAATTGCGATAAAAGGTGCATCCATTCTGCTGCTGTAATTGTGTATGGACTGGGCGAACACTTCTTTTCCGGTACCGCTTTCCCCTAAAATCAGGATCGTTGACTTGCTGTCTGATATTTTTTTTGCATATTGGACAATTTTTAAGAAATTAAGGTCCTCACCAATAATTTTATCAAATGTATAATAGGCCGCAATATTTGATTTTTTTATCTCTTCAAAAATGTATACGATCTCGATACTGTCATCAACAGGATTATATATGGGATTTGCTGTAAGATGACAGTTAAAATTCTTAATGCTGATATCCTGTTCCACATTTTCTCCATTTACGATAACTTCTATCATGGATTCCCAGTTCCTGATCAGCTCATTCATTCTTGTTGCTTCCATAAGGCTGTCAGCTTTGCCGAAAAGTTCGGTCGCCTGATTGTTGTATAATTTTATATTTCCTTCCAGATCAGAAGTAATAATTGCTACAGGCATGGAATTGAATATAGTATTCATATGTTTATAATTTATGTTCTGTAATTTATGGTACTCTTTTACTTTGAGCATTTCTTCAATGGCATTGGAAGCGGCAATTACCATTCCAAGAGTATGTGGATGAACCTGTTCCGTATAGCCTGTCAGATTCAAAACTCCAATCAGTTTCCCATGGCTGTCTTTGATGGGAGCTCCGGAACAGGTCCACCGGTGGTAGGCCTTTATAAAATGGTCTTCTCCAGATAATTGTATGGGGCTTCCAGTTTTCAGCACAACCGCCATTGCATTTGTACCAATACTCTCCTCATCCATGTAAGCGCCTGGAATCATCTTCAGTTCAAAGGCCTCATTCAGGATCTTCTCATTGCCGAATACATTTAAAATACAGCCTTCTCCATCCGTCAATAAAACGAAAAAATTATAATCAATAACAAAATTAATCAGCTGCTCCATATATGGGGCTGCTGTTAAAATCATATTTCTTTTTTCTGCAAACTTCTTTTGCAATTCAATATTATCGATTATTTTTTTACTGTAGACCTGGTCGCAGCTGATATCCGCCGCTATGCTTCTCCTTCGCGAGCTTTCAATAATCGTGCGAAAATCATTATGATTCATCCTGAATTGCCCCCCTTTCATACCAAACGTTTCACCTGACATATGGAATCTTCTTTCCACAGCAATTCGTAAACACAGCCATATGGCTGTCTGATCAGGAAAAAATCGTCAATGGAAATCCCCTGTATCTCTCTTAAAATAGTCCTGTTAACTCCGGCATGTCCAATGATCATTATATCTCCGGTATAACTCTTTCGGATGCGGTCAAATGCAGGCAGCACTCTTTCTGCCAGCTGCCCGAAGCTTTCCCCTTCCGGCGGCTTAAAGGTTAATAAATTCTTTCCTCTTTCTTCGTAAGCTGCAGGGAAATTCATTTTAATCGTATCTATTGTTTTATTTTCCCATAATCCTAAATTAATTTCCGTAAATTCCTTTACCTGAATAAAATCGTGCCTGTTGCCTCCAAACAGGATCTCTGCCGTTTGCCGACACCTTTTTAACGGACTTGTAAAAACAAAATCGACTGGAATATCTTTCAATGTTTCCTTTAGGAATTCCGCCTGCATAATTCCTTCCTGATCTAAGGGTAAATCTGTAATCCCCAGATATTTCTTTTCATTTCCTGTATGTATCTTCCCATGCCTGACCAGATAGATCCGTTTTGTCATATTGAAAGCCTGTACCGGTAATCCTTTCTATTTTATGGATGACGGACTGGGCTGACAGCCAGCGCCTTTTTATATTTTCAATTGCCTCTGGAGTGTCCCCTTTGTCTCTTAAAGCCTGAGTAAATTTTTCTTCCAGGCTGCAGATTCTGTCTGTCTTTACAATCTTATCCGCCAGATAAAGCAGCTCATTTTCTGTCAGTGGTTCCTGTTCATGAACTTCTAAATCCATATGGGTTGCCATAATATTGCTTACGGAATCATATCCCATAGCTTTTACGATATCAGCGCCTGCTGCCGCATGATTTTTTTCATTTCTTACCATGTCATGTAAAAGGGCAGCTGCAGAAAGCGCATTCCCATTTAACTGAATGCCTGATGAGCACAGCTTCATAAAAAGGTTATGTGCAATTAGTTCGACCGCATCGCAATGCCTGCAGACTGGTTCCGGAACTTTGTAATATGCCCTGATTGCCCGGCATTCTTCCGGATCAGGTGCATCAAGTTGATCATATGCCAGAAGATTTTCATAATCTTCTGCTTTATCCATGTCCATTAATATGGCTTTATCACATACGGGAACACATACAGAATCTTCTTCAAACTTCTCCAGAATCCGTTTGAGTCCGCCTTCATCCGGACTTCCTGTGATCAAAGCATTGTATTTGCAGCTGATCAGCGGGGGATGACCTTTTTCACCATAAAATGTCGGATAAAGAATTCCTCTACTACATTTATAATATTTATCTGTCAAAAAATCCAGTGTTTTTGATTTAATTAATGGAATATCCACCGGCTGCATAAAAAATGCATCAATCTGCTTATCCAAAGCCAGGATTCCCTTTTTTATAGAAGTCAGCATCCCCCCTGCATAGGATTCATTCATGACCCATGTTACATCAGGGTCCTTCAGCTGCCCCATCACCTCATCGCTATTATAGCCCACTACGATATAAACATCCACCACTCCGGAATCTCGGTATGTATCAATCAACCGCTCCATTGCCGTACGGCCTTTAAATCTGAACAATGGTTTAAAACCATTCATTCGTGAGGAATATCCTGCTGCTATTATTATAACTGCAATTCTATCCCCTGTCATAGGCCTGGCCTCTTCTTACCTTTATCAGTTCTGCCGCAATGCTGACTGCTATCTCTTCCGGAGTCTCAGCATGGATTTTAACACCGATGGGGCAGTAAATCCTCTTAACATCTTCTTTCGTAAAGCCTTCCTGTAATAATTCCTGATACGTATAATCTCTTTTTTTGCTGCTTCCGATTACACCGATATATTTCGCATCGGTTCTTAACATTTGTGCGAGGACTTTCATATCATAGGAATGTCCCCGGGTTACAATAATAATATAACTGTCATGGTTAATCATGATTTTATTCGATAAATTATCAAGAGAGGACAATGCCCTTACTTCATCTGCGGTTTGAAACCTTTTTTTATTTGCAAACTCTTTTCTGTCATCTACCACAACGGTATAAAATCCCAGTTCCTTTGTCAGCCCTGCAATTTTCTGCGCAATATGCCCAGCTCCAATGATGCACACATTTTCAAACCGGTAAAATGGCTCTATGAGATAACGTCCCTTTTCATCCTGCAATTCTATTTCAATATGATTGAAATCTTCTCGGATAGATTTGGTGATACTCTGCACTTCATGATCTTCAGTGCCATAAAAAGCAGTTTCTGTACAGATCCATTTGTCTTTGCCTGTAATAAACGGAATATCCTGGTGGACCTTTGTAATCATCACAAATTCTAATCCCTGTTTCTTTAGTTCGCCTGCCATCTCATAAATACTGACAGCATCTGCATCATAGGGATCCACATATTCTATCAGAACCTTTACACCGCCGCCGCAGACCATATCTATGGAAGAATCCTTCTTGTCGATCAGAATAAAATCCTTAATTACAAATTCCCTGCTTGCAAAAACCCCTGACGAAAGCTTTGTAACCATGGCCTCCAGCATTCCCCCGCCAATGGACCCGATTAAGGTAAAATCCCGTCTGACTATCATTTTGGTTCCTGCTTCCCTTGGTGCGGAGCCAGATTTACTCACTATGGTAGCTACAACAAAATCCTGTCTGTCCCTAAGTAAAACATTCATTTTTTCGTAAATATTATCCATCTTTTCCCCCACCTTCCTGCAGATGAATCATGTTTCTTTTTCCCATACTGTTTGTAATTTCAAATATCCTGCTGTCAGGCTTCCAGGTGATATGAAGCTTTAGATCCGTCTTCCACCCGGCACAAATGCGTTCAGCAATTTCTTCCTGAAGCTTTTCAAATAATTCTCCATTTATTAAAATCAGGCGGATTTCCAGCGTATCTGTTTGGGAAAAAGCTGCGGTGTAATCCAGTACTTCACTGTATTTTAAAATGATTTCATCAAGCTCCCTCAAATGCATTTCTTCCGAATTATCAAAAACCACTTTATTTGCAATTCTTCCAATCACTTTATCCATTGTTCTTAAAAATGTCCCGCAGGCACATTGGTTTTTAGAAAAACGTGCCATATCACCGGTCCGGTACCGGATCAGAGGCATCGCCTGCCGTCGGAACGTAGTAAATACCACCTCTCCATACTGGCCGTCCTCTGCAGGTTCTCCTGTTGCCGGATCAATAATTTCAAAGTATATATCCCCTTCCCGCAGATGATAACCTGTTAAAGCCTGGCATTCTACTCCGCCTCCGTATCCCATTTCCGTCATCCCGTAGTGATTAAAAACGGCACAATGAAATCTGCTTTCCAATTCCTGCACCAGAACACCAGGCACATAGTCCGTGCTCAGCAGAACCTTTTTTATAAATTTACGGAATACTTCACTCTTAATCCGGCTGAAATATAAAATCTGCATGGGGATACCCACTATACAGGTTATCCCGTTCTCCATAATAATCTGTTCCACTTCCTCCGGATCTCTTAAGACTCCATGAACGATGCATTCTATATGAGACAACGCCAGTGCTTTTTTTAACAGATCCCCAATGCTTCCGTAAGCTTTGCCGGGAAGGAGCACCAAAACCCGGTCAGACTGGTCAGTCAGACAGCTCATACCATACTGAAAAAAATCGATGGTCTGATTTAAATCTTCTTCGGTAAAATAAATCCGTTTTTCCTCTCCGCTTGTTCCGGACGTATTAAGCGTAACAATTCTCTTTACTTCCTTTTCCGATACACATAAAAAGTCCGTTGGTTTTTTCCTTATATCATCCGGATACGTAAAAGGTACTGTGTGAAAGCCACTTATGGATTTTATGGAATCAATGTCTGTTTGTGCCAGCAGTTTTTTATAATACCTGCTGTTATTTTCTGCATAATGCAGCGTACTGACCAATTCCCGTATCTGATATTCTTCCAGTGCTTCTCTGCTTCGTTCATGGATTCCGGTACGTTTAAGAATCCAGTTTTCCAACGGCGTCTGCTTCATCTTGCGACCTCTTTTCTATTTTCTATTTTCTATAAAGAGACCTTCCTTCCGTATTTGTTAAATTATACATACAAAACGGGATGAGTCTTAAATCACCGGTCACAACATGAATGCAGCAGTCTCTGATCCGGTCTAAGTTGACATTCCACGCATCCTGAAATGCCATTGCAGAAATACTGAAGGAATTCCTCTGAATATTCTGCAGTATGACATCCCAGTCAGAGGAATCCTTTTGCTCCTCACAGACTTTTACTTCGTGACCCGACCAGTTTCTGGCTACAAAAGCTTTTGCTTTTTTTGCTCCTTCTTCTGCCTGTTCTGTACCGCAGCAGCAGCTTTTTCGCTTTGTAACCGGCTTTAGTTCCTTTCCGTCAATCATGTAATTGCCGTGAAAGGAGCAAAGAGAATTTTCACACCCCGGCGGTTCCATACTTTCGGCAGTTATCATTCCTTCCGTTTGTTTTGTTACTTCTTCCATAACTTCAGGCAGAGTGATACGGTCCATATCGGCAGGTGCATGGGGCATCCTGCCAAAATAACTGACTGGCTGAAAATGCACCCCTCTGACTGTAGGAGCCTGCCCGGCTGCAAACCGGATTATATCCCCGATCTGAAGGATGTTAATTCCTGGAACCAGTGTGGGTACCAATACCACTCCGATCTCATGCTTTCGGCAATTTTCTATCGCTTTCAATTTCTTTTCAAACAGCGGCCGCCCTCTCAGCTTTTTGTATATTTCATCACTGATACCGTCAAATTGTAAGAAAACGGAACTGAGTCCTGACATCTTAAGCGCCCTGACATAGTCTTCCTCTTCTGCCATGCGGATCCCATTGGTATTGACCTGAATAAAAGAAAAACCCAGTTCTGTACCCATTCTGACGATTTCCGGCAGATCATCTCTCACTGTTGGCTCTCCACCGGACAGCTGAATATTACAGTTGCCGGAAACTTCAAAAACCTTTTGGTATTGAAGGCGGATAGTATCTAAGGATGGCTCTTCAACCTTTGCTGAGTGAGAATCTGCAAAACAAAACTTACAGTTTAGATTGCAGTTCTGAGTTACTTCAATTAACGCCGTGCATGTATGCTGCCTGTGATCTGCACAGAGTCCGCAATCAAAAGGACAGCCCTTTGTAATACTGGTCACAGGATTTTTGATATGTGCTCTTTCCTTATTTCTGATCCAGCTGGTCATGGGAATGCCGCCTCTCCACAAAACCGTTGTTGATGTTCCGTGTTCCGGACAAGTCTTTCTCATAAAAGAAGTACCTTCCTCTGTAATAATGAACGCAGGTATTTTTTTTAAACAGACCGGACATAAGCTTTCCGTTTCATGCAGATCAATCATTCTCATTCTCCCTGTTTCCGTAATCAAAGCCGTATTCAAACAGCATTTCACAAACTTTCAGATAGCTTTTTGCAAGTATATTTCCGCACTTTACCTGATAGGTCTGGTTTCCATCCTTAAAACTTGTCACTCCAATTAAGTCCTGACAATCCAGGCTTCCAAATTCGATTTCAAACCATTGGCAGAATTCATCAATCATTCGTGAAAAATGCTCATTTGAGTATTCCTCTTCCCTGCCTTTTCCTGCGTACAGTCCCAGTATCCCGACTCCCCCGGTTAAGACACCGCAGGTTTTCTGATTCCCGCCAATCCCTTTGCAAAGGCCTTGTACCGCTCTTATCAGGTCATGATTTTCTTTTTCCTCTTCCTCAAGGGCTAATTTCATCATAACCTGTGTGCAGCAGAAACCCGATGCAGACAATTTAAATATTTTAAATGTCAGATCATCCATGATATTGCTCCTTTCTGCCAATCAGTAAAAAATACCCTGGTTTACATAGCTTTATCTTTTGTTGAAATAACGTCCCTGTTTCACAATCTCCGCTTCCCACCGCCTTATTCCAGAATACATCCATGGATCCGAACTGAAAAATGATCTTTACCATCAGTTCTTTCAACAGATCACTGCAGTCCTCAATTAATAGGATATCAAAGCCTATATCCTCTATTTTTTCCTCCAGTTCTTCCAGATCATGAAGTCCTCTCATGCAGCTTACAACGGAACTTATTTTTAAGTCTTTGGCTGCATCCAGATTTTTTGCATAAACATCAGTGACCATAAAAAAGCCGCCGGTTTTTAAAACCCGTCTTACCTCACTTAAGGTCTTACCAATATCATTCATGAGTGATAAGGTGCATTCTGCCAGTACAAAATCAAAACTTTCATCTGGAAACGGCAGAAAATCTCCTGTTCCTGTCACAAAATCAGCAAAGGGACAGCACTCCCTGGCCATACCAAGCAGTTTTTCAGAAGGGTCAATTCCAACTGATTTTATTTTATAGTTCTCATATAAAAATCCAATCGTGGCGCCCATCCCGCAGCCTAAATCCAGAATCCTGTGCTCAGAAGTAATATGGCAAAACTCTACGGCCTTCCTTGTCAGTTTAAACTCTCCCGGCCTTAATGTACGTCCCATTACATCGCTCATGCATCTGCTTTCATATGCATTGCAGCTTTTCAATTATTTATCCTCCAATCCCTTTTCTACTTCCAGCATTTTTCCCAAAGCCAGTTCCTCACTGATAAACACCTGATTGCATTGCGGACATTTAAAAAGTTCAACTTCAAAGTTTCCTTCCAGATACCGTACTTTAACTTTTTCCGGGACCAGCTCCCTGCTGCATCTGCTGCAGATCCATAGATTTTTTTCCTTCTTGTCAGCTTCCACTTTTACTCCTCCAATATCTCCATCCTGTGGCTGTACACCTGTTTGACAAAAATCTCATTTTCCTTTTCCTCATACTGAACCCAGTATGTCACATTCTCCAGCCTTAATCTGGCCAGGTAATTGCAGGTATCCGGCTGTAGGAACCGTTCATTGTTTTTTCTGGAATGGTCAACGACTTTCCATACATCATCGGTTAAGATAAACCGCTCATCCATAACTGCCATAACATCATCCGGGATTATTAATTTAAAATCACAGCCTGTTTCCATATCCTGTTCTTCCTTCCATATTTCTTTCAGCAGATCTGTCTTTAATTTTCTTCTGTTGTTATGTCTGTCAGATAATGTGAGAATGGTCTGAGGAGTATCATCATCAATTTCATTTCCATAAATAATATCCAGAATGTGGTATACTCTCTTATTTCCCCTCATAAGAGAATCCTTGCACATTGCACAGTAAACCAGCAGGTCCTGGCTGCTTTCACTGATGCGGTCAGATACAAATGCTTCCGCCTGTTCTTTATTAGCATTGGATACCAGTCCGCCATAGCCGCAGCATTTTGCTTTCTCTCTGGAATAATCAAGTTCTTCTATCTTATAGCCTAAGGTTTTTGCAATATTACGAATGCTCTCATGAACTCCCCCATGATATCTCGCAGTACAGGCATCGTGGATATTTAAGATCCGCTTTCCCTGTTTAATATCAACCTCCGGTAAACCATACTGATCCAGCACTTCCCATAATGATACAGTCTGAATCATAGGCATGTATTTTTCAAACACACTCATGCAGCTGGTACATGCCAGGATAAAAACCGGTTGTCCCATATTTTCCCAAACCTCTTTAATTCTATTCAAATTCTCCTGCATCAAATCCTGTCTGCCTGCCCAGTCAGCCGGAGCACCGCAGCAGCCTAAATATAATCCAACATCCTTTTCTGCCTCTCGTTCCTTAATCACACCAACCAGGTGCTTATAGATCTCTCCAATATACTTTGCATGAGTGGCACTGAGCTGACAGCCGGGATAAAACAGGTATCCAGTCTTTCCCGAACCTTTATACAGTCCTCTTGCATATTGGGAGAAAGCCAGAACCGGGTAGTAAAAGAGGGATTTTGACTGTTCCTTATCCGGCTGTTTTCTGACAAACGAACAATCCTCACTCATGCTGAACTGCATATCCTTCAATGCAAAATCATGGGCCGATAATGGCATCTTGCCTCGTTCCACCATACTCTTCCTTGTTTCATGAATGATATCCTGCATCCCTATTCCAACCGGGCATTGTACCTTGCATAATCCGCATTCCGTACAGGAGTTAATCATTTTATTTGCAAAATGGGTACCAAGAATAATCCGTTCATTGTGATTGATTCTTCTTATATAAGCATTGGGCGTAATATCAAACTTCTGCATATGGCTGCAGGCCTTTATGCACTCATTGCACTGGCATTTTAAGCAGCGCCCTGCTTCTTTCCTGGCTTCATCTCCGGAATAAAAATTCGTTTCTTTTTCTGACGGTAAAACAGAAACTACATCTTTCACAGAATAATCCAATAAAGTCTTATAAATGCCTTCCCGTTCTCGTGAGGCAGTCATAGAGCTTTTCGTGATATACCGGTCAATGGATACCGCCGCTCTTCTACCGGAACTGGCAGATAAAATAACCGAATCCTGGCATCCGGAAAGCTTTCCGCCGATAAATAGCGGGAGTTCATCCGCCTGAAATGTAACCGGATCAGGCTGATAATGTGTTCTCCACTCCCCCGTTCCCAGATACAGGGCGTCAAACTTCCCCATTAACTCCTTAAGAATATCTTCCGTTACCTCTGCACCAAAGTTTATGTTTATCCCGCTTTTTTCAATTTGTCCAAGCTCTGCTTCTATCATATCCTTATGAAGGACGCTTCCTTCGTAATTCCAGATTCTTCCTCCTAACCGGTCTGTTTTTTCATATACCGTTATCTGATAACCCTTTTTATTTAAATCAATAGCAGCACAAAGTCCGCTCAGTCCTCCGCCGATCACTGCCACACTGCCCTGTTTCTTTGCCATGGTAATTGTCTTTTTCGGCGGTTTATACCCCAGTTCGATCACTGCCTTCTCCAGTTCACTGATACGGATACTGCCTCCCGCACCATTTCTTGAGCATACGTTCTCACAAGGATGATCACATATTTTTCCCAGCAGTCTGGTAAGAGGAAGCCTGCTTTCCATAAGTTTATACGCTTTTTCAAATTCGCCCTTCTCAATTTCTGATACAAATGCAATCACCTCCATATGAACCGGACAGGAGGCTGTACAAACCGGCGGTTCATTATGAATGCACTGATTGCTGATTTCCAATAATTTATCCAGATCCATTCCTTTTCCTCTCCTATCGCCGACTGTATTTTCCATGATTTCATCATGTCCGTATGCCCTTCTGCCCTCATAAATGGAAAAAGGAATTGGGAAATGTGATCACCTCCCAATTCCTGATTTAAATTATTTCTTCAGGCCGGCAAGGACCTTTTCAGGAAGAGCCGGTAAATGTGTCACTCTGACACCGCATGCATTGTAAATGGCATTGATAATAGCTGCATGTGGAGCAGCAAGAGGCATTTCACCAGCACCGGAAGCGCCGTAGAAATTATTTGGTCTTTTTGTTTCTGTGTACATGAGCTGAAGCACATCCGGTACATCCTTGATCTGTGGAATTCCACAGCGTGTCAATGTGGTATGCTTTTTCAAATCATCAAAGTCTTCTGATAATGCAAGACCGATTCCCTGGACAAGACCACCGTACATCTGCCCGTCTACAGCCAGTTTATTAATAATGGTGCCCACATCAGATGCCAGCGTCATCTTTTCAACTTTCGTCTTACCGGTGTTTAAATCAACCTCTACTTCTGCAACACAGACTCCGTACATATAACCTGCAAACGGATTGCCCTGTCCTCCCTCCGGAGGCGTGTCGGTACATGGAGCAGTCCATTTTCCGCTGTATTTTAATTCTCGTCCTTCTTCCACCATCTCATCATAAGTCCGGTAGGTGCCATCTTCCTTTTTCATGGCTTCCAGTAAATTCCTGCAGGCAACTGTAGTCGCATTGCCTGTTACCAGATTCTGGCGGCTGCCGCCGGAGGGTCCGCTGTTTGGAGTCTTTGTCATATCGTTCATGACCAGATCAATCTGCTCCGGTTTTAAATTTAACGGCTTTAATGTTTCGTGGGCATAAGTTAATGTACCAATATCTGCACCCTGCCCGTGATCTTCCCATGAGTTGCCTACAGTAACTCCTTTCGGAGTAAGTTCTGCCCAAGCTTCCGAAGTATCAGGACCATCAAGACCGCAGCCATAAATGTTAACGGTAATGCCTACTCCATACTTTTTATCCTGACTTTCTTTATTCTTCCTTGCAGCATTCTTTTTTGCCTCTTCGTATACAGGACGGGCCTTTTCAAATAATCCCTCCAGGCAGTATACATCTGGCTGGCAGCCTGTCGGCGTGGTATCACCTTCTCTGTATATATTCTTATAACGGAACTCAAACGGATCCATGCCCGCTTTTTCTGCCAGTTCATCAATCAGTACTTCTGATGGGAACATAATTTCCGGTGATCCATAGCCGCGGAATGCGGAACCCCAGCCATGATTAGTACATACCGTCCGTCCGTTTCCACGGATATTGGGAATCTGGTAGCCCGCTCC
The DNA here is from genome assembly GCA_023460575.1 of Bacillota bacterium. Classification (GTDB taxonomy): domain Bacteria; phylum Bacillota; class Clostridia; order Lachnospirales; family Lachnospiraceae; genus Lacrimispora. The sequence goes on from JAEWPQ010000168.1 coordinate 15,909, forward strand.
GCCGAACTGGAACCCTCTTTGTGTCAGTAAATCGCCGAATTCGGAATAAGGACCATGATCCACGCTCCAGTCAGATTCCATGGCCATAATTTTTCCTTCTTTGTCTGCAGCCATCTTCATGGTCGTCCAGAATGGAGATCTCTTGCCTGTATAGGTAATCTGCTGGAACATATTAAATTCAAGATATACGGGACGGCCTGTTGCAAGAGTAGCAACCCCCAGCAGAGCCTCAATCGTCGGGCTGAACTTGTAACCAAAGGTACCGCCGGTATTATTCTGTACAATATAAACATCTTCCGCCTTCATTCCCACACCTTCTGCTATCATCAAAGCATGAAAATGAATCGCAATGCTCTTGGAATGAATAATTAATTTTCCGTCATCATCCACATATGCAAAACCTACATCTGGCTCAATCGGCAGATGGGGCTGTCTCTGAACGTAGAAGCTGTCCTCCACCACATAGGGAGCAATTTCCATAATAGGAGCTGTCTCTTCGCCTTTTGCCACATAGTTTTCAAAGTAAACATTAGGTGTCCCCGGATGGATCTCAATTGCATCTTCTGCCATGGCATCCGGTGCATTCATGTATGCTGGCAATACCTCTAATTCAACTTTTACCTTATCGACACCTGCATGTGCCGCCTTTTCATTTTCAGCAAGAACAATTGCCAGTGCATCTCCAAACTGGAAAACTTTCTTATCATTTAAAATAGGTCTGTCTAAACCATCACCTTTATTGGTAGGAAATGCCAGACCGTTGATCCGGTTTGTTCCCTTTACGTCTTTATAGGTTAATACTTTGTATACACCGGGTACTTTTTCAGCTTCTGATGTATCAATGGATATAATATTGGCATGAGATACATCAGCCTGTACAATCTTAGCATGCAGGGTATCAGAAGGAAGCTTTAAACCCAAATCTGCGCCAAAGTCCCAGGTTCCTGTAACTTTTGCCAATGCGGACGGACGAA
>JAEWPQ010000169.1 GCA_023460575.1 Bacillota bacterium
TCGTAAATAATACTGGAATTTAGGGGACGAGTATGGTATAATGCTAAATTGAAGTGTAACGCCCTGTCGGTAAGGCGGTTCACATATATCTCAAGGAGGAACCCATTAATGAGTTTACAAGTGGAAAGATTAGAAAAGAACATGGCAAAATTAACGGTAGAAGTGCCGGCTGAGGAGTTTGAGAAGGCTCTTACCGCAGCTTACAATAAGAATAAGGGCAGATTTAATATCCCTGGTTTCAGAAAAGGCAAAGCACCACGTGCCATGGTAGAAAAGATGTATGGAGCAGGTGTCTTATATGAGGACGCTGTAAATGAAGCTCTTGATGCGACATATGGAGATGCAGCAGAGGAAAGCGGACTGGAGATCGTTTCCAGACCGGAAATCAGTGTTGTTCAGGTTGAAAAAGGCCAGAACTTAATCTATACCGCTACTGTAGCTGTAAAACCGGAAGTGACTTTAGGTGAATATAAAGGAATCGAAGTAACCAAAGCATCCGCTGAAGTAACAGAAGAGGATATTGAAGCAGAATTAAAGAGAGTTCAGGAACAGAATTCCAGACTTGTTACCGTAGAAGACAGAGCAGTAGAAGACGGCGACCAGACAGTAATTGACTTTGAAGGCTTCGTTGACGGAAAGTCTTTCGAAGGCGGTAAGGGCGAGGATTATCCGCTTACCATCGGTTCCCATTCCTTTATCGATACATTTGAAGAGCAGCTCATTGGAAAGAAGATCGGAGAAGCCTGTGAAGTAAACGTAACCTTCCCCAATGAATATCATTCCACTGAACTTGCTGGAAAACCGGCTATGTTCAAGGTTACCGTTAAGGAAGTCAAGAGAAAAGAGCTTCCTGAGTTAAATGATGAATTCGCTGGCGAAGTTTCTGAATATGATACATTGGAAGAATACAAAAACGACATAAAGGAAAAAGTTGCTGAGAAAAAGCAGAAGGCAGCAGCTACTGAGAATGAAGATCATGTTGTAGAGAAGGTTGTGGAGAACGCAGCTATGGATATTCCAGAGCCGATGATTGACAGCCAGGTAAGCAACATGGTGAATGACTATGCAAGAAGAATGCAGAGCCAGGGGCTTTCTCTTGACCAGTATATGAAATTTACAGGTATGACAATTGAAACTTTAAGAGAGCAGATGAAACCTCAGGCTTTAAAGAGAATTCAGACAAGACTGGTTCTTGAGGCAGTTGCCAAGACAGAGAATATTGCTGTTTCTGACGAAGCAGTAGAAAAAGAAATTGCAACTATGGCTGAAAGCTACAAGATGGAAGTTGGACAGATTAAAGAATATCTTGGCGAAAGCGGCATTGCACAGATGAAAGAAGATCTGGCAGTACAGGAAGCTGTTGATTTCCTGGTAGCAGAAGCAAAATTAGTTTAAGAAGTTTTATTCCCGGTAGATTCCAGACATCCTGTCCGGAGTCTATTCGGTTTTGAGTGAGCAAGAACAGACAGGAGGAAGAAAGATGAGTTTAGTACCTTATGTCATTGAATCAACCAGTAAGGGGGAACGCTCTTACGATATTTATTCCAGGCTTTTAAAAGAGAGAATTATTTTTCTCGGTGAAGAAGTGTCTGATGTTTCAGCAAGCCTTATTGTGGCACAGCTGTTGTTTTTAGAGGCAGAGGATCCCACGAAGGACATTAATCTTTATATTAACAGCCCGGGCGGATCTGTGACTGCCGGAATGGCGATCTATGATACCATGAATTATATCAAATGCGATGTTTCTACTGTCTGCATGGGTATGGCTGCAAGTATGGGGGCATTTCTTTTGGCAGGCGGTACAAAGGGCAAGCGTTTTGCACTTCCCAATGCGGAAGTCATGATTCACCAGCCCTCCGGCGGAGCGAAAGGTCAGGCAACTGAAATTCGCATCGTTGCAGAGAATATACTGAAGATTAAGAAACGCCTGAATGAAATTATGGCGGCAAACACCGGTCAGCCTTATGAAGTAATTGAACGTGATACAGAACGTGATAATTACATGACTGCTGATGAAGCAAAGGCTTATGGGCTGATTGATAATATTCTTTACAGTCACGACCACTGATAATGAGCCATTAACAAGGAAATACCCTTAGGGTATCCCTTTATGCTCAAAAAGCATGAGCTATCAATAAGGAGCACCCTTCGGGTATCCCTTTATGCTCAAAAAGCATGAGCCATTAACAAGGAAAGTATGAGGTGTGTATATGCCGGTAAGAACAGACGACAAGATCCGATGCTCTTTTTGCGGGAAAACCCAGGATCAGGTAAAGAAACTGATAGCCGGTTCCAATAATGTCTACATCTGTGATGAGTGCATTGATTTATGCGCGGAGATATTAGAGGAAGAATTCGACGGTCATGATGATGAGGCACCTGATTTCAGTAACATTAATCTGATGAAGCCCAAGGAGATGAAGGCATTTTTAGATGAGTATGTTATTGGTCAGGACGAAGCAAAAAAGGTGTTGTCAGTAGCAGTATATAACCATTATAAGAGAATTACATCCGGTAAAAAGCTGGATGTGGACATACAGAAGAGTAATATTCTGATGTTGGGACCTACCGGTTCCGGTAAAACTTATCTTGCACAGACTCTGGCTAAGGTTCTTAATGTTCCTTTTGCCATTGCAGATGCCACCGCCCTTACAGAAGCCGGTTATGTTGGTGAAGACGTAGAAAACATCCTTTTGAAACTGATTCAGGCAGCTGAATATGATATCAGCAGAGCGGAATTCGGAATCATTTATATCGATGAGATTGATAAGATCACCAAGAAATCTGAGAATGTGTCAATCACCAGAGATGTTTCGGGTGAAGGTGTTCAGCAGGCTTTGTTAAAGATTCTGGAGGGTACGGTTGCAAGCGTTCCGCCTCAGGGAGGAAGAAAACATCCCCACCAGGAACTTTTACAGATCAATACCACCAATATTCTGTTTATCTGCGGCGGAGCCTTTGATGGTCTGGAGAAAATCATTGAACGTCGTTTAAGCGCAGGATCCATAGGATTTAATGCGGAAATTGTAGATAAAAACAAAACGGATATTGATGATCTCTTAAAAAAGACACTGCCCCAGGATCTGGTTAAATTCGGGCTGATCCCTGAATTTATCGGACGGGTACCCATTACCGTATCGCTGGAACTTTTAGATCGGGAAGCTTTGGTTAAGATTTTATCAGAACCGAAGAATGCGCTGATTAAGCAATACCAGAAATTGTTTGAACTGGACGACGTAAAACTGGAACTGACCAGTGAAGCAGTGGAACGGATTGCGGAACTGGCTGTTGAAAGAAAAACCGGTGCCAGAGGTTTACGCTCCATTATGGAAAGTGTTATGATGAATCTGATGTATGAGATTCCATCAGACAGCAGCATCGGAATCTGCAGAATTACCAAAGAGGTTGTGGATAAAAACGGAGAGCCGGAGCTGGTTTATCGGGATACGGCAGTTCCCAGAAAATCACTGGCTCAGAAGTTGAGAAAAGATAAGACAGGCGAGATCGCATAGATCCCTGCATGAGTCGGGAAGGTGTTACAGCGAATCAAACTGCTGGAACACCTTTTTGAATGCAAAGGAGAGAACCTAATGGTAGATAAGACAATTACAATGCCGGTTATTGCCTTGAGGGGTATGACTATTCTACCCAAAATGATGCTTCACTTTGATATCAGCCGGGAGAAATCCATCACAGCGGTTGAAAAAGCTATGGTAGGAGATCAGAAGGTATGTCTGGTGACCCAGAGAAATCCCGAAGAAACCGACCCCGGAATGGATGACTTATATCAGGTAGGAACGGTAGCTTTAATCAAACAGCTGGTAAAGCTTCCCAACAACGTAATACGTGTCATGGTGGAAGGACTGGAACGGACAGAGCTGCTGGCTCTTGATAATGAAGGACCGCTTCTTGTGGGAGAAATAGAGGAGCTGCAGGTACCGGATGATATACTGGATCCGGTTACCATACAGGCGATGGCTGAGATAGTGAAAGAAAAGCTGGAAGCCTATGGCAGGGAAAACCAGAGGATTGCCAAGGAAGTGGTGCCTGGATTGCTGGTTATTCTGGATTTAGGGGAACTCTTAGACCAGGTGGCAGTTCAGCTGTCATGGGATTACCGTCTCCGCCAGCAGGTGCTTGAAAGCGTGCTACTTGAAGAAAGATATGCTCTTGTTATGAAACACCTTATTACTGAAATAGAAGTGACTAAGGTAAAAAAGGAATTGCAGTCCCACGTTAAGGAACGGATAGATAAAAATCAGAAGGACTACATTTTAAGAGAGCAGATGAAAGTAATCCGGGAAGAGCTGGGCGAGGACAATCCGCTTACTGACAGTGATGAATATGCAAAACGTTTAAAAGCATTAAAAGCAGATAAAGAGATTAAGGAAAAGATCCAAAAAGAGATTGACCGTTTTAAATCCATGCCAGGAGGAAGTCAGGAAGCCAATGTAGTCCGGATGTATCTGGATACCGTCCTTGATTTCCCGTGGAAGAAGATTTCAAAAGACAATAACAGCATCGTTCACGCGCAGCAGGTGCTTGACGAAGAGCATTATGGTCTGGAAAAGGTAAAGGAACGGATTCTGGAATACCTTGCAGTACGCATTCTTACGAAAAAAGGAACCAGTCCTATTATATGTCTGGTTGGACCTCCCGGAACGGGAAAAACTTCAATTGCAAGATCTGTGGCGAAAGCGCTGAACAAAGAATATGTAAGAATCAGTCTGGGCGGAATCCGGGATGAAGCAGAGATCCGGGGGCACAGAAAAACATATGTAGGTGCCATGCCGGGCAGGATTGCAGAGGCTGTCAAACAGGCTGGAGTCAGCAATCCCCTGATGCTTCTTGATGAGATTGACAAGGTCAGCAGTGACTACAGAGGTGATACTTCTTCTGCGCTTTTGGAGGTGCTTGACAGTGAGCAGAATGTAAAATTCAGAGATCATTATATTGAACTTCCCATTGATTTATCCAATGTGCTCTTTATTGCGACAGCCAATACCATAACAACGATCCCCGGCCCTCTTCTCGACCGTATGGAAGTAATTGAAATAAACAGCTATACAGAGAATGAAAAATTCCATATTGCCAAAAACTATCTGGTGAAAAAGCAGCAGGAAAGAAACGGTCTCATAGGAAAACCGGTTACCATAACGGATCAGGCCCTTGAAAAGATCATTCACAACTATACAAGAGAAGCTGGAGTCAGAAATTTAGAGAGGCGGATCGGTGCCGTTTTCAGAAAAGCAGCAAGAGAATACCTGGAAGATAAAAACCGGATAATTGAAATAACAGAAAATGAACTGGAGAAATACTTAGGGAAAGAAAAAGTATCCTATGACAATGTTAATGAAGAAGACCAGGTGGGAATTGTAAGAGGCCTTGCATGGACCAGTGTAGGGGGAGATACCCTGCAGATTGAAGTGAATGTAATGCCTGGTAAAGGAACTCTTCAGATGACAGGGCAGATGGGAGACGTTATGAAGGAGTCTGCACAGACTGCTTTAAGCTTTGTCAGATCCGTAGGACCGGAGTATAAAGTACCGGACGACTATTTTGAGAAGCACGATATTCATCTGCATATACCGGAGGGAGCAGTTCCAAAGGATGGACCGTCTGCAGGAATTACCATGGCAACTGCCATGCTTTCTGCCGCTACAAACCAGAAGGTTAGTGCAACAGTGGCCATGACAGGGGAAATAACCTTAAGAGGCCGGGTTCTTCCCATCGGAGGCTTAAAGGAGAAAATACTGGCAGCACGCATGGCCCGTGTAAAAACGGTTCTGGTTCCGGATAAAAACCGTCCGGACATTGCAGAATTATCGGAAGAGATAACAGAAGGCCTTGCAATTGTGTTCGTAAAGGAAATGCCGGAAGTATTAAAAGAGGCTTTCGTCCAGGAATAGAAAGGAAATCATATGATTATTAAAACCGTGGAACTGGAGACTGTATGCGGCATTACCAGCAAGCTCCCGGAGAATACAAAACCGGAGTTTGCATTTGCCGGTAAGTCCAATGTTGGGAAATCCTCTCTCATCAATGCCCTTATGAACCGGAAGTCCTTTGCAAGGACCTCATCTTCGCCAGGTAAAACACAGACCATTAATTTCTATAACATTAATGACTCATTCTATTATGTGGATCTTCCCGGCTACGGTTATGCAAAGGTAGCCGTGGAAGTAAAAGCAAAATGGGGAAAGATGATTGAAAATTATCTTCATAAATCCCCTATGTTAAAATGCGTATTTTTACTGATTGATATCCGTCACGAGCCTTCAGACAATGACAAAACCATGTATAACTGGGTGGTTGGCAATGGGTATCAGCCGGTCATAATCGCCACGAAGCTGGATAAGCTGAAACGGAGCCAGGTGGCAAAAGCGTTAAAGGTGGTGCGTACCGGGCTGGGGATCGGATCTGAAGTAACCGTGATTCCATTTTCTGCAGAGACTAAACAGGGCAGAGATGAAATCTGGGACTTGATTGAGGAATCTGTAAATAGTCTTGACAAGGAGTAAAAATCTTTTTATAATGAACCTATTTATTACATAGAGTTCATTAAGGAAGAAAGAGGAGAAAACAGTTATGAAAAAAACTATGAAGAAAATTGTATCAACTCTCATGGCGGCAGCTCTGGCAGCGGCGGCATTAACTGCCTGTTCAGGCGGAAACTCCACAGCAGGCACTTCTGGTGCAGGAAAAGAAGCAGGAGACAAGAAAGTATTAAAAGTTGCCATGGAGTGCAGCTATGCTCCTTACAACTGGACTCAGCCAACCGATGCCAACGGAGCGGTGAAGATCTCCGGAAGTTCTGATTATGCATATGGTTATGATGTAATGATGGCGAAAAAGATTGCGGACGAGCTGGGTTATAATCTGGAGATTGTAAAGCTGGACTGGGATTCTTTAGTACCTGCTGTTCAGTCCGGTAAGGTTGACTGTGTCATCGCAGGACAATCCGTCACTGCAGAACGTATGCAGTCCGTTGATTTTACAGATCCATACTATTTTGCAACCATCGTAGCTTTAGTAAAAGCCGGCGGCAAGTATGAGAACGCAAAAAGTGTTGCTGACTTAAAGGGCGCAGTTGCTACCTCCCAGTTAAACACCATCTGGTATGATAACTGTCTTCCCCAGATTCCGGAAGCAGACATTCAGCCGGCACAGGAATCCGCGCCGGCCATGCTTGTTTCTTTAAATTCCGGAAGATGTGACGTGGTAGTAACAGATAAACCAACCGGTCAGGCAGCTCTTATTGCATATCCTGATTTCAAGCTCCTTGATTTTACTGGTACAGACGGGGAGTTCAAGGTCTCTGATGAAGACATTAACATCGGTGTTTCTGTTAAAAAAGGTAATGCTGAGTTAAAGGATGCCATTAACGGAGTGCTGAAAAAGATGACCAAGGATGATTTTAATAAGATGATGGAAGAGGCGATCAGTGTTCAGCCGCTTTCAAAGTAATAAAGGATAAAAAGAATCAGAGCTTGCAGGCACGGGATAAGAGTTTTTCCGTGCCCCTTGTTCTGTTTTAACGATGCTGTGAAAGGGAGAAGGTAGTATATGTCTTTGCCGTCAGATTTTTTTGGAAGAATCGTATTTATACTGCAAAATTATGGTCCGTCCTTTTTAGCAGGGGCCGGCAAAACAATGGCGATCGCCGTTTTAGGTACACTGATCGGCTGTGCGATTGGCTTTGCTGTGGGAATTATTCAGACGACCCCGGAATCAAAGCAGGATAATCTGTTAAAAAAGGTACTGATTAAAGGAATCAAATTTATTTTAAATGTCTATGTGGAGGTTTTCCGCGGAACACCTATGATGGTTCAGGCCATGTTTATTTTTTATGGATCTTCCGCACTTTTTGGAATTAATATGTCCATTGTATTTGCATCCTACTTTATTGTCTCCATCAATACCGGAGCCTATATGGCAGAGACTGTCAGAGGCGGAATTCTTTCCATTGATCCCGGTCAGACAGAAGGAGCAAAAGCCATTGGCATGACCCATTACCAGACGATGTTGAATGTTATCATGCCTCAGGCGCTGCGCAATATCATGCCCCAGATCGGCAATAACTTAATTATCAATATTAAGGATACCTGTGTGCTTTCTGTCATCGGCGTCGTGGAGCTGTTTTACGCGACTAAGGGTGTGGCAGGAGCTTACTATACCTATTTCGAAGCATTTACCATTACCATGGTAATTTACTTTGTCCTGACCTTTACCTGTTCCAGAATTCTCCGCCACTGGGAGAAAAAGATGGATGGACCGGACAGCTATGATCTGGCGACCACAGATACGTTAGCTTATACCAGCGGAATGGTGAAATTTCCGGATCCGAAAGAGAAGGAGGGTAAATAAATGGCTGATAGCAATGTATTGAAAATTCGTCATTTAAGTAAGACATTTGGAACCAATGTGGTTTTAAGAGATATTGATTTCAATGTAAATGCAGGAGATGTGACCTGCATTATCGGAGCATCCGGCTCCGGAAAGTCCACTCTTTTACGCTGTATCAATCTTTTGGAAACCCCTACTACCGGTGAAATTTTGTATCATGATGTGGATATCACAGACAGGAAGATGAACGTGCCCGAATACCGGACCAAAGTCGGTATGGTGTTTCAGAACTTTAATCTCTTTAATATTATGACTGTACTGGACAACTGTATGGTAGGCCAGGTGAAGGTTTTAAAGAAGAATAAGGAAGAAGCAAAAAAGACGGCGATGATGTTTTTGGAGAAGGTTGGAATGGCTCCTTATATCAACGCCAAACCAAGGCAGCTCTCAGGCGGACAAAAGCAGAGAGTGGCAATAGCCAGAGCACTTGCCATGGAACCGGAGGTTCTGCTGTTTGATGAGCCGACTTCCGCTCTGGATCCCCAGATGGTTGGAGAGGTTCTTGCAGTTATGAGAACACTTGCAAAGGAAGGTCTTACCATGATTATCGTAACGCATGAGATGGCTTTTGCAAGAGATGTGTCCAACCATGTGGTTTATATGGCAGGAGGCGTAATTGAAGAAGAGGGACCACCGGCTGATATATTCGGAAATCCCCGGAAAAACTCAACAAAGGAATTCTTAACCCGGTTTATGCAGGGATAGAAGCAGACGGAGCTGTTGCAAAATGACTGAAAGATCAGTTGTGGAGCAGGCTCCTTTTTGATATACTGGTAGATAAAAATGGTAATTGACTGAAAGGAGGTTCTTATGAAACTAGTATTTATGGAAACCGATACTTTGGGAGATGATGTGGATTATTCCCCGTTTTATGATCTTGGAGAAGTGGTGAAATATAACAAATCGGAGCCGGAATACAATCAGGAGCGGGTCAGAGATGCGGATATCATTGTGGTAAATAAGATCCCGATGAATGAAGAAACACTAAAATATGCAGAGCATGTGAAGCTGATCTGCCTTACAGCCACCGGGACCAATACCGTGGATTTTGATTATGTGAGAAGAAGAAACATAGCAGTCACCAATGTGAAAGGCTATTCCACCCAGTCTGTTGTTCAGCACACCTTTGCATTGTTGTTTTATGTCTATGAGAAACTTGCGTATTATGATCAGTTTGTAAAATCAGGTGAATATGCAGCCAGTGATATATTCAGCAGATTTGATATGAAATTCAATGAACTTTTCGGAAAGACCTGGGGAATAATCGGACTTGGAGAGATTGGCAGAGGGGTAGCACGGGTGGCAGAAGCCTTCGGGTGCAGAGTGATTTATTATTCTACCTCCGGTAAAAATACGAATTCCAGCTGGGATCGTGTTGATTTTGATGTATTGTTAAATGAGTCGGATATCATATCCATTCATGCTCCGTTAAATTCTGCCACAGAATATTTAATTGATGAAGATGCGTTAAAAAAGATGAAAAGTTCTGCGGTACTGCTGAATCTGGGAAGGGGAAATATTATCAGGGAAGAAGCCCTTTTAAAAGCTCTGGAAACCGGAGAGATCGGGGGAGCAGGGCTTGATGTAATCAGTGCAGAGCCAATGCTGCCGGATAATCCCCTTCTGCGAATGAGAGACAGTACCAAACTGATTATTACTCCCCATATCGCATGGGCCACGGTTGAGGCCAGAAGAAGGTGTCTTTATGAGGTGTACGAAAACATCGTCTCTTATCTGCGGGGAGAGGAAAGAAATATTGTATAACACAAAAAAGGCGGCTTAAACAGCCGCCTTATGTGATCAGTCTTTCGGAAGGGGACGGGTAAAAAGTTTCCTTATCTTGATCCGTATGAAGGTACGGAGAACTTCGACGCCCAATACCAGAATTAAAAATGGAAGAAAAACAGTGAGAAACAATTTGGCTTTTAACCGGAACATCTTCTTTTTGTGCTGCAGCTTCAAAGCTTTATAATGGTCAGAAACAGAGTGATACCATGTTTTTTTAACCGGAACATTCTTCAAATGAATTCCCCCTTAATCTAATCATATCTGGTGACAGGAGCGTTACGAACCGCTCATCAATGATTTCATGGCAAATGCATAAATTTCCTGGCTTTTTAATTTCCAGTGGTCACACATAATTTCTGCCTGATCCTTATCGGGAACGGACAGTTCCAAATTAATCAGACAGTTCTTGCCTTCTCTTACCTCGCAGTGAACAATGTATTCCTGGCTTGTGGATTTATAGTAATCTGCTGTCACACCCACTTCATTGCGGAGACGGAACTTGTTTTCTTTTAAATATTCATCCATGTCATGGACAATACCAGGTGAAATCTTATTGCCGAAGAATGAGAGAGTCTCCTCCCCTTCTCTTGTAATATCGTACCGGCTGCTGTTGTGATTGGTCTCCACATGCAGCAGTCTTGCCTCTAACAGTTCATTCAATGCCTGATTCAATGTAAAATATGTGGTATATTCATGCTCCAGAAAAAAGTTAGATAATTGTGCACTGGTCAGGGGGAAGTTAACCTGCTTCAACATGTATAGAATCATCAGCTTATAAAGTGTCATGGGTTCTGAGAGCATCGGGTAACCTCCATCTTTCTATTACCGGATATGGTCTTTCACCGCCCGGCTGACAACATCTGCCACACGGGGATCAAATGCCTCCGGCAGGATATTGTCTTCATTTATTTCGGAAGGTGCTACCAGGCCTGCGATGGCCTCTGCAGCAGCAAGCTTCATTTCTTCTGTAATGGCAGCGGCTCTTCCCTCCAGCGCACCTTTAAAAATACCTGGGAAAACAACTACGTTATTCACCTGATTCGGGAAATCGGATCTTCCTGTACCAACAACTCTGGCTCCTGCTTTTTTTGCCAGATCCGGCATGATCTCCGGTACCGGATTAGCCATGGCAAAGAGAATGGAATCAGAATTCATGGAGGAAACCATCTCCTCAGTTACAATACCCGGAGCTGAGACTCCAATGAAGATATCGGCATCTTTCATGGCGTCGGTAAGACTGCCTGTCTGGCCTTCTAAATTAGTGGAATCCATCATCTTTTCCTGCATCCAGTTTAAACCTTCCATTCCCTTAAAAAGAATTCCTGCCCGGTCACAGAGGACGATATGCAAAAATCCGTAAGACAGCAGGAGTCTGGTGATGGCAATGCCGGCAGAGCCTGCACCGTTTACTACCACGCGGCAGTCCTCTTTCTTTTTCCCTGTCACTTTCAGTGCATTGATCACTCCTGCAAGGACTACGATTGCAGTACCATGCTGGTCATCATGAAAGACTGGAATGGTAAGGAGCTTTTTTAACCGTTCTTCAATCTCAAAGCATCTGGGTGCAGATATGTCCTCAAGATTAATTCCGCCAAAAGCAGGGGCAATGGCAGCCACAGTCTTAATAATCTCTTCCGTATCCTGAGTGTCTAAGCAGATGGGAATGGCATTGACCCCGCCGAATTCCTTAAATAATACTGCTTTGCCTTCCATCACCGGCATGGCGGCAAGAGGGCCGATGTTTCCAAGGCCTAACACTGCGCTGCCGTCGGATACGACAGCGATGGTGTTGGATTTTATGGTATATTGATAGGCGGCTTCAGGATTATCCGCTATTACCCTGCAGGGCTCCGCTACTCCGGGTGTATATGCAAGGGCTAAATCTTCCCTGCTTTTTACTGCTGCCTTGGAAGTTATTTCCAGCTTTCCGCCCCATTTTTCATGAAGCAATAATGCTTTCTCGTTGGTCGTCATAATGAGTTTGTCCTTTTTTCAACAGTTTTTATTTATCATACCAATTTTAGGGTTTTAAATCAATAGAAAATATGTTAGAATATAGAGTAATTCAAATGAAGCATACGAAAAACATAAGGAAATTGAAGATACAGGTGGTACTATGAGAGAACGAATCAACAGGCTGGCAAAGGGCATCATTGATTCAGAAATTCCAAAGATTAAAGTTACCCCATCGGGAATTGATGATGTGGTGCGTTCAGGCGGAGCCACGAGACGGGAACTTGTCGTTACCAGTGAGAATAACCTGCACATAAAAGGGCTTGCATATTCCTCTAACTACCGCGTTCGGATGATAAGCGGATCATTTGGGGGTACATACAATCATCTTGTCTATGAGATTAACGGAAGTTTCATGGAAGACGGGGATGTGATTAAGGGATCTTTTTATCTGGTTACCAATGGCGGCGAGAAAGAAGTCCCTTATTCGTTTCGTGTAGAACTTGGCACGTCAGGGAAAGCACTGAGTGATTTAACGACAGCAGAGAATTTTGCAGATACTGCAAAAAAAGATATGGATACGGCTCTTCGTTTGTTTGAGTACCGCGATTTTGTTACGGCTCCGTTTATGAATGATCTTCATGTAAGAGCAATTTATGACGGATTAAAGGGCAGGCCTGACAGAAGAAAGGAACTGGAAGAGTTTCTTGTTGCTTTAAAGGTAAAAAAACCGGTGGAGTTGTCGCTGGATACCGGAGAGCGCAGATATGGAGAACTGGAGGATGCTGTCAGGGACTGGATCGAGATCAGACGCAGCTGCTGGGGTTGCATCAGCCTGGAAGTGACAACGGACTGTGATTTTATAGAGCTGCCAAAGAAAACTATTGGTGAACAGGATTTTGAAGATGATATATGTAAGCTGCCTTTTGTTGTACACCCGGAGCGCATGCACCAGGGAGAAAATTATGGCAGAATTCAGATAAACGGAGTGGAAGAGTGTTTCCTGGTACCGGTAATATCGGTAAGCAACCCGGGAGGAGGAATATCGGCGGAGGACGCCTTTGCGAAAGAGGCATTCGGCCGATTTTTGCGGCTTCGCCTGGAGGCGGAGACAGGGAAAGAACGTGCAGAGTCTCTGTGCAGAGAGATGGAGAAGGCACTTGATGAAATTGAACTGATGAAGGGGGAGTCAGGCTTTATAAAGCTGCTTCGTGCAGAATGCTGCCTGTTTGCCGGAGAAAAGTCGAAAGCAGCACTTTTTCTTGATGAAAGCAGGGATGAGATCCTTTCAGAGAGACAGGAGAAGAAGGAGATTTACTGCTATTACCAGTATCTGCGGCTGGAGATTCAGCCCGATGAGTACCAGAGGGAATCTCTCGTCCGTCTGATGAAAAAGTATCTGGAAGAGGATCATCATCTGTTTTATATATTTGGACTTCTTACTAAAACAGACAGCCGGCTGCTTGAAAATCCGCCGGCATTACTGGCAGTGCTCAGGCGTCAATACGAAGCAGGGGTAAGAAGCCCCTTTTTCTATATATGGGGCTGTAACGTATTAAACAGTGCGCCGGAGTTGATTCGGGGCATTGGTCCCATGGAGCTTCAGATCCTGTTTTCTTCAGCGGGGAAAGGTCTTATAGAGAAAAGACTGGCATCACAGATCTGCAGACTCACTCTCACAGCCAGGCATTATAACCGGCTGCATTACCGGATGCTTTGCAGACTTTATAAAGAGACATCTGAAAAAGAAGTATTAGAGGCCATCTGTTCCCTGCTGATTAAAGGAGAATGCCGTAATTCAGAAGCCTTTTCCTGGTATGAGAAGGGAATCAGGGCGGGAATCAGCCTGACCAGGCTATATGAATACTATATTTACGCTCTGCCTAAGAACTACTGTTATCTGCTCCCCAAAGAAGTTCTGCTTTATTTTTCCTACGGAGGCAGTGAACTGGATCTTTACAGCAGAAGTGTTCTTTATAAGAATGTTCTTGTATATTTAGAGCCGGCTGATCCTCTTTATCAGGCTTATGAGCGGGTTATTGAGAAGTTTGCGACGGAACAGCTCTTCGAGTCAAGAATTGATAATTACCTGGCTGCAATCTATGAGCGGATGGTGTTAAAGGAAGTCGTGGATTTATCCATGGCGAAAGTGCTTCCTTCCATTCTGCGTTCCTACCGGGTGGAGTGCAGCAATAAAAAAATGAAGTATGTCATTGTCTGTTATGAAGAAATGACGCAGGAAGATGCGTTTCTTTTAAATGACGGCGTAGCCTATGTTCCTCTGTTTTCGGAACACAGCATTCTGCTTTTTCAGGATGCATATGGTAACCGGTACGCCAATATTCCATACAAAAAGGATCCGGTGATGGAACGAAACGAGCTGGAGGAAAGATGCTTTGAATTGTATCCGGAGCATTCCATGCTTCGCCTTCGTGTCTGTGATGAGATCCTGGCCCGCGGTGCGAAAGACGCCAAAGAAGCGGGGATTCTGGAAAGCACACTGGAGGATCCCAATCTGCGTCCCTATTACCAGAAGCTTTTGTTATCCAGAGTCATTGAATATTATCAAAAGCAGACAGAAACTGCGCCGGAACAGGGTGAGGAAGCCGGAGCCGGATACTTACTGAAGCTTGATAAGAAGGTTCTTACCAGGAAAGAGCGGGCCGGAGTCTGTGATACGCTGATTCACAACAATTACATGGAGGAAGCTTACCGGATGATCCGGGATTTCGGCGGGGAAGGAATCAGTTCCAGACAGCTTCATAAACTGTGCACGGAGATGATTCTTAAGAATTTATTCCGCGAGGATCCGCTTTTACTCCATCTGGCATATACGGCCTTTTTAGAAGAAGAAAGTGACAGCGTTCTCCTGGATTATCTGTGTGAACATTACAATGGTCTCAGCAGCCAGATGTACCGTATTTTGCTGCAGGGAGTTTCCCTTCATGTGGAGACCTATGATTTAGAAGAGCGTCTGACAGCCCAGATGATGTTCAGCGGCGATATTACCAGACTGGATAAGGTTTTCCATTTATACCAGAGCAGGAAAGAGCCGGGTGAGAGCATTGTAAAGGCATATTTTACCTTAAAGTGCACGGACTATTTTATGAATGGGAAAGAACCGGAAGAAAAGGTCTTTTCTTATCTGGAAGGAATGGTACAGGCGGCGTCTCAAAAAGGCCGTTTTCCGACCATCTATTTACTGGCACTGACCAGATATTATTCGGAGCTTCCTGCCATTGATGAGCAGCAGGAAGAACTGTTAAAAAACATGGTATCACTGCTGATGGAAGAACGCCTGGTATTCCCGTATTACAAAAAACTGGCAAAGTATATCCCCATGCCTGAGGATGTCATGGATAAGGCGATGATTCAGTACTGCGCAGAACGGGATTCGAAAATTGAACTGGCAATCAGGATACTGCCCGATGAGGAAGAGTATCACAGTGAAGATATTACCCGTATGTATCAGGGAGTTTTCGTGAAACAGAAAATACTGTTTGAAGGCGAAATCATGGAATACCGGGTAAAAGAACTGATTGATGAAGAATGGGTATTAAAGGAAGAGGGAAGCGTCAGCTGCGAGGCAGGCGTTACCCCCAAAGATTCGGACAGCAGATATGCCTGCCTAAACGAAATGAGCCTGTCTTTAAATTTAAAGGATGAGACCGGGCTTAAAAAACGGATGCAGGAGTATTTAAAGAAAAATGCTGCTGCGGAAGAAATATTTTCACTGATGTAAGATAAGGGGATGTCAATGGACGGACTGATAATAGGGCTTGATCTGTGTGATGCCTATACCCGGATATGCTGCCATGACAGAGAAAAATCATGGAGCATTCCTACGGTTATCTGCAAGAAAAAGGATGAAGAAGCCTGGTACATAGGAGAAGAAGCTTATGCCTATACTCTTGTGGGAGAAGGCATAATTGTGGACAAGCTGATAAAGATGGTAAGAAAAGACGGCACTGCAACACTTGGCGGTACAAAATATGAAGGTCTTGACTTGCTAAAATTATTTTTGAAAAAAATTATAAAGCTTCCCATGGAAGAATTCTTCTGTGAGGAGATTAAACAGCTGGTGATTACCATGCAGAAAGTAGATGGAAAGCTGATGGATGCGCTGATGTATTGTGCAGACTCTCTGGGTATTGAACGGGAGAGGGTTCATATAATCAGCCATACGGAAAGCTTTGTTTACTATGCACTCAGCCAGAAAAATGAAGTATGGGGAAATCAGGTGGGAGTATTTGATTTATCTGAGGACTCCTTTCATTACCATGAGCTTAAGGTCCAGAGAGGGCTACGGAAAATGATGGTGATTGCAGAGCATGAGGCTTTGGAAGAAAGCTTTAATCTGGATATTCTGGATACACCTTCCGGAGGAAAGCTGGCGGATAAAATCTTAAGCTCCTGTGCAGACCGGCTATTGCAGAAAAAACTCTTTTCTTCTGTATTTTTAACAGGAAAAGGGTTTGAACGCCATGACTGGGCAAAGGATTCCATGAAAGTGCTCTGTTCCAGACGAAAGGTTTATATGGAGCCGGAGCTGTTTGCCAGAGGCGCCGCTTTTAAAGGAATGGATTATTTACAGGATAACTCAGCTTATCCATTTATCTGTATCTGCGAAGGCCATCTTCATTCCACTGTTTCCCTGCGTGTGCTTCACAAGGAGCGGGAGAGCCAGCTCATAGTGGCTGCGGCAGGTGATAACTGGTATGAGGCGAAAAGCAGCGTGGACTTAATTGTGGACAAACAGGATTATGTGGAATTTATGGTAACACCCATGGATCCCAAGCAAAAGAGGATGGTGAAGATACCTTTGGAGGGATTTCCCAATCGTCCGGACCGGACAACCCGTCTGGGGATCAGTTTTGGATTCCTGGATGAGAAAACTATGGCCGTTGTATTAAGGGATAAGGGATTTGGAGAACTGTTTCCGGCTACCGATGCCGTCATCAGGCAGGAGGTTATGTTATGAGCCTCATTCTGTGCCGGCAGGAACCGGTAAAGCGGCCTTTTTACTTTGAATATCTGGGAATACGGATTTTTTCTTCCCAGGAACTTTGCTATGTGATCTATAATCACCCCCTTCTTGTGATAGATGGATTTATAGATGAAAGTCTGCTGGAATTTATCCGGGAAGATTTAGATATGGCCTTTTTTGCGGCAAAGCTTGAAAAATGCCAAAAAAGCGGGGAAGATGAGGATGAGCTTCTGGCTATGATCCTACATGAATGTGATTATTACACTGCTGCGGAAGTGGGACGGTTTCGTCAGCAGCTGGCTGCATTTCGCCGGCTGCCGCAGTCAGAACTGTTAAAGGAGAAAGCTGATTTTCTTTTCCTTAAAAAGCAATACGGCAAAGCAGTATCCATTTATTTGAGAATTCTTGACATGGCAAGAGCAGACAGAGGCAGTGACGGATTCACGGCAAAAGTCTATCATAACTTAGGGTCTGCCTATGCCCGTCTGTTTCTTATGGATAAGGCCTGTAAAGCCTATGAAAAATCATTTGACCTTGTTAAAAACGAAGAGGTGCTTAAAAAAATATGCCACTTAAGCCAGTGGAATCCTACTGTGACACCGGGAGAGCGCTTTTTAACTCTTATGACGGAAGAATTGAAGCAGATATGCATCAAAGAACGGGAAACGGCAAATGAAACGGCAGGGAAGGCAAAGAGCCTGCTTGAACTGGAAGACTTATTCCAGAAAGATCCCATTAAGCGATTCCAGGGAGCGGGAGAGCTGGTTTCTAAGTGGAAGAAGGAATACCGCAATATTATGTCTTGACAAAACGGTGAAAAGCCTCTATCATATATTAGATAACAGGAAAAGGTATGGAAGAAGAGGAGTACGCACATAACCCTGAAAGAGAAAACCGTCCGCTGGCTGAAAGACGGTTAAGGCAGTGTATGCGGAAGGTAGCTTCGGAACCGGAAGGCTGAATTTTATTATACAGTAAGCTTTCACGCATGGCCCCGTTAAAGGCTCTAAAGATATGGCTGAATCTGCCATAATAAAGGTGGTACCGCGTTTATTCGCCCTTTGTATCTTCGGATGCAGAGGGCTTTTTGTTATTCCAAAATACTGAACTGATATAAAGGAGAAGATTATGAAAGAGTTGGAGAAAACCTATGATCCTTCAGGGATTGAAGGCAAACTTTATCAGAAGTGGCTGGACAAAAAGTATTTCCATGCCAAACCAGATAAGGATAAAAAACCGTTTACCATTGTGATGCCCCCACCCAATATTACCGGTCATCTTCATATGGGGCATGCCCTTGATAATACCATGCAGGATATTCTGATCCGCTATAAGAGGATGCAGGGCTTTGAAGCTTTATGGCAGCCGGGTACGGATCATGCAGCCATTGCGACAGAAGTAAAAGTAATAGAAAGCTTAAGAACCCAGGGGATTGAAAAGGCAGATTTAGGACGGGACGGCTTTTTGGAAAAATGCTGGGACTGGAGAAAAGATTACGGAAGCCGGATCATTAATCAGCTTCACAAGATGGGATCCTCTGCCGACTGGGACAGAGAGCGTTTTACCATGGATGAAGGCTGTTCCGGGGCGGTACAGGAAGTTTTCATCAGACTGTATAAAAAAGGCTATATCTATAAAGGTTCCAGAATTGTAAACTGGTGTCCCGTCTGTCAGACCTCTATTTCCGATGCTGAGGTAGAACATGAAGACCAGAATGGATTTTTCTGGCATATTAACTATCCCATTGCAGGTGAAGAAGGCAGATACGTGGAAATTGCAACCACCAGACCGGAAACACTCTTAGGAGATACGGCAGTAGCGGTAAATCCCGATGACGAGCGTTACCAGGATTTGATCGGTAAGATGTTAATACTTCCTCTTACCGGACGGGAGATTCCTGTCATAGCGGATTCCTATGTAGACAAAGAGTTTGGAACCGGATGCGTTAAGATCACCCCGGCTCACGATCCAAATGACTTTGAAGTGGGAAGAAGACATCATCTGCCTGAGCTTACGATCATGAATGATGATGCCACCATATGTCTTGCAGGCAGCAAATATGATGGTATGGAGCGTTACGAAGCCAGAAAGACCATTGTAAAAGACTTAGAGGATTTAGGACTTTTGGTTAAAGTGGTTCCCCATGCTCATGCAGTCGGCACCCATGACCGCTGTAAGACTACCGTAGAGCCTATGGTGAAACAGCAGTGGTTTGTTAAGATGGAAGAGATGGCAAAACCGGCAATCCAGGCATTAAAGAGTGAAAAACTGAAATTTGTTCCGGAGCGTTTTGATAAAATCTATCTTCACTGGTTAGAGAATATCCGGGACTGGTGTATTTCCAGACAGCTCTGGTGGGGACACAGGATTCCGGCATATTATTGTGATGAGTGTCATGAAATTATTGTTTCCAAAGATTCCCCTGATGTATGTCCCAAGTGCGGAGGTACTCACTTTACACAGGATGAAGATACCCTTGATACCTGGTTTTCCTCTGCTCTCTGGCCATTCTCAACCCTTGGCTGGCCGGAAAATACAGAGGATTTAAAGTATTTCTATCCCACCAGTGTTCTTGTAACCGGCTATGATATTATATTCTTCTGGGTAATCCGCATGGTATTCTCCGGAATTGAGCAGACAGGGGAGCTTCCTTTCCATACTGTGCTGATTCATGGACTGGTTAGAGATTCCGAGGGAAGGAAAATGAGTAAATCCTTAGGAAACGGCATTGATCCTCTGGAGGTAATCGATAAATACGGAGCAGATGCCCTTAGAATGACACTGATTACCGGAAATGCACCTGGCAATGATATGCGTTTTTACTGGGAGCGGGTAGAGGCTAGCAGAAATTTTGCCAATAAAGTATGGAATGCTTCCCGGTTTATCATGATGAATATTGAAAAGGCTCCAGATGCAAAAGCAGAGCTTGCTGAGCTCACCATGGCAGATAAGTGGATTTTATCAAAAGCCAATACTCTTGCCAGGGATGTAACAGAAAATCTGGATAAATATGAGCTTGGAATCGCTCTTTCCAAGGTTTATGATTTTATCTGGGAAGAATTCTGCGACTGGTACATCGAGATGGTGAAACCAAGGCTGTGGAACGAAGAAGATACCACAAAGAATGCAGCTGTATGGACATTAAAAACTGTTTTAATCAATTCCTTAAAGCTGCTTCATCCCTATATGCCATTCCTGACGGAGGAGATTTTCTGCAATCTTCAGGATGAAGAAGAGTCAATCATGATATCAAAATGGCCGGAATACAGGGAAGAATATGCATTTGAGGCAGATGAGCTGGCGGTAGAAACCATAAAGGAAGCAGTACGGGGAATCAGAAATGTGAGAACCTCCATGAATGTTCCTCCCAGCAAAAAAGCAAAGGTATACGTAGTTTCTGAAAATCAGGACATTCTGGATATTTTTGAGCGAAGCAAAGTATTTTTTGCTGCTCTTGGATATGCAGGTGAGGTGTGCGTACAGAAGGATAAGACAGGGATCGGCGAAGACGCGGTCTCAGCAGTGATTCACCAGGCTGTCATTTACATGCCGTTTGCAGAGCTGGTTGATCTTGAGAAAGAAATTGAACGCCTGAAGAAGGAAGAAGAACGCCTTCATAAGGAACTGGCCCGTGTGCGCACCATGTTAAGCAACGAGAAGTTCGTAAGCAAGGCGCCTGAGTCCAAGATCGAAGAAGAAAAGGCTAAGCTTGAGAAGTATGCTCAGATGATGGATCAGGTGAAAGAACGGCTTTCACAGCTTTCTTAATCATTTATATAAATCGACAATTCAGTATTGGATGAAAAAACAGTCGAACACGGAAAAGATCACCGTGTCCGGCTGTTTTTTTGCTGTCCGGGATTGGGGTTTCGAATTATTCTTATCCCCATCCCCAATCTCCAAATAAGCGAGAGTAAGACAAAAATATCAGATAGGGACTGTAAAATACTGTCGGGAACTGACACAGCAGGTTGGAAAAAGACGATGAAAAAGTGGAATTTTTTCCGTGGTTTTGACAAATTCTGAATGGATTACTGGCTATAATGTTCCTACAGGGCGGGAGGTGAACGCAGCAACGGAACTTAACCTGTACATAGATGTATTGTTCTTTATTAATTTTACCATGGATTTTCTGGTATTGTCCATCGTAAGACGGGGTATGAAGTACCGTCTGATCCGGTGGAGGCTGATTCTGGGGGCAGCTTTGGGAGCAGCGTGGGCCGTGTTTGCCGCTGTTTTTCCATATTTGCCTGTTTTGCCTGAGATGGCAGTTACTTATCTGGGAGTCAGTACCCTGATGGTAGTGACGGCTTTCGACTTAAAAAGACCCAAAGATATCGGAAAAGGAGTAATAGCCCTTTATCTGGCTTCTGTGGCTGTAGGAGGAATTATGGAGTTCCTATATCAGCATACGAAGGCCGGCTATTATATAGAACAGATTCTTAGAGGAAATACAGGCAAGGCCATTCCTTTTTACCAGTTGATTTTTTTTGGAGCCGGGTCCTATTTTGGAATTCGTGTTTTGCTTCGATGGCTTCCAGGACTGTGGAAAGCAAAGAGCAATCTATATGAAGTCACCATGCATTACCGAGGAAAGGAAAAGAGGGTGACTGCTCTTCTTGATACAGGAAACCGCCTTTATGAGCCGGTAAGCCGCCGTCCCGTCCACGTTGTGACCTATGAAGCCGTCCGGGAACTCTGTGAAAGCGTTTCGGAAGTGGTTTATATCCCTTTCGGAAGCGTGGGGAAATCAAACGGAGTCATGCCCGGTATTTTTTTAGACGAGATGGAGGTACGTCAGGGAGATGATGTAAAAATAATTGAAAAGCCTCTGATTGCTGTCTGCAAAAAGGCGCTGTCCTCAGGCGGAGAATATCAGATGCTGCTGCACGATGAGTAATTGTATGATGTAAAGGAGAGAGTGTCGACATGATTATAAAAGTATCTGTACCAAATCGTTTTCAGTTTAAAGCAATTCCTACATTCAGAACATTGATGATGCCGTCTCAGGGGGATATCCATTACATTGGAGGTGCGGATATTCTGCCTGCACCCCTGGATAATGAGAAAGAGGCCCAGGTTATTGCACTTCTTGGAGGAGACGAGGACCAGAGAGCGAAATCAGAATTGATTGAACACAATCTCCGTCTGGTCGTTTATATCGCTAAAAAATTTGATAATACCAGTGTTGGTGTGGAAGATTTAATCTCCATCGGTACCATAGGGCTGATTAAAGCCATCAATACCTTTAATCCTGCAAAAAATATAAAGTTGGCAACTTATGCTTCCCGTTGTATTGAAAATGAGATACTCATGTATTTAAGAAGAAATAATAAGACAAAAATGGAAGTATCCATTGATGAGCCTTTAAATGTGGATTGGGATGGAAATGAGCTTCTTTTGTCAGATATTCTTGGTACAGATGAGGATGTGATTTATAAAGATTTGGAAACAGAGGTTGAAAGAAATCTCTTAAACACTGCAATCAGCCGGTTAAGTCCCAGAGAACGCAAGATCGTGGAGCTGCGGTTTGGCCTTTCCGATGAGGATGGGGAAGAAATGACACAGAAGGAAGTGGCGGATTTACTTGGCATTTCCCAGTCCTACATATCAAGGCTTGAGAAGAAAATTATGAAGAGGCTGAAAAAAGAAATTGTACGGTTCGAATAAAAGATTATGTAGCTAAGCCTGCCTTTGAAAAAAGGTGGGCTTATGCTATGTGAGTTTCACATAAAGCTGTTTATGAAAGATAATTTTTCATGGTTTTAAGAGCGTTTTTTTCCAGCCTGCTGACCTGAGCCTGACTGATATGGATCTCTTCTGCGACTTCCGTCTGTGTCTTTCCTTCAAAGAAACGCATATCGATAATATGCCGTTCCCGTTCCGGAAGTCTTCTCATGGCCTCGTTTAAAGAGATGTCCTCAACCCAGTTTTCTTCCAGGTTTTTCTTGT
>JAEWPQ010000170.1 GCA_023460575.1 Bacillota bacterium
AATACAACTAATTCTGTATCCTTGTCAAATACATGAACTTTTGATAAATCAAGAGCAAGCTTGATTGTATCGCCAGGTCTTGCAGTTGTACGAGGATTTACTCTAGCTGTAAAGTTTACTTCTTCTACATCAAAGTATAAGTATACTTCTGCACCCAGCAATTCGTAAACTCTGATTGTTGCATCAATTACACTTGCAGGAGTAGACGCAAGGAAATCTTCCTCATCATGAAGGTCTTCAGGACGAATACCTAAAACTACAGTCTTTCCAACATATCCTGCATCTTCCAGTTTCTTTGCTTTCTCAGCTGGAAGTGCAATGGTGTTACCGCCAAATGTTAAAGTAACATCGCTTCCTTTTTTAGCAACCGTTGCTTCGATTAAGTTCATCTGAGGTGCTCCGATGAATCCAGCTACAAACTTGTTGCCTGGCTTATCATATAAGTTCTGAGGAGAATCAACCTGCATAATGACACCATCTTTCATAACTACGATTCTGGTACCAAGTGTCATAGCCTCTGTCTGATCATGTGTTACATAAACCATTGTAGCTTCAAGTCTCTGATGTAATTTAGAGATTTCAATACGCATCTGTCCTCTCAGCTTTGCATCAAGGTTGGATAACGGCTCATCCATTAAGAATACTTTTGGATTACGAACAATGGCACGTCCCATAGCTACACGCTGTCTCTGTCCGCCGGATAATGCCTTTGGTTTACGATCTAATAAGTGTTCCAGATCAAGGATTCTTGCAGCTTCATGAACCAGCTTATCAATCTCATCCTTTGGAGTCTTTCTCAGTTTCAGACCAAACGCCATGTTATCGTATACAGTCATATGCGGATACAAAGCGTAGTTCTGGAATACCATCGCGATATCTCTGTCCTTGGGCTCTACATCATTCATTAACTTTCCATCAATGTAAAGTTCGCCGGAGGAAATATCTTCCAGACCAGCAATCATACGAAGAGTTGTAGACTTACCGCATCCGGATGGTCCTACAAAAATAACAAATTCTTTGTCTGCAATTTCCAGATTGAAATCTTTTACTGCCTCAAATCCATTCGGATATCTCTTAACTATGTTTTTCAGTGATAAACTAGCCATTTACTAATCCTCCTAAAAATAAAATGTATATTCTCTGTTCAGAACCACTAGCCCCCACAGCTGCAGCTCCCTGTTTCTGAAACAATCATACATGAATTGTTTTTTATTTACCATATTCTTATTTACCAAAATCCATTTGGGCTATTTGGCTAATTTGTATAACCATTGAAAAAACTGACTGAAACGTCAAAATATCAAGAGACAGGCTCGTACATTTCTGTCTATATTCGATAGCTTGTGACTATTTTGCCTCTTATTTAGTTATATATTACAAGGCGATGTCAATATTTTCGACATCGCCTTGTAATATTTTCAAATTATTTAATTCTTTTTCGCAAGAACGTTCAGCCACCTTACGTCAGAATGACCAGAACGAATATCATCGGTTTCCCACAGCTTCAAAATATCAAATCTGCCGTTTTCTCTTAACAGCTGGGAAATGGAGTCTGCGGTAAAATCACTGAAATACCGTTCACCCCTGAATCCCTCAAAATCTCCCAGCTTAAAAGACATGTATAGAATACCCTTATCATTTAAGGCCCTTGCTATCTTTGTAAGAATGCCTGAAAGTTCCTTTTTCGGAGCATGAAGCAGCGATGCACACGCCCAGATTCCATCAAATACATCGTCAAAATCCATCTGCTCAAATGTCATCTGGAGTACATCAAGGCCAGTGTGAATTTCCGCAAGCTTACACATCTCTGCAGATGCGTCAAGAGGTGTCACATCATATCCCAGCTCATATAGAGTGAGGCTGTCTCTTCCTGATCCGCACCCCAGATCCAGAATCGTATCGCCTTCCTCCAGATTATTTAAAAATTCTCTCATGATTTCTGACATATCCTGATTTACTGTTTCTTCAAATTCCTTTGCCGCATACTTATTATAATAGTCTATCGAGTCCAAAACAATCCTCCTGTTATCCGCTTACCCGCTAATTAATTACTTCAATTTTGTTTTCAGTTATCCTGACTTTTCCTTCTTTAAGAAGGTGTCCCACAGCACGTTTAAATGCATTCTTGCTCATGGAAAACTCCCTCTTTATTATGTCCGGATCAGCCTTATCAGTAAATGGCAGACTTCCTGAAAACTGGTCTTCAATAATCCCAAGAACCTTTAATGAATCTGCATCCATCTGAATATATGCCTTCTGTCTGGGGCTTAAGTCCAGCTTTCCGTCTTCCCTTACCTTTGTAACCCTTGCTGTTATCTCGTCGCCTTCTCTGTATTTCTCAAAAAGCTCCTTTTTCGGAATCAGTCCGTAATATTTTTTATCTACTGCAACAAATGCTCCCAGCGTATCGCTGAACTCATAGATAATTCCGGTCACCTGATCATCCTTTTTATAAGGAGACTGGTTGCTCATATGGGCATATACCCGCATCGTTGCAGCAAGGCGCTTACTCTTATCAATGTATAAAGTAACAAGAACGTTCTCACCGGTCCGTACCTTATATGTCTGCTCTTTATATGGCAGAAGCAGATCCTTCTCCAGTCCCATATCAAGAAATGCGCCGATCTTGCCCACTTCCTTCACTTTCAGAACTTCTGTCTCACCAACTAAAAGCCTGGGGACCGCAGTCGTCGCAATCAGCCGGTCTTCTGAATCCTTATAGATAAAGACCGTAATCTCATCTCCCTGCACCGTACCTTCAGGAACCTGTTTTTTGGGAAGCAGTACAGATACTTCACTGCCGGCATCTTCTCCTAAATACACGCCGAACTCCTTCACCCTCTGGACTGTGAGGGTCTGCATCTTACCTAATTCAATCATCTTATATCCTCTCTGTTGTTCCACGCAGCCAAATGACTGCGTAAGCTGTCCCCGATTCATCACACAGAGAAACTACATATCCTTCCTCTGTCTTACTGACTCTGGGATAGACTGCATCTCCAAAGACTGCTGCTTTTTTATATTCCACTCTCAGTTCCGACACTTCCATTCCATCAGGAAGCACTTCCCTGGCAATCTCCACATACTTGGAATTATTCACATGGTGGTTGGTATCAATGTGATGCTTGCCCACTGTAACCGGAACTGAAGTTTCATATTTATCAGGAACTGCAATTCTGCGGGGAGCATACTCCATATCAAGCGGTTTCTCCCATGAGGTCCCATACCCCCGGATATCATCCGCCTCGATTTTTGCAGGCCGCCCTTTATCCGTATCGAACAAAAACCATACGGAATTTGCTCTTACCAGATAATTGCCCTCATGATCGCATACTGTAAAATTACGGTATCCGTAAAATCCTTTAAAATCATAGGGCCAGGTGCTGATTACAATTTCTTCTCCCAGAGTCGGATAACGATCCACAACAATCTGCCAGGATGATAACCACCATGCTTTGTGCCGATCATTAAAATATGTCACTCCCAGCCCATTATCCTCCGATTGAAAAGTGGAACAATCCTGCAGATAATTCATGATACCCGTCAATGTCAGTTTACCATATTCATCTGTCTCACTATATCGAACTCTGCTGCCAAATGTATACATTAAATTCTCTCCTCAAAATTATATAACATTATAAAGCATTTTTTAACTCTTGTCCAGATAAAAGAGCAATTCCGGCAATAGTTCAATCACACAAAAAAACGGGACCATATCAGGTCCCGCTCAGAAGCTGGGCTACAAGGATTCGAACCTTGAAAATGACGGAGTCAGAGTCCGTTGCCTTACCATTTGGCGATAGCCCATCAACACAACAAAAGGAATTATACAGGATAACTTTTAAATAGTCAAGTTCTTTTTGATTTTTTCAGTTAAATTTATACCTGCTTCCTGTGACAGGGTTATGCTTATGGATAACAGCTCAGCCCCCTGGCTGAACTGATCCATTCAGATATACTGTCATAACTTACTCGTAGCTTTTCTTCCCAAAAATCTTTTCCAGTTCTTTCAGGGGAATTTTAGGCGTTCTGTCTTCCCTTAATAACCCGTTTGTTTCCTGCATCACATCCGTCAGCTGAGTATAACAAAAGCCGGAAAATTTTCTGTTTTTTATAAGAAAGCCTGTAACCGGCTCCAGGCGCTGTAAAAACTCTTTCTGACTTCCCGCTTTATTATAATAACCCCAACCCTCTTTTTCTGAAGTAAATGCAATGCCGCCATACTCTGTCATCAGTACAGGCTGTCCCCCATATTTCTGTCCGTCAGCCAGAACCATACGGCGTTCTGCATATCCGCCAATAATACCTTCCAGAGATTCATACTTTCCTACATTTTCAGGCATCAGTTCATAATCATGCAATGCCAGTATATCTGAGTGCTCCGTCTGTTCCCAGCCGTCATTTCCGCTAACCAGTCTGGTTCTGTCCAGCGCTTTGGCCTGATAATACAGCATATTGGATAAGCTCTGCTGACTGCTGTCCGTTCTGATATTTCTCATTCCCCAGCTTTCATTTGCAGTCACCCATGTAATGATGGACGGATGATTATAATCCCGTTCAATAAATTCAGTAAGTTCTGCAGAGGTGTTTTTCAGTGTGTTATCTGTAAACTTATAACAGCTTGGCATTTCTCCCCATACAAGAAATCCCAGCCTGTCTGCCCAGTAATAATATCTGGGATCTTCAATTTTCTGATGTTTTCTGGCACCATTAAATCCCATCTGCTTAGCAAGTATGATATCTTTTTTAATGGATTCTTCATCAGGAGGTGTCAGAAGGCTCTGTTTCCAATATCCCTGATCAAGTATCAGTCTCTGGTACAATACCTCACCGTTTAAAAGAATTCTTCCATTTGAAATGCAGACAGACCGGAGTCCAAAATAACCTGTTACCTTATCATTTTGAAGCTTTGCCTCCATCTCAATCAAATTGGGCTTTTCCAGCGTCCAAATCAGCTCTTCCCTGCGCAGATCCAAATCCGGTAAAGCCAGAATACCTTTTCCATACCCATTTTCGCAGGCAACATTCAAACTTCCAAAATCCATCTGAGTCCCGCCTTCTGCAGGAAGACTGCAAAAAGAAATTTCTGCCTTCACCTTTTCCATGGAAGAGATAAAAATTTCACATAAAACCTCATTCCGCTCCAGATCCGGTGTTGCCTTAATCCGTTTTATATAGGTTTTTCCTGCATATTCCAGCCACACACTCTGCCAGATTCCAGTTGTGGGCGTATACCAGCATGCAAAATTTTTTCCTGTCCAGGTCTGTTTTCCTCTGGGTTTATCCTCATCACTATAATCCATTACCTTAACAGTTACAACATTTTTTCCTTCCAAAACCAGTCCGGTAATGTCGGCCTCGAAGGGAGTATGCCCGCCCCTGTGTCCTGCCGCGTGGATTTGATTGATATAAACCTCCGCCTCATAATCCACGGCTCCAAACTTTAAAAGCAGGCTTTTCCCCATTAATCTGCTTTTCTCCACTTCAAATTCTTTCCGATACCAGACAACGTGGTGAGCATCTGTATCACAGATTCCGCTCATTTCCGACTGATAGCAAAACGGTACATTGATTTTCTTGTCAAACACCGGCTCATCGAAGGAGAATTCCCATTCTCCGTTGAGATCTGTCCATTCTTCCCTGACGAAATCAGGTCTTGGAACATTTTCATTTATCATTATTCTTCTCCTTTTATCCCTTTAATCCCGATGTACTGATACCTTCCACCAGATATTTCTGCAGGCAGATAAAAATAGTCACTGCCGGCAAAATGGACAGAGCTGCCATTGCAAACATAGCACCGTAATCCGAAGAAGATCCCGGATCAGAAAACAGCTTAAGGGCAAGACTGACCGGATACCTGGCAGATTCATTGATATAAAGCAGTGCGGACAGGAAGTCATCCCATCTCCACATAAATGAAAATATACTGGCAGTAATCAGCGCCGGTGTGATAAGGGGCATGATAATCCTGGAAAATATACTGTAATGGGAGCAGCCGTCAATCTTGGCGGCCTCGTCAAGCTCCCTTGGGATACCATCAATGAAATTAATCATCAGATAAACAAAGAAACCCTGAATCGCAAAACAATAAGGTAGAATCAGTGGTTTATAGCTTCCCACCCACCCCAATTTCTGATACCACAAATATTGGGGAATCATGAGCACCTGTGCCGGCAGCATCATAGAAACCAACATTGCTGCAAACAGAATTTTTCTTCCAAAAAATCTGCATCTGGCAAGTCCGTAAGCTACCAAAGCCGAAGAAAAAACAGTTCCAAACGTTGCTGTGACAGCTATAAAAAAAGAATTCTTAAAAAAAACTGCAAAAGAGATCTTTGCGAAGCCCTTCCAGCCGTTTCGATAATTGGTAAGCACAAATTTCTCCGGAAACAGCCGGCCTGCTGTTAAAAATATGGTATTTGTTTCCTTAAATGAACTCATAACCATCCAAAACAGAGGATAAATCATTACAAGTCCAAGGCTGCACACAATTACATGGTATAAAATCTTACCCGCCTTTTTTCTGGTCATCACCTGTCTCACACTCCTTCCGTATAAACCCAGAATCTTTTTGTTGCAAACAGAATCACTGTAATCACGCATATCATCACCAGCATTACCCATGCGAGGGCTGCACCATATCCGGTGTTGTAAAACTCAAAGGATTGCTGATACATATAAACAGTATAGAATAAAGTGGAGTTGAGCGGTTTACCCTGGGTGATAATGAAGCATTGTGTAAATGCAAGAAAACCGTTAATCATCTGCATAACCAGATTAAAGAAGATAGTGGGTGTTAAAAGAGGCAGAGTGATCTTGAAGAACTGAGAAAACTTATTTGCACCGTCTACTCTGGAAGCTTCATAAAGCGATACCGGAATCTGCTTTAAAGAGGATAAAAAAATAAGCATGGAGGAACCGAACTGCCATACTGCCAGTATAATAAGAGTCCAGATTGCCGTATTCTTATTTCCAAGCCATGCAAAACTGGTGTGTATTCCTAAAATACCCAGAAGCAGATTAATAACGCCGTCAGTTGCAAACATCCGCTTCCATAATATGGAGACTGCCACAGATCCTCCGATTATGGAAGGAAGATAATAAAACGCCCGGTAAAAGCCAGTTGCCTTTGATGACTTTAGCAGAAGCAGAGCTACCATAAGCGCGAAGACCAGGCGCAGAGGCACCGATACAAAGGCGAAATAAAACGTGACTCCTATGGTTTTAAAAAATACATCATCATCAGTAAACATTTTTATGTAATTTTTAAATCCTGTGAAAACAGGAGGAGACAATATATTATAATCACATAAAGAATAGTAAAAGGAAATTCCCATAGGTACAACCATAAACAGCAGAAAGCCGATGATAAATGGAAGGCTGAATACCACTCCCGCTGTGCTTTCTTTGTTCAGGAAATGTCTGAGTCCTGCACCTCTCATATCTTTCATAGACATCCTCCATTCATAGATAACCGTCTTCTTGTCAGAACAGGGGCAAAGCTGTCTCTGCCCCTGTATTCTTCTGATTCATTATTTCTTACTCATAATGCTGTTGGCCCCGTTAAAGAATTCTTCAGCGGCCGTTTTGGCATCATACACACCATAGCACAACTGTTCCTGTACCTGATTTAACAGATTTGAAACTTCGCTTGCACCGTCTGGCTGGGGCGGATTAATGGGGGAACAATTTGGTGTAACAACTTCATTGACATAATGAATGACCTTCTGTTCCACATCACTCATCTTCGGTGCCAGTTCATTTGCAATAACACTGGAAGCCGGAACTCCCCGTTCACCCAGTAAAATGTTGTTTGCATCGCTGGAATTAGTTAAAAAGTCAATAACCTTCACTGCTTCTTCGGGATTCTTTGAATGAGCTCCCACAGAAAAGAACTGGCTGGATTTTAAATAACCGGATTTCTTCGGATCTGCTGACGGCCAGGTAGTGATACCGATCTCCATACCCTCCGGAGCTGCTTTTTGCATTGCAGTCAGCTGGTTTGAGTTATAAAAAGCGCACCAGGACATGGTTTCAGGACTGGATCCGTAAACAAGGGGTTCCTGCTCCACTGAACCAATGGAAAGTTCAGCAAATACACCCGGATCTATAAACCACCCCTCCTTTATTCCTGTTTCATACATCTGGAAAAATGGAAGGTAATCTTTTTCCTCTCCGCCCATCTTCTTATCTCCATAGAGAACAACATCATTTCCTCTCATAAAATAATCCAGATAAGCACCTGCATTGTAATAAGCAATGTTTGTTTTATACCCGGTCTTCTCATAAACCTCCCGGCATAAATCAATAAATTCATCAGTAGTCATATAATCCTTCACAACAATTCCATTTTTGTCCAGAAGTGTCTTATTATACAGCAGTGAAGGTGCATTAATTCCTGCACAGACCGCATACACCCCGCCGTTCACCGTACCGCTTGCCATGGTATTGGCAGAGATATTTGAGACATCCAAAGTACCATCTTTCATATAGGGCGTCAAATCCACCAGAAGTCCGTTTTTTACATACTGGTCAATAAACGAATAGTCCATCTGGACAATATCGGGAATTGCCTGGCCTGCTGCAGAAGTAGCCAGTTTATTCCAATAATCAGACCACTCAGAGAACTGACCTTCTATAACCGTACCAGGATTCTGCTCTGTATATAAATCAAGTGCCGCCTGTGTTTTCTCGTTTCTGACCTGATTTCCCCACCAACACATGGTTAGTTTTAAATCTCCGCCTTCATTCCCCCCGGCTGCTTTTGCGGTATCTGCTGCAGCTTCCGCCGTTGTATCTGCCGTAGTGGCTGTATCACCGCCGCCGCATCCGGACAGGGACGCTGCCGCCATAGCTGCTGCGATAAGTAACGCAATACTTTTCTTCATAAAACCTTCCTCCATTCATTTTTTTGCATATCAGGCGTTTTTCATTATACTTCCCCGTATTATTCCAGTAAATGATTAAAACCGGCTTCCAGGTTGAAAAAACCGTGTTGTGTGTATAATTTGAATAGTTCTTTCCCCTCACCGGTTGTATTGGTGTAATGTTTTATATATAATTTAGCTGTCATTAGTCCAGTGACCGAAAGGCGGTTTTTATGAAGCATTTTATAAGAAATCTCTCTTTAAAAAAGAAGATTCATTCCATTGTATTTTTTTGTATTATCCTTTTGGCTCTGGCCTCTCTGTTCAGTATACAACTGATTACAAAGGCCAGTCAAAAAGTGCTTTACCAGTCTGTGGCCTCTTCCTTATCCTATACCGGCAAAGAGCTGAATAACCGGCTGGACAATATTTCTACAATGGCAGATATGTTTCTGGCTGATACAAATATTCAAAACGGGCTTGGAACATTAAAAGATTCCTCAAGTATTCAGGATCGTTCCATTGCGTACAAATCACTTTACGGAGTTTTAAACGAATATTATTTTACCTTCCGGAAAAACAATATTAACTTTATGAGTCTTTATCAGGACCGCTATTCCATTCACACCCATATTACAGCCGGCAATACGCTTCCGGAATCCGTCGTTGAAGATCTCGTTTCAAGAGCCAAAGACGCAAGGGGACGAACCGTATGGATTACCGATTACAGTGATAAGTACGGTCTGTTTATGGTCAAACACTTACTGCGAACAGAATATTTAACTCTTGATCCGTTGGGTACATTGATTGTAAGCATTAATGTTGACGGACTCATTAAAGCTGCCACAAACACCAGCCATTTTAATGATGATACCAGCTATATTCTTTCCGGAAAGGAGAATTTAATCTATAATTCTTCCACTATAAAAGCTGATGAGAAATCTCTTTTCAGCAATTTCTTCCATTCCAGATACGGACTTGTAAATAAGGATGGAAACAGTTTTTTTTACGTCAAAGGAATCATACCGGAATATGGCTGGGATTATGTCTGTCTGATTCCCTATGGCAGCATTGCAGATTCTCTCCGCACAAGCCTGGAAGTCTGTCTGATCATCATTGCTGTCTCCATTGGACTGGCTATCCTGATGTCCTCTTCGTTAATTGACTCCATCACAAGGCATTTTGACAATCTGCTTTTAAAAATGGAACGCTTTGCATCCGGACAAAATGAGGCTCTCTATGTTTCCTATGATTACAGCAAACGCACCGATGAATTAGGGATTCTGCACTCCTGTTTCGACCAGATGGTGGATAAAGTAAATCAGCTGATAAAAACAAATTACCTGAACGAAATACTGATAAAGGAAGCCCAGCTGAAAGCGCTGGAAACACAGATGAATCCCCATTTTTTATACAATACCTTAGAATCAATCAACTGGAGGGCAAAAACAATAGGTGCAAAAGATATCTCATCCATGACAGAATCCCTGGGAACGCTTCTTCGCATCACACTGGACCAGAAAAACAAGCAGGTGCCTTTAAGCAGAGAGCTTGAACTGGTGCAATGTTATATGACCATTCAGAAATACCGGTATGAAGACCGGCTGGAATTTGAAATATCTGCCCCTGAAAATCTAGTTGAATGTTATGTGTTAAAACTGACTCTCCAGCCCCTTGTGGAAAATGCAATACGCTATGGACTGGAAGAAAATACTGAAGGATGCCGGATCTTAATTACTGCAGAAGCAGATGGTTCTTCCCTCTTTGTTACAGTCAGAAACAACAGTTCCGCCTTTGAAGAAGACCTTATAAACAAATTGGAAAACCGGGAAACACAACCTCATGGTTTTGGAATCGGCCTGTTAAATATATCGGAGCGAATGAAGCTGACTTACGGAGATCACTACGGTCTTACTCTCTATAATGAGGACGACCAGGCTGTCGCACAGCTTTCTTTTCCTCTGAACCTTCCACCGGATAACATTTTTGAAACGAAAGGAGAATGTTAATGCTTAAATTAATAATCGCCGATGATGAACGGGTAATACGGGAATCTATTTCAAACCTGATTGACTGGAACAGCCTGGGTATTGAACTGGTGGGAACATGCCGTGATGGAATCGAAGCTTATCACATGATTCTCGATGAATCACCCAATATTGTAATGACCGATATCCGCATGCCTGGCCTGTCCGGATTAGAATTAATAGAGCGTATCTATCAAGCCAATATGGATACCCAGTTTATATTGCTGTCCGGATTTGGAGAATTCGAATATGCAAAGCAGGCAATGAAATACCGGGTCCACCACTATCTGCTTAAGCCCTGCAACGAAGAACAAATTGTAGAAAGCATGAAAGATATAATAAAGGAATACTTTCACCGCCAGGCTTTTCAGGATTTAAAGGAACGCCAGAAGGCGCTGACTGTTAATCTCCACCATAGCATTATGGGAAATATTATTAACGAGCAGATCTTTAAATCTGATACTGCAGAGTTTTCCCAGGATTTCTATTCGGGATTTATGGATTTTAATCATACCGGTTATGAATTGTGCTTCCTTCACTATTTAGAAGAAGAATACTTAAACTCTGTCTTAAACGGCATTTATGATTATATGACCGAGCATGCCCCGGGCATTGAGCTATATTGTATCTATGTAAAAAACTCACTGATTTTGTTTTTTGAAAAATATCAGGTTTCCTATGACCAATTTGATTTGTTTATGCAATCTCAAAAACCGAAAGAGTTTTCTTTTCAATTAGACTATAAACGTTTCACCTTCAATAGCCTTGCGCAGCTTTTAGAAACTCTGATCGCAAAAATCAGACGTTACGGAATGATATATTACATGAATGGACTGGAACCAGTTCCGATCTGCAATTATAAAAATCTGATTACAAAAATTGAGGAACTGACTGCACATTTAATCGAGGCAGAAGAACCGGAACGGAAATCCTGTCTGGAGGATCTTACTGCTGCTTTAAATGACATCAGCAATACGGATTTTCTAAAGCAGGCGGGATCACGGATATTAATTAAACTGGCTACGGAAAGCAGCTATCTGTCATCAGTGGATACGACTGAGTACCTGATGGATCTAAATCAGCAGACTGAATTTTCCGAAATCCGCCGCATGCTGTGCAAAAAACTAAACGAGATCCTAAAAAAGCCTTCCAGCCGATCTCCCCACTATAGCCCTTTCATCGATAAAATCATACGCTATGTAGTGGAACATCTGGATGATCCCAATCTTACATTAAAATGCATCGCCGAAAATTATCTTTTCATGAATGTAGATTATGTCAGCAAACGATTCAGTAAGGAAACAAAACAAAAATTTTCAAACTACATCACTGCCCTGCGCATTCAGAAAGCCAAGCAATTATTAGCAGAAGGCCATACAGAACAGATCCAATGGGTCGCCCAGCAGGTAGGGTGTGGAAATAATCCCCAGTATTTCAGCCAGATTTTCAAAAAAAGCACGGGGATGACGCCTAGCGCGTACGCTAAAAAATTAAATGGAGGAGAATGACATGACAAACAAGGAATTACTTCCGAAAATCCATCTGGTGATGGACAAACTGATGAACCTGGGAGGAGGAAATTACGAAAACGACCGCTCAGTCGGGAAGGAAGATGCAAGCCGCGGAATCATTGCCAGAGATTTCGGAATTGAAGAATGGGACTGGCCTCAGGGCGTAGGTCTCTATGGATTGTTAAAGCTGCAGGGATTTTATGCAGATAACCGTTACTTAGAATTCTTTGACAGCTGGTTTCAAAACAATTTACAGAAAGGACTCCCCAGTAAAAATATAAATACCACTGCGCCCTATCTGGTTTTAGCCGAGCTGCTTGATACATTCAAAAACCCAGATTACGAGAAACTCTGCCTGGATCATGCGCACTGGCTGATGAACGAACTGCCGAAAACAAAAGAAGGCGGCGTTCAGCATGTGGTAACTGCCATCGGAAACCGGGATGGTGTCTTGTTAAATGATGGAGAAATGTGGATTGATACTTTATTCATGGCAGTTCTGTTTCTAAATAAAATGGGACATCGATTCAAAAATGAGGACTGGATAGGTGAGACTCTCCATCAGGTATTACTTCATATTAAATATTTATATGACAAGCATACCGGATTGTTTTATCATGGCTGGAGTTTTTCGTTAAACAATAATTTCGGTGGAATTTTCTGGTGCAGAGGCAATTCCTGGTTTACCTATGGAATACTGGAATTAATTGAGTCATTTGATAAAACTTTTGATCCGGGACTACTCACGTATCTGACAGATACTTACAAAGCCCAGGTGAATGCTTTAAAAGATTTACAGGCACCTTCCGGTCTATGGCATACCGTTCTTACTGATCCGGAAAGCTATGAGGAAGTATCCGGATCTGCAGCCATTGCGGCCGGTATCTTAAAAGGAATTAAAATGGGAATTTTGAATGAATCATATCATGACTGTGCAGCCAGAGCGGTTGAAGGAATCTGCAATAATATAGCGGAAGACGGAACCGTCTTAAATGTTTCCGCTGGAACTGGCATGGGATACAATGCAGAACACTATAAAAATATAACGATTCGTCCCATGGCATATGGGCAGTCACTGACCCTGATTTCACTGATTGAAGCATTAAATTAACCGGCAGTACCGTTACCAGATATTACTAAAAAAGGCGTTGATCTGCTTTCGCAGTTCCACGCCTTTCTTGATTACATCAGCTGACATAAAATATAACAAAAATACCCTGACCTGCAAACAAAACTTTTCATGTGTCCACGAGGTCAGAGTACTTCTTCTTGTTTTTATTTTCACTGGGCTACAAGGATTCGAACCTTGAGATGACGGAGTCAGAGTCCGTTGCCTTACCGTTTGGCGATAGCCCATCAGTGCAACGAGTGTATTATACTATAGCTATCTGCTTTGGTCAAGCACTATTTTACATTTTATTTCCAAATAATCTTAAGACTCAGGAAGAGCATTATTGTGCCTAATGCCCTTCCTGAATAACTGATTCCACAGGCTTTTGCTCTGGTGCAGTTGTATCTGTTTCCGGCGCTTTCTGACTAGTCATCTCTGCCGGTTTTGTCTCTTCCGGCTCTTTTGTTTCCTCTGTTTCTGTATCGTCAGCTTCACCGTCTCCGATTACAGGGGTTTCAAAAACTCCCTTTACAGTCGTCTGTTTTCCGGATTTAGGTGATATTCCTCCAAGAACGAAGGTATATTGCACGCCTCCCTCCAATCCGGTTACGCTAATCTCGCAATAATCAGAATCCGTATCTCCAATCTTTGAGGAAAAGGTGTTTCCATCTCCATCTTTTACCGAAACTGTAGGATTTTTCCATTTGACTTTTGTTTTAAAGTGAACCATGACAAGGCCGTTCTCATAGTCCACGTAGTCGATTTTTATTTTCTCTGTAGAAACCACATCCTCAGATGACGTTGCTGTTGTAGCTGTTTCCGCACTTGAAGACGGAGGCTGTGTACCTGGTGCATCTGTATGAACCTGGCTCTGGGTTTCTGCCGTTGTTGATTCCGGAGCGGTTTCTGTGACAGTTTCTGTCTCTTTCGTTGTTGTGGTCTCCTCCCTGGTCTGAATGCTGGTCTGGGGTTCCTCCGTTGTTTCTTCCGAAACCTTTGTTTTGGCCCCTACAGCATAGGACCTTTCTGTAATGACCTTTGCTATTTCTTCCATGGTAAGAGGTGCCAGTTCCTCCATATCATCCATGGAAAGAGAAGAATTCTGAGCAATCAGTTCTTTTAAGAAGTAAGCTTTTCCATAAGATATATCGTACTGACGGGCAAGCTGCTTAACATCGTCCTCCTCTATAACCTGCTGGTCATACACCACAGCTTTTAATCGT
Organism: Bacillota bacterium; assembly: GCA_023460575.1. Taxonomy (GTDB): domain Bacteria; phylum Bacillota; class Clostridia; order Lachnospirales; family Lachnospiraceae; genus Lacrimispora. Next base: position 14,743 of record JAEWPQ010000170.1, read on the forward strand.
TTTTCCTCCAAAGTCGTCCTGATATCACTAACCACTGCAGATCTTAAGCTGGACGCTTTTTTAATACTGTCATTGGACACGGTAACCAGAATCGCATTATCCAGATCATCAAGAAAGCCATGGGTCACCATGGATCCGATCAGTGCATTGACAGCTACATTTAAATCCACACCTTCCAGGTCCATATCCTTCAGTATCATCTTCCCGTCCTGATTGACCGCTTCCGCTTTCAATACCCGGTTTTTCTTGTTTACAGAGAGCTCTACACTGGGATTTACATCGATTCCAATAACGGAATCCACTCTGCTGTTCTGAAAGCTGTAAGTCCCCCCCGCAAGCATAATCATGCAAAAGCAGGCTGCAATCAGCCCGGCAATCACCCGCTGCCGTTTAAAGAACGAAGGTCTTGAATCTCTGCTCTCCATAATCTGGGGAGTATTCAAATCAATCCGGTCCAGTACATTGGGGATTAAATCATCAGTAGCAGATTTTAAGCAGGCTTCGATCTGTTGTCTATTTAGTTGTCTGTGTTTATCTAACGCCATATCAAAGCCTACTCCTCTCTTAAATAATTCTCCAGTTTTTTCATAGCCCGGTTATATCTGGACAGAGCCGTTGCCAGCGGTATCTTTAAGCTGGCTGCTATTTCCCTGTGTTTCATTCCTGCGGAAGTATGAAGGAGAACCACCTCTCTCTCCTCTTCCTTTAAAATTGACAAGGCAGCGAGTAAAACCATCTTATCTGCTGCCATCTCTATCTCTGAACAAACCTCTCCGGTTTCCGTTCCCGATAAATCTTCAAGCGTAATGTCCGAGTCATGCTTCTGCTCACGGAATTTCATATAGCATAAATTCCGTGCTATGGTAAACATCCACGCCAAAGGTTTCCCCTGGGATTTGTA
>JAEWPQ010000171.1 GCA_023460575.1 Bacillota bacterium
ATAAGCAGATCATTAAGGCAGATGACAGAGCTACACTGCTTAACTTAATGGTGGGATTAAATGGCTATACCCTTTGTTCCGGGATTATCTGCGAAGATTTAAATGGAGATGAATACTGTGCCATTCCTCTTAACACCAGCGACCGGATGCGGATTGGTTATATTAAAAAGAAAAAAATGCCTCTCAGCATTCTGGGAGAAAAGTATATAGCGGAATTGAAGAAATTTGAGAAACAGGTATTGTAGAAAACATTTTGTTGTTATAGAAATAATAAATAGCAGGCTATTGTTTTTTTATTATATCCCATATTCCTACCTGTATAGTATACTTATACCATAGGAATCACGATAAAGAGAAGAAAGCGGTGACACAATATGGAATATGGAATTTCAACAAAATGTTTATATGGTGACGGAGCGGAGATTACTGTGGATAATTCGGGAGCAATCAGCTTTCCCATTTACCAGACCGCCACATTTGCCCATAAAGGAGTGGGAGAAGGGACCGGATACGATTACAGCCGTCTGCAAAATCCTACCAGAGAGCATTTGGAGAACATTGTAGCTTCTTTGGAAAGCGGCGTGGATGCCCTGGCTTTCTCCAGTGGAATGGCGGCAATTACAGCCCTGATGGAGCTGTTTGCCCCTGGTGACCACATTATTACAGATTGCGACTTATATGGGGGCAGCATCCGGCTGTTTGATAACATCAGCAAAAAAAACGGTGTCTTAATTGATTCCGTTGACTGTTCTGGTTCCTCCTACGAAAAAGTAGAAGAACTGATCGGTGAAAACACAAAGGCTGTTTTTATTGAAACCCCTACTAATCCCATGATGAATGTAACTGATATTGAAGAGCTTGCTAAAATTACGAAAAAGCATGGGATTCTTCTGATTGTGGATAATACGTTTATGTCACCCTATTTTCAAAACCCTCTTAAATTGGGTGCAGATCTGGTGGTTCACAGCGGAACAAAGTATCTGGGAGGACATAACGATACCATAGCCGGATTTCTTGTTACCTCTTCTGTTGATATAGCGGAAAGACTCCGTTTTATTATAAAAACAGTGGGTTCCGGACTGGCACCCTTTGACAGCTGGCTTATACTGCGGGGAATCAAGACTCTGGCGATTCGTATGAATCAGGCAGAGAAGAATGCGGGAAATCTGGTGGACTGGCTGAAAAACGAGAAAAAGATAAAGAAGATTTATTATCCGGGTCTTACGGACCATCCGGGCCATGAGGTCTGCAAAAAACAGGCGAGAGGCTTTGGCTGTATGGTGACCTTTGAAGTGGAATCAAAAGAGCTTGCCCATAGCATACTAAAGAATGTGAGACTGATCCGGTTTGCAGAGAGCCTTGGAGGAGTGGAGACGCTGATCACATATCCCATCACTCAGACTCATGCAGATGTTCCGGCAGATGTTCTGGCTGCCAATGGAATCACAGACCGGATCTTAAGACTTTCAGTGGGAATTGAGGATGTACAGGATTTAATAAATGAATTGGAGCGGGTATTTCATGAGTAAAAAACGAATTAATTTTGATGAACGCATAGACAGAAAAAATACAAGCAGTATCAAATATGATTTTACAGTTCAAAGGGGAAAACCGGAAGGAATCCTGCCGCTCTGGGTAGCAGATATGGATTTTAAAGCACCCCAGCCTGTGCTCGATGCACTAAAAACCCGGGTGGAGCATGGGATTTTCGGCTACAGTGAGGGAAAAGAGGAATACTTTGAGGCGGTGAAGGACTGGATGAAACGCCGCCATGGCTGGACAGTTGAGAGAAACTGGCTTATAAAAACACCGGGAGTGGTTTTCGCCCTTGCTATGGCAGTGAAAGCATACACAAAGCCGGGAGACGGTGTCATGATTCAGCAGCCGGTTTATTATCCCTTCAGTGAAGTAATAGAAGATAACGGAAGAAAGATTGTAGATAATACTTTATATCTGGGCGAAGATGGAAGCTATCATATGGATCTTGAGGATTTTGAAAAAAAGGCTGCAGAAAATCAGGTAAAATTGTTTTTTCTTTGCAGCCCTCATAATCCGGTGGGAAGAGTATGGACGAAAGAGGAACTGACACAGCTTGGAGAGATTTGTGAGCGCCTTGATATGATTGTTGTCAGTGATGAGATCCATCAGGACTTTGTGTTTAAAGGAGCGCATCAGGTATTCGCAGCGATCAGTGAAGTACTAAAAAACCGGACAATTACCTGTACCGCTCCAAGTAAGACGTTTAATGTTGCAGGACTACAGATCTCTAACATTTTTATATCAAATCCGGAACTAAAGCGTAAATTCAAAAAAGAAATCGCAGCCGCCGGTTACAGTCAGTTAAACGCATTGGGGTTAACAGCCTGCGAAGCTGCATACCGGTATGGAGAGGACTGGCATGACCAGCTGATGAAGTATTTGAAAGAAAATATCCAGTTTGTCCGTACTTATCTGGAGCACAATTTGCCAGAAATTAAACTCATTGAACCAGATGGTACTTATCTCATATGGCTGGACTTCCGGGGATTAGGGCTCAGTGAACAGGAAAGAGAAGAGCTGATTGTAAATAAAGCAGGTCTGTGGCTTGACAGCGGGGCCATGTTTGGACCGATAGGCGAAGGTTTTGAGCGGATCAACATTGCCTGTCCCCGCTCACTTATCATCGAGGCTCTGGATCAATTAAGAACGGCAATTAAAAATTTGTAGAATCTTTGAAAAAGGTATTGACACATTTCTTTTTCTGCATTAATATAATTATAACATATAAACATATTAATGTTGTAGGTAGAAAGGGGCAGCTCAATATGAAAAGTAACAGAGATCAGAAAAACCTTAAGTGGAACAGGTGCCATAAGAGCAGCTGCTTCTTTTCAGCTTTAAAACAATAATAATGAAACAATTAAATGACAATTTGGAGGATAAGGATATGGGATCAATAAAAGAAAGCGCAGTAGAACTCATTGGAGGAACACCGATACTGAAAATCAGCCGATACGGTGCAGCAGAGGGAGTAGTAGGGGTTACGCTTCTGGCGAAGCTGGAATATTTAAATCCAGCCGGATCAGTAAAGGACAGAATTGCTTTAGCAATGATTGAAGATGCAGAGGAAAAAGGAATTTTAAAACCGGGAGCAACTATTATTGAACCAACTTCCGGTAATACGGGAATCGGTCTTGCAGCTGTAGCGGCAGCGAAGGGATACAAAACAATTCTGACACTTCCTGATACCATGAGTGTGGAAAGAAGGAATCTTTTAAAGGCCTATGGTGCAGAACTGGTTCTTACGGAAGGAGCCAGGGGTATGAGAGGTGCCATAGAAAAAGCAGATGAATTAAAGGCGTCCATTGAAGGCTCCATAATATTAGGACAGTTCGTTAACCCAGCCAACCCCAAAGTGCATAAAGAAACAACAGGTCCGGAGATCTGGGAACAGACAGATGGAACCGTTGACATTTTCATTGCAGGTGTAGGTACAGGCGGAACTGTTACTGGTGTCGGTGCATATTTAAAGGAAAAGAATCCGAATGTACAGATTGTGGCGGTGGAACCGGCAAGCAGTCCAGTGCTTAGCGGAGGCAAACCAGGACCTCATAAGATTCAGGGAATTGGAGCTGGTTTTGTACCGGAGGTATTAAATACTGCTATTTATGATGAAGTAATTACTGTAGAAAATGAAGATGCTTTTAAAGAGGGCAAGTCATTTGCAGTTACAGAAGGAATTCTGGTTGGCATTTCATCGGGAGCTGCATTAAAGGCAGCTAAGCTTGTGGCAGAAAGACCTGAAAATAAGGGAAAGACTATTGTTGTATTGCTTCCTGATTCTGGTGACCGTTATTTATCAACACCATTATTCGCATAAAAATAATAAGATTATAAATTGAAAAACAGCTGGTTATAAGATATTCTTATTGCCAGTTGTTTTTTGTAAATATAAACTATATAATAAACACAAAAAGTAGTTTAACAGACAGGATTCAGTGACAAAATAAATCCAGGCAGGTGATTGAATGATTAACAGGAACAGGCTGGTCAGCCAGTTTAAAAGAATGGTGGAATTTGATTCAGAGACGTATCATGAGAGAAAAATTGCGGATTATTTAAAAGAGGAGATGAAACAGCTGGGTTTTACCGTAACAGAAGATGATGCTGGTATCCGCCTGAAAGAACGGATAGCAGAATATGGGGACGGAATTCCAACAGGTAATTTATACGGCTTTTTAAAAGGAAATACAGCTGGGAAGCCGGTTCTCTTTTCCGCCCATATGGATACGGTCAGACCGGGGATCGGCAAGCATGCCGCAGAAGATGAGAATGGAGTGATCACATCCAAGGGAGATACGGTACTGGGAGCAGATGATCTTTCCGGCATAGCAGCAATACTGGAAGCAGTCCATACCATAAGGGAACACAATATTCCCCATCCGGATATCGAGGTTTTGTTCCCCGTTGCAGAAGAAAATTACGGAAAAGGCAGTCAGCTTGCAGACTACTCTGTCATCCGTTCCAAACAGGCGTATGTATTTGATTTAAGCGGTGAGATTGGCAATGCAGCGCTTGCCGCACCCACCCTTTTGTCTTTTGAAATCAAGGTAAAGGGTAAAAATGCCCATGCCGGTTTCTGTCCCCAGCTTGGAGTCAATGCAATAGAGATTGCAGCAACAGCCATATCCTGTATAAAGCAAGGCTGGGCAGACGAAGAGACTACAGTTAATATTGGAAAGATAAGCGGAGGAAAGCAGGGCAATATTGTTTCTGATGAGTGTATTTTAATCGGTGAGATCCGAAGTTTAAAGGACGATCGTGCCACGGAAGAATGGGAGAAGTTAAAAAAAGTCTTTGAAGAAACAGCAGCCTGCCGGGGAGGAAGCACAGAACTTTTATTTGAGAAGCAGATTGAGGCATATGAAATCGATGAGGATGAAGAAGTAGTAAGGCGCTTTAAAAGAGTCTGCGATGATATCGGTGTGAAGGCCGTTACCAATAAGACACTGGGAGGCAGCGATAACAACCATTTTGTACGCAACGGGATCAGGGGCATTGTGGTCGCCTGTGGTATGAATGAGGTACATACCACAAACGAATATACCACTGTAAATCAACTGGTAAAAAGCGCTCTTTTGGCTCTGGGACTTATGACAGACCAGAAGTAAAGCTAAATAGAAGACAGGAGAGAAGAAATATGAAGCGGGTTGTAACAATTCAGGATATTTCGTGTTTGGGTAAATGCTCTTTGACAGTGGCTTTGCCCATCATATCAGCCATGGGAGTTGAGACAGCCATTATACCGACGGCGGTTCTATCCACCCATACTATGTTTCAGAATTTCACCTTCCGGGATTTAACGGACGAGATTGTTCCCATTTCCAATCACTGGAAACAGGAAAAGTTCCGGTTTGATGCCATTTATACCGGATACTTAGGTTCCATGGAGCAAATCGGAATTATAAAAGATTTTTTCAAAGATTATAAAACAGAAGATAATGTGATCTTTGTAGATCCGGTTATGGCGGATAACGGAAAGCTTTATCCGGCATTTGATCTGGCATTTGCAAGAGAGATGGCAGGACTCTGCGGATATGCAGATATCATTGTTCCTAATATCACGGAGGCCTGTCTGATGACGGGAACGCAATATGAGACGGAGTATGATGAAGCTTATATCAGGGAACTCCTCCAGAAATTAAAAGCTCTGGGCACAAAACGGGCGGTTGTCTTAACCGGTGTCAGTCTGAAAAAGGGAAGAACCGGAATAGCAGGGCTGTATGCGGAAAGCGGAGAATATTTTAGCTATGATCATGAAAAGATTGAGACCAGCTACCACGGAACAGGTGATATTTTTGCAAGCGCCTGCGTAGGCGCTTTGATGAACGGGAAAAGTCTGCCGGATTCCTTAAAGATCGCAGCAGACTATACACTGGAATGCATCCGTGAAACCTTAAACGATGGAAAAGAAACCTGGTATGGTGTTAATTTTGAATCAGTCATTTCCCGTCTCATTGAAGCTATTAAAAAATAGGATCAGTCCGGAGATTAAACAGGATTGGCTCTGTCATGCAGAATGAGTTTTGCCAGATAGAACTGACTGCTATTGTCTATATCGATGGAATCAACAGGATCCATAAAATAGGGATAAGTTTTTCCACTGTAAAAATTACCGTATTTCAAATAACAGGGGACAGATGCAAGATAGATGGCGCCGTTAATCCGCCAGCCGGACTTTGCATCCTGTCTCCTTATTTGTTCTTTTAATGAGTCAGGCACTTTCATTTCACCAGTTTCAGTAATTTCGGCAGACAGATAACACATACAATCGTAAGGGCAGACACTGATCACAGAATCTGCCTTTTTCTCAAACAGAAGCTTCACACTTTCCAGAATATGTTCTTCATTTCTGAGAGGAGACGTAGGCTGAAGCAGCATGAAATAGCCATATTCCTTCCCAATCCTTTTCATTTCACTAAGTGCGTGAAGGATCATATCACCGGAGGCTGCTTTATCACCGGAGAGTTGGGGCGGTCTTAAAAATGGAGCCGCCGCACCAAGCCCGACTGCTATCTGCTGATAAATCTTTGAATCCGTAGACACAAGGATATCATCGAAAAATCCTGCTTTTTTACAGGCATCTATGGTATATCCCATTAGCGGTTTCCCGTTCATCTCTTTTATGTTTTTATCCCTGATTCCTTTTGATCCGCTTCTGGCCGGAATCACTGCGAGAAATCTTTTATTCTGATACATTACAGTCTCCAGTTCATATCATAGAATTCTTTCTCCAAATGAATACCCGATTTAAAGGCTTTTTTAATACGAGTGAGGATTTTTTTGCTGGTATTGGGGCAATCATAAGGGTTTTTCGTTGCAGGGTGTTCCAGGTTAAGGTTCATTGCCTGGGAAATTGCAGCACGTATGCTGTCGGTTTTTGTGTCACAGCTGATGACAGAGCCGGGCTTTACTCTGCCCTTTTG
>JAEWPQ010000172.1 GCA_023460575.1 Bacillota bacterium
GGACGAATGATTGCCAGCCGTATATTTGACAATGGTATTATCTGTTCCGGAACCCAGACTATCATTGCACCTGAAAAGGATTACGATACGGTGATAAAAGAGTTTGTATCCCAGGGAGCCTTCTATACTGATGATAAGGCGATTATTGATAAACTGGCAGATGTGGTATTTCCAAATGGCGTGATCAACAAAAAAGTGGTTGGACAGTCAGTTAAAACCATAGCAGATCTGGCAGGGATTACCGTACCTCAGGGCACAAAGGTCCTGATTGTAAAGCCTGAGAGACATGGGGCAGGGGTTGTGTGGAGCAAGGAGAAGATGTGCCCGATGATGGCTGCATACAGCTATAAGACATGGGAAGAGGCTGTACAGATCGCATATGATAATCTGATATATGAAGGTGAGGGCCATTCCGCAGACATCCAGTCCAACGATAAGAAACACATTGAATATGCAGGTTTGAAGCTTCCCGTTAGCCGCGTGGTAGTCAATCAGACCTGTTCCAGCATGGCAGGCGGAGCGTTTGCAAACTCATTGAATCCAACCACCACACTGGGGTGCGGAAGCTGGGGCAACAATGCAATCAGCGAAAACCTGTTCTATACCCATCTGATGAACAAGAGCAGGATCGCATTTGTAAAAAAGGATTGGAAACAGCCGTCAGATGAAGAAATTTTTGCATAGGAGGGACTGAAATGAAAGAGATTATTTTAAAATCCCAGATATCCTATTATGATACCTGCGAAGAATTTGCCAGAGAATTTAATCTTGGCAGCAATGACCTCATATTGACGAACGAATACATATACAAACCGTATTTCACATCACTTGGGCTGAATGTCCATACCATTTTTCAGGAGGCATACGGGACAGGGGAACCGACAGATATCATGGTGGATGCAATTCTTGAAGCAGCTGCAAAAACAGACTGCAAACGGATTATCGCCATAGGCGGCGGCACGGTGATTGATATTGCCAAAGTAATGGCAGTGTCTGCAGGGGACCCGCTGGATTCCCTCTATGCTGCACCTGATAAAATCCAAAAGAAACGGGAACTTGTCATTGTGCCCACAACCTGCGGAACAGGAAGTGAGGTCACGAATATTTCCATTATCAACCGGACCAGGCTGGGAACAAAGGTAGGACTTGTATCACCTCATATGTATGCGGATGAGGCGGTGCTGGTACCGGAACTTTTAAACGGACTGCCATTTGCCGTGTTTGCCACCAGCTCCATTGATGCTCTGGTTCATGCGGTGGAGTCCAGTCTGTCTCCTAAGGCAACGCCATTTACAAAGCTGTTTGGTTACAGAGCCATTGAAATGATCATCAGGGGCTATCAGAAGATTGCAGCCGAGGGAACGGATGCAAGGCTTCCGCTTATGAAGGATTTTCTCATTGCAAGTAATTATGCGGGGATCGCATTCGGAACAGCCGGGTGTGCGGCTGTCCATGCCACCAGCTATCCCCTGGGAGGCACCTATCATGTCGCTCATGGGGAGAGCAACTATGCCATGTTTACCGGGGTGCTTAAGAATTATATGGAAATCAGGCAGGATGGCGAGATTGCAGTGATGAACCAGTGTCTGAAAAGACTGCTTGGCTGCCCGGAAGATGAGGTTTATGACAAGCTGGATGAACTGCTTGGCACAATACTTCCTAAAAAAGCGCTTCGCCAATACGGTGTAAAGCAGGAAGAACTTGCTGTATTTACAAAGAGCGTTATGGAACAGCAGGCACGTCTCATGGCAAACAACTTTGTACCCCTGGATGCGGACCGGGTACTTAAAATTTATCAGGAACTGTATTAATAGCTGAATGAATAGGAGAATAAGATTATGGCATTGATGACTGGTGAAGAATATGTGGAAAGCATGCGGAAACTGAAACTTAATATTTATATGTTCGGGGAAAAGATTGAAAACCCTATCGACCATCCGATTTTAAGACCGTCCCTTAATTCTGTTAAAGCTACCTATGATCTGGCTCAGCTGCCGGAATACGAGGATTTAATGACAGTAACTCTGGACGATGGACGCAAAATCAACCGGTTTGCCAACATTCACAGAAGCACGGATGATTTAATCAAAAAAGTTAAAATGCAGAGACTCTGCGGACAGAAGACGGCTGCGTGTTTCCAGCGCTGTGTGGGTATGGATGCGTTTAATGCAGAATGGTCAACTACCTATGAGATTGATGCGAAATACGGCACCAGCTATCATGAAAATTTTAAAAAGTATCTCCGTATGGTTCAGGATAAAGATTTAACCGTAGACGGAGCAATGACGGATCCAAAGGGTGACAGGGGGCTGGCACCTCATGCCCAGCCAGATCCGGATATGTATTTAAGAGTTGTGGAGCGCAGGGATGACGGAATCGTAGTCAGAGGTGCAAAAGCACATCAGACAGGTATTATCAACTCCCAGGAAGTGATTGTCATGCCTACCGTAGCCATGGGACCGGATGATAAGGATTATGCAGTATCCTTTGCAGTTCCTGTGGATACAGAGGGAATCGTAATGATTATCGGAAGGCAGTCCTGTGATACCAGGAAGC
>JAEWPQ010000173.1 GCA_023460575.1 Bacillota bacterium
CCAGGTTGGCGGTGCACATTTCAGAGCTATGAGAAATGCAGAAGCTTCCCATGAATTAGAGAAAGTTGGAGCAGATCTTCGTAAGCTTTACAGCTGGAATAACGGCGGAAAACTGATCGATAACTAATTTTACATTGGTGTAACATATAAAAGGCTGATAGAAAGAGAAAGCAGATTAAAGGTTTCTCTTTTCTATCAGCCTTTTTGTGATATTTAGCCTCTGATTCCTGCCTTTTGCATTGCTTCAAAGAAAATTTCCATTGCTGTGGATACAGTGGCCGGGTTATAGGCAAATCCTACCGTGCGTTTCTTAATACCGGAAATCAGGGGAATCTCGATCAGATCCTTTTTATCAAGTTCATTCTGAACAAATTCTTTAATCACACAGCCGATACCAAGTCCGATTTTGGCGAATTCTATGAGTAAATCCATGGTGGTAACTTCCAGAAGCTGATTGGGAATAATCTGATTTTCGTTTAAATATTCGTCAATATACTTTCTTGACATATTATTTTTATCCAATAGGAGAATGTTGCCTGTTTGAAATAAATCAGCATTCTTGCCTTCTCTTAAATATAAATTTTCCAGGTATGCGTTTGTAGTTACAAAGATGTCCTGAATTTCCATGACCGGATTGAATAAAAGAGGACGGCGGTTGGAAGGCTCTGCGATCAGTCCCAGGTCAATCTGCTGCTGTTCCAGCATCGTAACCGTGTGGGAGGTAGACTGGCTTTCAATGGTGATCTTAATATGAGGATATTTTTCAATAAATCCCTTTAAATAAGGAAGGAGAATGTATTTGCACAGCGTATTGCTGACGCCGATTCTTAAGTGTCCGATATTAAAATCCTTCACCCTTTTCAGTTCCAGTTCCCCTCTGTTTAACGCTTCAAAGGCCGTTTTTGTGTGATGAAACAGCAGCTTTCCTTCTTCTGTAAGCTGGACACCTCTGGAATTACGGGTAAATAATGCCACGTCTAAATTATCTTCCAGCTTACTGATGGATTTACTAATAGCCGGCTGACTGATAAAAAGTTCTTTTGCCGCTTTGGAAATATTACCTGCTTTTGCCACTTCATAAAAAATCTTATATTGGGAAAGATTCTGATCCATGTTAATAATCCTTTCACTTTATAACTTTTTGTTATGATAAAATAAAATATTATATATTTGTATTATATCAGTAACCATAATGGAATGTAAAGGGTTAAAATACCCATGTGACATCCCTCAAATGTTTATTTTGGAAATTTTGTATTTGTGCAAACTGCTTAATAAATAACCCTTTGTTTTAGATAAAGTGATTATTGTAAATAGAATTGCAATTTGATATTATAAATAATAACAAAAGAAAACGTTTTCAAGAGGTGTTATTATGCAATCTATACGAGATGTTGCCAAACGCGCAGGTGTTTCTATATCGACAGTATCAAGAATTCTAAATAACAGTGCCAATGTAAGTGATGAAAAGGTTGCTGCAGTAAAAGAGGCACTTAATTACTATCATTATGAGCCCAATCAATTTGGACGCGGTCTTGTCAAGCAAAAATCTAATATGATAGGGGTATATTTTCCTTTTTCCTCATACTCTATATTTGAAACGTCTTATAATCTGGAACTGCTAAAGGGGATTGAACAGATTTTACCTCAGTATAATTATAATATGGTAATTATAAGTGAATCGGAGATATACGAAAACCAGGAAGAAAGCGGACCCAGATTTTTAGAAAGTGCAGGGCAAAGAAAAATTGATGGCTTAATTGTTACAGGGCTGATTAATAAGCAGGCGTCTGAACAGGCATTAAAACGGCTGATCGATCAGCAATACCCAGTTATATATATAGGTAAAAAGCTTCATCAAAGAGGTATGAATATATATGCTCAATTTGAAAATTACACCATTGATATGATGAAGGAATTGTATAAAAAGGGGCATCGCTGCGTGTTGCTTTATTATATGCATTTACACCAGACCTATATAGAAAATATTATTGCGCAATTAGAAACGGAGTTGCCCCAATTAAAAATCATTCCGTCAGGCCTAAAAAGTATTGCAAAATCCCGGGAAATGATTGCTGCGCAGATAAAAAGCTATGTAAAGAAGGGAACATGTACAGCAGTCTGTTCCGCAAGTGTTGAGCTGCTTCAGCTGATCATGGGAATTTGTGTCGAACTCCGTCTTTCTATACCGGATGATATATCAATTTTGTCTGTGGAGCATAAAAAGGGAGATGGTGCGCTTATGTATCCGAAAATTTCAGCTTTTTATGTACCTGCCATAGATATGGGGAGAGAAGCGGCGGATTTGTTGCTGAATATGATCAATCATGAAAATAACGAAATAATTTCAAAGGAATTTGTAACAGAATACATCGAAAGGGAATCAATAAAGCAGCTTGTTTAAGCGCTTTTTTGATCATAGATTTGAAAACGTTTTCAAGGAGGTATTATTATGAAAGCAATCATGGTTATGTATGATTCGCTGAGAAGGGATATGCTGGAGTCTTATGGATGCGACTGGACAATTACTCCTAATTTTAAGAGATTGGCGGAAAAAAGTGTCCAGTTTGATAACTGCTATGTGGGCAGCATGCCCTGCATGCCAGCAAGAAGAGAGCTCCATACCGGAAGAATCAACTTTTTCCACCGAAGCTGGGGCCCCATGGAACCATATGATGATTCCATGCCTGAACGATTGAAGAACAGTGGGATTTATACTCATCTGATTAGTGATCATCAGCATTACTGGGAAGACGGAGGTAGTACATATCACAATCGTTACTCTTCCTGGGAGATTTCCAGAGGTCAGGAAGGGGATTTATGGAAAGCAGATTTATCGTATGAATACGAGGTGAAAACCGTTTTTAAAAATAAGGAGGTTATGCTTTCTTACCCGCCTTATAAAAATATGATGATACATGATGGTATTAACCGCAGATGCATGTATAAAGAGGAGAAGACATCACAGGCTGTTACATTCAGACATGGTCTGGAGTTTATCAAAACGAATCATGGAGAAGATAACTGGTTTCTTCAGATAGAGACCTTTGATCCCCATGAGCCTTTCTACACTCTGAAAGAGGATAAAGCATTGTATCCTCATTCATTTCACGGGGATGCTTCTTATGAAGCGGATTGGCCTCCGTATGCTTCGGTTGCGGAAGATGAAGATACAGTTAGTCATGTACGGTATGAGTATGCCGCCCTTCTTTCAAAATGTGACCGTTACCTCGGTAAAGTTCTGGATTTAATGGATCATTATAATCTGTGGGAGGATACGATGCTGATTGTTAACACAGACCACGGTTTCCTGTTGGGTGAGCATAGCTGGTGGGGGAAAACCAGTATGCCGATTTATCAGGAGATTGCACATATACCATTGTATATCTATGATCCCAGAAGAAAGGAGTGTGCAGGAAAAAGGAGAAATGCAATTGTACAGACCATTGATCTGGCACCGACATTATTAGAGTTTTTTGGATTGGAAGTGCCAGGGGATATGGAGGGGAAACCCCTATACGGTGTGATGGATTCTGATGAACCTGTCCGGAAATATGCGGTATTTGGTTACCATGGAAGTCAGGTGAATGTAACAGATGGAAGATACGTGTATATGCATGCAGCAGAAAATCCGGATGAGCCGGTTTATGAGTATACACTGATGCCGACTCACATGAGAAGTATGTTTCAGCCAGAAGAATTTAAAGATATGGAGCTGGCTGGGCCATTTTCATTCACCAAAAACTGCAAAGTTATGAGAATTAAAAAGAAAGATAATATGGGCGATACTACATCATTTGGATCACTTCTTTTTGATCTGAAAGAAGATCCGGATCAGATTCAGTCTATATCGGATGAGATGGTGCGAAACAGTATGAAAGGTTATATCCGTGAGTATATGGAAAAAAACGACGCACCAGATGAACTTTATACAAGGCTGGGATTGAAAAAGGAGAAGTAAAATGAAAAAACGTCCTAACATTGTAATTATTAATCCGGATCAGATGAGGGCAGATTCCATGTTCCATCTTGGGAATCCGGCATCGGTTACACCTAATCTGGATGAACTGGCAAAGGAAGGGGTGTCCTTTGCACATGCATTCTGCCAGAACCCGGTATGTACACCGTCGAGATGCAGCTTTATGAGTGGCTGGTATCCGCACGTTGCCGGCCATCGTACGATGAATCATATGATGCATGATCATGAGCCGGTATTGTTAAAAAGGCTGAAAGACCACAATTATCATATCTGGATGAATCAGAGAAACGATCTGCTTCCGGCTCAGAACCCGGAGTATTATAAGCCTTATTGCGACACTTATTTTACACTGGATGATGAAAGGAAACCTGACATTCTTCCTTATGAAAAATGGAGGGGAGAACCAGGAGGAAAGAACTTCTATTCCTTTTACCGGGGAAAATTACCGGAAAATAAAGACATAGATCAGATATGGACTGAAGGGGCGATTGAATTTATAAGAAATTATGAGGGAGAAAAGCCATTCTGCTTATTCCTTCCTCTGATGCTCCCGCATCCTGTCTATCAGATCAGTGAGCCATACTTTAGCAGAATCGACAGGAAAAAACTGAAGAAGAGAATTTTACCGCCAGAGGAGTTTACAGGAAAGTCCAGGCTGCAAAAGGAACTGTCCAGGCTGCAGAATATGAAAAATTGGAAGGAGGAGGAATATGATGAATTGCGTGCGGTTTATCTTGGAATGTGCAGTAAGGTTGATGAACTCACAGGTCAGATTATTTCCGCACTAAAGGAAAAAGGAATTTATGACGAAACTGCTTTATTCTTTTTCAGTGATCACGGGGATTATACCGGCGATTATAACCTGGTGGAAAAGGTACAGAATTCGTTCGAGGACTGTCTGACAAATGTTCCGTTTATTGTAAAACTTCCAAAAAATATGCAAAAACGTCATGGTGTCAGTCAGGAAATGACAGAGTTAATTGATTTTTATGCCACTGCCGAAGAACTGGCAGGGCTGCCTGCAGAACATACGCACTTTGGTAAGTCACTCATTTCCTATATTATGCAGCAGCAGGATGCATTGAGGGATGCCGTGTTTTGTGAGGGCGGTTTTCGGAAAGGAGAGGATCACTGTAAGGAAACCGGAGGACAGATTGCACCTGATCCGGAAGGATTATATTTTCCAAGGCAGTCGCTGCAGGCATCGGATGACATGTATAACGGAAAAGCTGTCATGTGCAGAATAAAAGATTATAAATATATCCGAAGGCTCTATGAGAAAGATGAATTTTATGATCTAAGAAATGATCCGGATGAGAGAAGGAATCAGATCGATTGTGATGAGTACCGGACTTTGATTGCAGAAATGAAGGAAAGGCTGCTGGAGTTTTATCAGGACACCTGCGATGTTGTACCATTTGAAAAAGATGCCAGGATGGACCTGGATTTTATGAAGAGATTGATGCATTAGCAACTTGGGGGCAGTTTATTTAGAAAAGGAGAAGAAATCGTATGGAGAATAAATATTCAAAAGCAAAATTTTTAGATGTTTTTAAATATTCTTTTGGGGGTTTGGGATCCAATCTGGCATTTTTTCTGGTTATGTCTTATCTGACATTCTTTTATACGGATATTTTTGGAATCAACACAATGGTGGTTTCCGGTCTTATGCTGATATCTAGATTTATCGATGCATTTACAGATCCAATCATGGGAATGATAGGCGATCATACTCATTCAAAGATGGGGAAATACAGACCATGGATCATAGGGGGAGCCCCATTACTTGGATTATTTATCTTTTTACTGTTTACGGCACCGGAGATGTCTCCTAATATGAAGATCGTATATGTGTATGTCATCTATATTACATATTCGCTGGTATCTACTGTAGTTAATATTCCTTACCATTCTATGACTCCTGTCATGTCTCAGGACCCATATCAGCGGACTGTAATTGTATCGTGGAAACAGGGGATGGGAACTGTGGCACAGTTTATTGTGACAATTATGGCGCTGCCGCTAGTGGAGGCATTTGGAGGCGGTAAACAGGGCTGGGCAATTTATGGAGCTTTAGTCGGCATTATGACAACCGTTTCATTCTGGGTTTGTGCATGGGGCGGAAAAAAATACGATGTTTGTGACATGCAAAAGGAAAGAGTCCGGCTAAATATGGCAAATGATCTAAAGCTTTTAATGAAAAATAAACCGATGCTGATGCTGATGATTGCTTTTGGTACGGACGTACTGGCTAATGCCACATACAGTGCAGTCAATATGTATTATTTCAAATATGTGTTGAATCGTGTGGATCTGGTACCTAAAGTTGCTTCTGCGATGTTGTTCGCAGGGATTATCCTGATTCCTCTGCTGCCTTCAATATCTAAAATAGTAGGCAAAAATCGTTTATACTGGCTGGGAAGCCTGTTTTCCATTTTCCCATTGATTGTTATGTGGCTGCGTCCTACGGCATCGGTTACCATACTCATGAGTATGATGGCAGTTTTTGGATTCGTTTCACGTATTCCAAGTAACTTAGGCTGGGCAATGCTGCCGGAATGTTCAGATTTTGGTGAATGGAAATTTGGCCAGCGTTCGGATGGTCTGATGTCTTCCTCACTGACATTTATCAATAAATTCGGTATGGCAATCGGCGGCTTTATCGCCAGTTTTTTCCTCGGTTTAGTCGGTTTTACAGCAAACCAGGAGCAAACGCCTCAGGTTCTTGACATGATTGTATTTTTAAGATTCGGAATGCCGGTGTTTGGATATGTGGCTTCGCTGATTTCTATGGCATTCTATGAGATCACCAATGAAAAGTATGCACAAATCCGTTCAGAGCTGGATGACAAGAAAGAGAGTATATAATGAAAGACAAAGTAAAAAGTATCATTTCCCAAATGACACTGGAAGAAAAAGCCTCCTTATGCTCAGGAAAGGATTTTTGGCATTTGAAAGGAATTGAACGCCTTGGTATTCCGGAAATTATGGTTACAGACGGACCTCACGGACTGCGAAAGCAGTCTGGTTAGACAGACCATCTGGGCCTGAATCAGAGTGTGAGGGCTACCTGTTTTCCAACAGCAGCTACCACATCCAGCGATGGGATACGAACTTTATTCAGATGAAATACGGCAGGAGATTATTGATGAAGCCACAGTGTGTGCGGCAAGAGCAGATGGTGCGGTGATTTGGTAAATCCTAATGTAACTGTAGTGCTGCAATGCGGTTCGCCTGTGTTATTGCCGTGGAAAAATGACGTTAAGGGAATCGTTCTTTCGTATTTAGGCGGTGAGACAGCCGGAAGTGCCAGTGCCAAAGTTTTAACTGGTGAGGTAAATCCTTCCGGTCGCCTGGCAGAAACTTTTCCAATGTTCCTTGAGGACACACCCTGCTACAATAACTTTGCAAAGGAGGTTATGGACGTAGAGTACAGAGAAAGCATATTGGTAGGATACCGTTATTATGACTGGGCAGATATACCAGTGCTGTACCCATTTGGATATGGATTATCTTATAAAGATTTTTCATACGAAGGAATGCAGGTTGAATGGGATGATGATTCGGGCATAGGCAGCGTAAAGGTTACTGTATCAAACAAAGGAAACAGAGCTGGAAGTGAGGTGGTTCAGCTCTACATTGGTAAAGAGTATTCATCTGTGATGAGGGCGCCGAAGGAATTAAAGGGATTTCAGAAAATATTTTTAAATTCTCAGGAGACTAAGACCGTTAAGCTTTTGCTGGACAAAAGAAGTTTTTCTTATTATGATATAGAGGAACACCGATGGACTATTGAGAATGGGAACTATCAGCTTTATGTCGCGGCTTCCAGCAGAGATATCCGCTTAAAGGCTGATCTGAAAGTAAAAGGAAAAGTCATTATGAGAAGTCCGGAATACAAAGCGGCTGATGTTGTGAAAAATGGAAGGTTTTCTTGTATCAGGGAACAATTTAAGATGCTTTTTGAAGGTGAACTCCCCAAAACGCCCCAAATGGATGAAATCTCTTTGAATTCAACCGTTCAGGAAGTTCTGGAAAAGGAAGCAGGACGTAAGTCCTTTCAGGAAATGGTAGATGGTTTTAATAAGAAGTTCGACGGTGAGGATGACTTAAACATAATAATGCGCGCCATGCTGAAGGATATGCCGTTAAGAGGTCTGGCTATGTTCGGGGAAGCTGCTATGGGAGACATAGAAAAGAAGATAAAAGATTTGAACTAGGGAAAAAGGGGCAGAATACAAATCTGCCCCTTTTTCCCAAATGAGAAACATCTGGTTAAGTTTTTAAGTCTAAGAAAGGTTAAGAGTGACACGATATGATAAAAACAAACGCGATGCGAATGCTTGATAAAGCAGGGATTGAATATGACACCAGGGAATATACAGTTGATGAGCAGGATTTATCAGGCAGCCATGCAGCCGATATGCTTGGGGTTGATCATGGAAGTGTATTTAAAACTCTTGTATTAAAAGGAGAAAAAACAGGATATTTTGTCTGCTGTATTCCTGTGGATGGGGAGGTGGATTTAAAAAAGACAGCAAAGCTTACAGGGGATAAAAAGGTAGAAATGATATCAGTAAAGGATTTACAGTCTGTGACCGGATACATCAGAGGCGGCTGTTCTCCCGTTGGAATGAAAAAGCACTTTCCAACATGGATTGATGCATCAGCGGAAAGTTACCATGAAATTGTAGTCAGTGCAGGGATAAGAGGGCAGCAGATTGTCATTGCTCCCCAGAAACTGGCTGCCTTTATTCAGGGTAAATTTGCATCATTTATGGTGGATTAGTTTACATAAAACAAAAAGACGGTCGGACAGGCTGAATACTTACAGGTTAATAATTAACAGAAATGTAATACTATTGTAAAATATTAACACATATTTAATACAAAAAATCCGCATAAGTACAAGCGAAAATAGTGTATATCTAACAAAAAAATAAAAACACAAAAAAATTAACAAGTTAAATTATCACAAAAATGTTAAACTGCCATTGACTTTTTTGACGGGATTCTTCTATAATAACGGACGACACAAAGAAACGGGTACGGTTCTGTCCGAAACCCAGGCAAATGAGATTAGAGAAAGAGGAGTATTTATGCTTACACTACGCTCTATCCTTCAGCAGATTAGTCAGTTCTTCAGAGGAATGTCCGTAAAGGTCACGAAGCGAATGTATCGTTCCTCAGCAGTTTTTATGGCAGGTGCCGCAGTAATTACAGTGATTGCTTTTACTTCCACAGGTTTTGGAAGCAGTGGAAAAAATGCATTAACGGCATTTGCAGAGACAAGGGCATTAGAAGACGCTACAGATGATGAGAACGTTGAAGAAGAGGAAACAGCTTCACAAGCAAAAGTACAAATTAACCTTACCGATCCCAAGATGCAGGCACAGCAGCTCGCTGGAAATCTGTTGGAAAAAGAAGTCATACAAAAGCAGGAACTGGAAGAAGAATCCTTTACCAGAGTCCAGCGCATGAATGAACAGATTGCACTGGAGGAGGAAGCAAAAAGGCAGGCGCAAAAAGCCGCAGAGGAAGCACAAAAAGCAAAAATTGCGGAAGAAGAAGCGGCCAGAAAGGCAGAAGAGGAAAAAGCAGTTCATGCCACGTCTGTGTCGGATGAAGACTATAATGTCTTGTTAAAGATTGTGCAGGCAGAAGCTGGAATCTGCGATGATGAAGGAAAGATTCTTGTAGCAAATGTGATTTTAAACCGTGTAAAAAGCGGTAAATTTCCAAGTACGGTGAAAGGAGTTGTTTATTCGCCCTCCCAGTTTTCCCCGGTATCCGATGGAAGCATAAATTCCGTAAAAGTTACCAGCAATACCATTGATTGTGTAAAGCGGGCCCTGGAAGGTGAAGATTATTCAAGCGGAGCTTTGTATTTTATGAATCGAAGGGGATCCAGGAGCGGAGCCATCAGCTGGTTTGATTCTCATTTGACTTATTTGTTCCAGCACGGAAACCATGAATTTTTTAAATAAAAACATTGTTAAATATTCTGCTTTAGGTGTATACTATAGTTTGATAAACTATACTGATACATAAAAGGAGAGTATTCATATGATTTTTGACACAGCAAAAAACCTTGATTTTTACAGAAACCTTGGTGTGGAAGGCCGGTATGCCAAGGCAGTGGATTTTCTTAAGAATACTGATCTGGAGAAACTGGAGCCAGGTAAATATGAGATTGACGGCAAGAACGTATTTGCCAATGTAGTAGAATATACAACAATTCCATGGGAAGAAGCGAAGTATGAAGCTCACCATAATTATACAGATATACAGTATGTGATTTCCGGTTCTGAGATTATGACCTATGCAAGAATCGATGAACTGAATGAAAAGGTACCATATAACGATGAAAAAGATGTTGTATTTTACGACAATGAAAATCCAGGTTTAAAGGCAGTAGTAAAGTCTGGAGAATATATGATTTTTAATCCCTGGGATGGTCATAAGCCCAAGGCTGCAGCCGGTGAACCGGCTCCCATTAAGAAAGTAATTGTTAAAATCAAAGAAAACTAAAAGGTCAGATATAATTAAAACGGGATTCTGTTCTTTAACTTAGAACAGAATCCCGTTTTTTAAAGCATCCAGCCGTCAGTTCCTGATAAGACAGCTCTTTTCGTATATTTTAATAGATCCGATTCCTTTAGTCTGTAAATCCAGTCCGGCCGGCTTTCCATGCTTCCCTTAGGTCCGAAACTTCCGTATTCTGCATAAAAGGCATTTTTATGAGCAGCTTCTTTGTTCCAGTCATGCCAGCCTTCCTTACAGATATGGTCGCCGACGTAGCAATTGATTAAAACGGTCCTGGCATATTCTCTCCACGGCCTTCCTAAATAAGCGTTATCAGGAGGACAGTTGCCCTCAAAACGGCAGTTTTCCATTACGTAACCGTATTCCTGGCCTTCCGGAGTTGATGCTGCTGTTACATAGCTGCTGATTTCATTTCCAGTATATTTGGAAAAAAACGTACAGTTTTCAAAATAGGCAGTGGCGCCTCCGAAGATGAAGTCAATATCTCCCTCCAGATAGCAGTCTTTATAATAGTGCCTTCCATTGATCCGGGGGGCATTCTGCTTTGGCCCGATGAATCCGTTGAGTTCAATCTCCTTTGGCGGCAGCGGTGCTGTAAAAAGGGTATCCTGACTGCCCAGAAAACGGCAGTTTTCAAATGAGAGACGGTCGCCGTCTGCATAAACAGCCAGGGCCTGCCCTACATCAGTTCCTTTCCCTGCGCTGTTTTCAAAAGTAATATTTTTCGCTGTAAAATCATAAGTATCGATGAAGCAGGAATAGGTACGGAATGTTCCTCGTTTCATGCCGTCTTCCATAACCATACGTGCATATAAACCATAGGAGATAATGGTATTGTCTTTATCCTCGCCAAGAAAAGTTACATGAGGAGTTGTAATTGTAATCTGTTCCTCGTAGACTCCTTTGTGAATGTAAAGGATCTTTTCGTCAGTATTATTTATTGGCAATGAGTCAAGCGCTTTCTGTATGCTTTCGAAATCACCGGTGCCATCTTTGGAAATGTGTATCATATTTGACCTTCTTTCTTTTATTGTATACATGATGCATAATGCACATTAAATATAAACAATTTTTGTGGAAAATGCAATAGAAAATATTGACTTTTTCTTAACAAAATGAGATAATGAGATCAAATTTGAATTTTAATAAGGAGGATTTTTATATGTCAACAAAAGCTTATTACCCAATTAATGAAATTGGAAAAGGCAAACCTGGCTTTGCAACGACACGTTCAATTATTGAGGCACCATTCTATGGGAATAACGTTATTAAAGTTAATACGCTTCGTGAGGCATATGAATTAGCAAAAAACTCACCTGGAACCATAGTTACGGATATGCCCGTTTATAGAGGCGAAGAATTCGGTCTGGATAAGGACGCTAAAGTACTTTTGTTTAATGATGGTGCGATTACCGGACGGTATGCAACTGCAAGAAGAATTGCAGGTGAACCCGGAGTAAACTGCGGGGCACTTGACAAAGTTGTTATGGATGCAGTTTATGAAACACGGTGGAAAACTATGTATCATGCAGAGGTTTTTGCTGGTCTTGATCCGG
>JAEWPQ010000174.1 GCA_023460575.1 Bacillota bacterium
ACGAATTTTTAATTGAGAACTTATACGTTGCCAATGAAGTGGTAGCTGTTTACTCCCATGTTGACCGTATGGTAACACTGGGCTGTATGCCAACAACAGAAACCGTTTCCATTGACAAGGGAATTGATATCTGGAAAAACTTTGGTACAAGCTTTTTCCTGGAGAGACGTGAGATCGGTATCTTCAACATCGGCGGATCAGGAAAGATCAAGGCTGATGGAGAAGAATTCACCATGGGCCATAAGGACTGCTTATACATCACTAAGGGAACAAAGGAAGTTTTATTCTCCAGCGATGATGCAAAGAATCCGGCTAAGTTTTATATGGTAAGTGCTCCGGCTCACAAGGCATGCAAGACTACCTTTATTCCGATCGAAAAGGCTGCCAAGAAGCCGCTGGGCGCAATGGAAACTTCCAATAAGCGTGTGATCAATCAGTTCATCCATCCGGATGTACTTGAGACCTGCCAGTTATCCATGGGAATGACAGTACTGGATCCTGGAAGTGTATGGAACACCATGCCGTCTCATACTCATGAAAGACGTATGGAAGTCTATATGTACTTTGAGATTCCGGAGAACAATGTGGTATTCCACATGATGGGCGAAGGCAATGAGACCAGACACATCGTTATGCAGAATGAGCAGGCAGTTATCAGCCCATCCTGGAGCATCCATTCCGGAGCAGGTACAAGCAATTATACCTTCATCTGGGCAATGGGCGGTGAGAACCAGGCGTTTGATGATATGGATACCATTCCTACAACAGAATTAAGATAAGAAATGATTGGACAGGCAGATGCTTTTGTATGGGCATCTGCCTGTTTTTTGCATTTTCGGAAGTAAATACGGAAATGGTGTGAAATCTCTGTGAAAATGTAGATATCTTTCCTGCGATTTGGTACAATATGTTTCAGAAATATAGGAAAACAGTTGAGATCTGATTTCGGGAGGTTTTTATGGAACAGTTAAAAATATTAGTGGTAGATGACGAAGCAAGAATGAGAAAGCTTGTAAAGGATTTCCTCAGTGTAAAAGGATTTACCGTTGTGGAAGCATCAAACGGAGAGGAAGCAGTTGATTTGTTTTTTGAACAAAAAGATATTGTGCTGATTATTCTGGATGTTATGATGCCGAAAATGGATGGATGGGAGACCTGTAAGACCATCCGCAAATATTCCCAGGTTCCGATTATCATGCTGACTGCCAGAACAGAAGAACGGGATGAACTTCAGGGCTTCGATTTAGGGGTAGACGAATACATTGCAAAGCCATTCAGTCCCAAGATCCTGGTCGCACGTGTAGAGGCTATATTAAGGCGCAGCAATGCCGTTAATACGGATTCTGTAGAGATCGGCGGCATCTGTATTGATAAGGTGGCACATCAGGTAACAATTGATGGAATGGATATTGAATTAAGCTATAAAGAATTTGAACTGCTGGCATATTTCCTGGAAAATCAGGGAATAGCTCTTTCCAGAGAGAAAATTTTAAATAATGTATGGAACTATGATTATTTTGGTGATGCAAGAACCATTGACACGCATGTGAAGAAATTAAGAAGCAAGATGGGAGAAAAGGGAGATTACATCAGGACTATCTGGGGAATGGGATATAAATTTGAAGTGACGTAATCATTAGAGGTGAGTGAATGAAGCATTCCATAAAAGCGCGTTTTGCCATAGTGTTTGTCTGTCTGATGGCGTTTGTTCTTCTGACCACATGGTGCGTGAACAACTGGTTTTTAGAGGGGTTTTATACCAGAGCCAAGGTCCGCATACTGGAAATGGCTTATACTGAGATTGATCAGGTAGTTGCCCAGGCCAATGAAAGCGGAAAAGGGATTATTGAATATTACCATGATTCCTATGATCCCGATTTCAAGAATGAAGGACCCATACAGAAGATGTTCCGGACGATGGGCGAAAAATACAATTTAATGATGATTTTAATTGACAGTTCAACTGACGAATACTTAATGTCTACAAGCGGTGACCGCCAGTTCTTAAAAAACAGGGTAGAAGATTACATTTTCGGCAAAGATATGCCCCAGGCCAGAGTTTTAAAAAAGCATGACAATTATATTATTCAGAAAACCTATGATAAACGTTCGGATTCCTATTATCTGGAAAGCTGGGGATATTTTTCTGATAATAAAACCATTTTTCTTATTTCCATTCCTTTGTCGAGCATCCGGGACAGCGTTGCTTTATCAAACCGGTTCCTGGCATATGTGGGGTCTATGGCTTTGATTATAGGCAGTTTGTTTATCTATTTTACCACCAAGCGGATCACAACCCCAATCCTACAGCTGGCGAATTTATCCGAAAAGATGTCCAGTCTGGATTTTGAGGCAAAATATACCGGTAGTGAAAAAGATGAAATTGGTGTTTTAGGCAACAGCATGAATCAGCTGTCCGACAAACTTAAGGATACAATCGGACAGCTTCGGAGTGCCAACGAGGAATTGCAGAAGGATATTGCAGAAAAAGTAAAGATTGATGAAATGCGAAAGGATTTCATTGCCAATGTTTCCCATGAATTAAAAACACCTATAGCGCTCATTCAGGGGTATGCGGAAGGTTTAACGGAGGGGATGGCAGAAGATCCGGAGAGCAGGGATTATTACTGTGAGGTAATCATGGATGAGGCCAATAAGATGAATAAAATGGTCCGCCAGCTGTTAAATCTCACTGCGCTGGAATTCGGCAATGATGATTTACAGTTGGAATGCTTTGATTTGACGGAACTGATTCGTGGAGTCATTGGCTCTGCCGGAATATTGATCCAGCAAAAGGAAGCAAAAGTAAAACTGGAGACATTTGATACCATACACGTTTATGCTGATGAATTTAAAATAGAAGAAGTAATCACCAATTATCTGAATAATGCACTTAATCATCTGGGCGGAGAACGGGAGATAATTATTACCGCAGAAGAGAATGGAAAAGAGGCACTTGTAACTGTGTTTAATACGGGACAGAGCATTCCGGAAGAAGATTTACCAAAGCTGTGGACGAAGTTTTTCAAAGTGGATAAGGCACATACACGGGAGTATGGGGGCAGCGGTATTGGTCTTTCCATTGTAAAAGCCATTGTTGATTCCCACAATAAGTCCTGCGGCGTCCGCAATGTAGATGGCGGGGTTGAATTCTGGTTTACTCTGGATTGTTATCAGGAACAGGGATAATGACTTATCAGTTCAATGAAAAAAGCCGATATAAATAGTGTTGGACCATGATTTCTTAAGATATGTGATGTGAAAGGAGAAAGATATGGATATTGCAGCAATGAGTATGCAGTTAAGTTCTGCTAAAATTCAACAGAGTGCCAGCTTAAGCGTTACCAAAAAGGCAATGGATAATCAGGAAGCGCAGGCAGCCGATCTTTTAAAGATGATGGATGCGGCAGTACCAAACCAGATTAAGACAACTGGTTTAGGACAGTATGTTGATGTAAGAGTGTAGGAGAAAAAAGTTAAGGAGCGGAGCCAGTTTATTGGTTTTGCTCCTTAACTTTTTTGTATGCATGGAAAGTTAAAAGTTAGCTTTGTTTTTCGCAAATCAAAAAATAACGGTCCAGGTGTTCCGTATAGCCGCTTTTTTGCTCAGAAGGTGGTGCAGTTTCCAGAATTGCTCTTAACTGTGGTTTTAAATTGAGACTGATAAGGAGAGGCAAAAGTTCCTGGATATTAATGAGCGTGAGGGAAGCCTTCCCGTTCAACATCCGTTCTTCGGAAAATTCCCGTTTCAGATGGTAAGCATAGGGATTTGATACATAAAAATATATGAAGCCTCCTGTTCTAAGATGCGCCGAGCATTCTTTAAGGAGTTCTTTGTAATCGGGATAAACGGATAAATCTTTACCCAGACTTATATAGTTGTAGGAGCCTTCCGGAATATGCTTATGTGTCTCTAAGATAGAAGGAGACACAATGACAGTGCTGTTAAACGGATTTAAATCGTCTTTCAGACCGGCGTCATTGATCAGGAATGAAAATGAACTCTTTTTCTCCCGCCGTCTAAGCTGTGTTTTAAACTTCAGCACATCTGCACCAAATCCGGGATCAATGGCCAGCATGGAAACGTCCGCAGGCTGCTGTGGGATGGTAGGCTCAATGTGAGATAACTGGTAGGGATCATAACAAAAGTTATTTCCCCAGGGATCAATGCCATATTTTGTCTGAAACAGCACTCTGCCGTTGAAAATTGTCCTGTTTTTGATCTGGTCAGCCTTACCGGAAATACTTCCATAATGATAACACCAGGTATCCAGACAGAAAATCTGCTGAAAGCCAGCTCTTCTCGCACGCAGACTGAAATCATCATCCCAGAATTCCAAGGTGTGGAAATATCGGTCCGCAAATCCAATGGTATTCACCTTCTCCACATCATACAATGCAATTACAGGCATGAGTCTGCACCGCTCTTCCCAAAGGTATGGACAGGGGCGGTTATGGTCTTTTGCTACTGCCTCTGCGTTTTCCGGAGTGAATTCGGCAACCATGCCCTGACGGTTGCTGGTGTTTGGTGTACTGGGGACAGACATGACTGCATTAGGGTAAAACTGTAGGCAGGTGAGCAGATTATCCAGCCAGTGTTCTGTAAGAATGGTGTCGTTATTGACAAATGCTGCATATTTTCCTTCACAAACCCGGAATAAGAGAGAGAAAATCATCGTTTTTACATTTTGTTTTAAAGTTATAACCTTTGTTATACCAAGGCTTTCAAAGTACTCTTCTGTCCCGTCGGTGGAACCGTCATTTAGCAAGATCAGTTCACAGGGGTATTTGGCCAGATCTGTATTTCGGAAGAGGCTCTCCAGACATCTTTTCGTATATTCCAGCTTATTGAAAACAGGTATCATAATGGAAATAAGATATTTTTCACCCCTGTTACTGTAGGTGTTTTTGTGGTTCTCAGCAAATTCGGTTTTATAGTATTCCTTCATTTTCTCTTTATCAGGATAGATGAGCGTCCAGAAATAGGTGTCTTCCAGCCAGTCCTGAAGAAATGGAATTAGCTGATACTCTGTCAGTGCGGCAGCTTTTTCCGGATTTTTACTTAAAATTAGTGATATAAGCTGTTCAACAGTCCAGCTTACGTTGTGATACATGGCTTGGAAAGAGGTTGGTATATTTTGTATTGCAGGATGAATCAATGCAGGTTCTAAGTCAGTGATCAGTGATTTCATGATTTTTAGCTGGCTGATTAGTAGGCGGTCTTCCTGATGGGGCATTGTTGGAAGCAGGGTTGTGGCTATATGCAATAGAAAATTCTGGCTTTGAATTATACGTTTCCAAAAATTTATTGGGTCATCGGCTGATGCTGTATTTAAGGTTAAAAATTTGTGCGTCATAATAGATTCCTTCTTAATGAAAGGCAGTGTCAGGCATGGAGAAACGAGTAAATGTCACTGCCAGGTATGCAGGTATCACTTTATTATATGGCTGCTGCCCGGGTTCTTTGAATCTTAAAAAAATATTTTAAATTTCTACAAAAAATGACTTAACTTTTTAAGTCTCCGACTCGATAAAGTATGTGAAAGGAAGATGAAGATGATTTTCTTCTGCAAAGCAGGTTTTAACCTGATTTTGCGGTGGCAATTCATTGGAAAGGCTTCTTGAAGACACAAGTGTCAGATTTTTACGAAACCCGCTAAGCGGCTGGTACCCCGCTGAGGTTTCAAACATCTTAACGCTTATCTGGAAAACCAGAAAGCGTCCTATCAACCAGGGAAAAGGATTTCCCTGATACATATTCAAGGAGGAAAAACACATGAGAATTCAGCACAATATCGCAGCATTAAACTCTTACAGACAGTTAGGAAGCAACAACGGTGCAGTATCTAAGAACCTTGAGAAATTATCTTCTGGTTACAGAATTAACCGCGCAGGTGATGACGCAGCTGGTCTTGCTATTTCTGAGAAGATGAGAGCTCAGATCACAGGTCTTGAGACAGCTTCCAAGAACGCAAACGACGGTATTTCTTTAGTTCAGACAGCAGAAGGTGCTTTAACAGAAGTTCACTCTATGTTAAACCGTATGACTGAGCTTGCTACACAGTCTGCCAACGGAACCTATCAGGATAACGTTGACCGTGAAAACCTTAAGAAAGAAGTTGACTCTTTAAAGAGTGAAATCGACCGTATTTCTGAAGGAACAAACTTCAATGGAATCAATCTGTTAGATGGAAGCCTTGGTAAGACAACAGGTGCACCAACTACTATGGTTCTGGTTGGAAGTACTCTTGGAAATTCAACTATAACAAGTGTAGCTGGTGCTTCTCTTGCTGTGGATGATCCAAATACAGTTACTCCTAATGAGTCTCAGTCTGTTGGAGTTACTTTTGCCGGAGATACAATTACAGTTACAGTTACTAATAATGAAGATGGTTCCGCAAAAACTTCAGTTCTTGATCTTAAGGATATTACTACAAGAACTAATGGAGCAAATGCTGGAACTACTTTAGCAGGTGGTACTCTGGCAGCAGGTGATACAGCAAGTATTGATTTAACAAGTGTAGGACTTGGTAAAATTGGTATTACTGGAACAGGCGCTGGAGAAAATGCTGGTGGCCTTGCAGCTGCATTAGGAGCTGCTGTTCCTGTAATTTCTGGTCAGGGAACCAATCCTGGGGCTACTATAGGTAGTGGTTTGACATTGCAGATTGGAGACACAGGACAAAACTTTAATAATCTGACTGTAAGTGTTGGCTCCATGAGTGCTAAGGCTCTTGGTCTTGACAGTGTAGATGTCAGCACTCAGAGCGGTGCAAAAGCTGCTATTCAGACAATCAAGAATGCAATTAATACTGTATCTTCAACCCGTGGTGACTTAGGTGCTTTACAGAACCGTCTTGAGCATACAATCAATAACTTAGGCGTAACAACTGAGAATATGTCTGCAGCTGAGAGCCGTATTCGCGACGTTGACATGGCAAAAGAGATGATGAACTATACTAAGAATAATATTCTGGTTCAGTCTTCTCAGGCTATGCTTGCTCAGGCAAATCAGCTTCCTCAGGGTGTATTACAGTTATTAAAATAATATAAGACTACTGGATTGTAAAAAATTTATCCCTCGAAAAGATTGGTCCTTTTCGAGGGATATTCTATAGAATTAGTGAGGTTCCTGACATGGTACATTCTGTACGGCTATCTCAGTGTATGATAGTCAAAAATGAAGAAAAGAACATCAGGAGAGCATTAGAGTGGGGCAAAGGAACTGTTTTTGAGCAAATTGTTGTTGATACTGGCTCTAATGACCGTACTGTTGAAATAGCCAGGGAGATGGGGGCTACAGTTTATCATTTCACATGGATTAATGATTTCTCGGCAGCAAAGAATTTTGCAATTAGTAAGGCAAAAGGTGATTGGATTGTGTTTTTGGATGCCGATGAATACTATACACAGGATAGTACAGCAAAGATAATTCCTATCCTGATGCGTATTGAAAACGGGTTTGATAAAAAAGCAAGGCCGCATGCAGTAAGAAGTTCACTGGTAAATTTAGATGATGACGGTCGAGCTTTTTCAACAGGAATACAGGACAGAATATTTCGTAATACTTCGTTACTGTGTTACCATAATCGAATTCATGAGACCTTGTATAATACAGATGATAGTGATGTAATTGTAGTAGATGCATCAAAAGAACTAATGATATACCATACAGGATATACAAGACAGGTATATCGGGAATCAGATAAGCTACAGCGTAATATTCGTATACTAAAAAACGAAGTTGCAGAACGTCCGGATGATTATAATGCTTGGTCATATCTGGGTGATGCTTTATTTGCAGTAAACTTATTTGGTGAAGCAGAACAGGCATATCGTTGCGTGATTGATAATGCAGACCGGGTTCTTTCGGAAGCTAGAAAAGAGGCGGCTTTCTGTAGTCTCATTAAGTTAAAATACTTAAGCAATACAGGAACTGAAGAAGAACTATTGGATATTTATGATAAAGCGAAGCTTTCAGGGTGTGTATCCCCTGATTTGGAGTATTGGTTAGGATATTGGCATTATAAAAATTATATTAAAGAGGATGCTGTTTTCTACTTTGAAAAAGCATTGCAGTTGCTTGACCAATATCAAGGTGGTAGCTTTTTAGATATATCAGGTGGTCTGGTGGAAGTGTATCAAATGTTATTTTGTTCTTATCGGGAATTTGGATTGGTTTCTAACATGATTCGGTATGGTGTACTGGCTCTTAGATTAAACTTATATCAAATGCCAATCCTTCAGGATATTATACACCTTTTAATGAAGGAGAATGGAGAGATACAATCTGCAAATTTTACATTTGATTTTCTGCAAAAACTTTATGATACTACTTCTTTGAAGAATAAAATATTTTTATTAAAAGCTTCTAAGATGGCAGACTTTCCTGCTTTAGAAAATAAAGTATATGAGTTATTTTCGGTTGAAGAAAAAGATGCGTTGGAAAATAGTGATTAATATCTTAATATAATTTTTTAGTTGTTCGGGAGCAAGTCAGTTGGAAAAACACAATTTATTTTGAATAATACGGTTACACTCCGGTGTAAACTTTATGTGGCCGATATTGCTAAATAGATACTCCTCCACATTTTGAGAAGGAGTATTTATTTGATGTGATTGGCCGTTGCTTTTCTAGTGTTGACTCGGTTGAATGGTTTCAGTTAAGTGGAGAGGAATCTTTAATGCATAAAGATTTTGGAGAAATTCTTGACAAGTCGATGCAGTATAGAGATCGATATCATAAATTGGGTATTTTTACAAATTGTGCTTTATTACCAAAACAAGAATTGATTAACCAGATTATTAGTTATGGCTGTAATTAAAAATTTATGATTATGGGAAAAATTCTCCTAAGGCTAAAGAATTTACAGCTATACTTGAAAATGCGGGAATACCGTATGATATTAAGGATTACAGCGGTCTAACCCAACATGCAGGAGGTTGGGTTGATTATGGATATTTTATATACTAGTTATGGGTAATGGATCAAGTGACAACGTTTTGCTCATAATGATAAACGGATTATACCTTTGCAAAATATCAGTAAGAATCAGTGGTTTGAGGGCAGTAAGTGGCTTAATTTCTTATGGAATCATAATGAAGATGATTACTTTTGTATATTAGATGCAGATAACGAATATAAATTTTTTCATTTTATGAATTAACTGAATGCATTGTAAGGAAAAAATTGGATGAAGCTTTCAATTTAATTTAGAAGTATGATAGAGAGAAGAGGATATTCCAGAAGTATATGTGGAACAATTTTTAGATCTGGGTCTCAATCTATCTGCGAAAATAAAAAAATAAAGATTTTATTTACTTAAAAAAGTTGAAAATCCAATATCTAATAAATGAATCAAAGCCTGAATTCGCATTAGAAGAACTTTCAGACTGGGATAAAATACTTCCAGAGGATGTTGACTTTGCGCTGTTCAGATTTTTATTAAACAAATAGCGAAAATGGTACAACGCCGGCAATCTTGTTGTTTCAGCAGCCGGCTGCCAGGGAGGATTTATGATCTCAGTAATAATGTTGACTTATAACAGAGAATTACTTGTTGGAAGAGCGATTGAAAGTATTCTGACACAGAGTTTTCGGGATTTTGAATTTATCATAGTTGACAATGGTTCAACTGATCAAAGTGGAAAAATAGCAGACGAATATGCTCAAAAGGATTCTCGCATACGTGTTATTCATCGGGAGAGGGGAAATATTGGAAGTGGCCGAAACGCAGGAATGAGTGTGGCTCAGGGGGAGTATATCACGTTTATTGATGACGATGATTGGGCTGAGCCGGATTTTTTAGAGTTCTTGTTTAATTTGGCAATCGAAAATAGTGCAGATGTAGCTATTTGCGGAGCAGCAGATAAAAATTTTGATGAAAAGAGAGTCATGAGTGCGGAGGAAGCACTTATTGAATTAATGTGGAGAAGACGTTATAATATGGCTTTTCCTACAAAGCTGTTTCATCGTGAACTTGCTAAAAAACTTAGGTTTCCGGAATCTGGAAAGTATGATGATATTGCTTTGATGTATAAATTACTTGCACTGGCAGGCAAGGTAGCATATCATGGTCTTCCTAAATATACTTTTTACCGGCACGATGGTAATATTTCGGCCTGGACAACCAATCATAGTCTCCTTACACCGGAAACTCTTGCGGAGTATCTAGACGCATATAGGACACGTACACAGTGGCTGTGTGAGTTGTTTCCTGAAAGTGCGCCTGCTTTTTGTTACTTTGAATGGTCTTTTATGATTTCTATGGTAGAAAAAATAAACCGGTTAGAGATAAGCGGCTGCGAAAAACTGCTTAATTTAATGATTAAAGAGTTGAGAGAGAATCGAAGAGAGTTTATGGAAGGAAACTATATACTTGAGTTCGAGAAAGATTGGATGGAGAAATATGTTTAAAGGGTAAGCGCAAAATAAAAGCGGATAGCCATCTTATAGATCTTGCTCCACAAGTATAGATAAAAAATGTAAGAGTTGTGATTTTATATAAGAATTTTAAAGAGTGTAGGTGAATGAACACGTATGAGAAACTTTGCTGAGGAACTTTCAGAAATTAAAAAAATATGTAATAGTAAAGAATATAAATATGAAATTCAAAACACGATGAATATTTTATCCCAAAAGCCTATCGTTTTATACGGTGCGGGTGAATTAGGATATTCTGTTTATATAACTTTAAAACAGCATGGTGTTGATGTGTCTTGCTTTTGTGATAAAAATAAATATGGCGCACATGAAAAAACTGGGTTACCCATTATTGCTCCAAAGGCACTTAAAAATGAGTATTCAGATACAAATATCATTATATGTTCCGTAAATTATGCAGATGAAATGAAACAAGAATTAAATATGCTCGAAATAAATCCTAAAAGGATATTTGAACGAGGTTTTTTGAATCTGCACGAAATGACTCCCAGGTCGATTGAACCATACCTTGAAGGTTATGAACGTGCATATTACTTATTAGATGATGAAAAATCAAGACAAGTTTTATTAAATAGAATAAGGCGTTGTCTCTTATCTTCTTCACTTTTACATTCGACACCTATACTTCAGTATTTTGACCCTGAAATCATAACTCTTGGCTGTGACGAAGTTTTCGTCGATGGTGGTATGTATGTGGGAGATACTGCCGAGCAGTTTTTCAAATATGTTAACGGAAATTATACTCATTACTATGGTTTTGAACCAGATGTAGAAAATTCACATAAGGCAAAGAAAAGCCTGCAAGGAAAGAGCAATATAACTATTATTGAAAAAGGCTTGTGGAGTAACGAAACACAACTTTGTTTTAGTGGAAGTTTCGAAAGTAGTTCCAAATTAGATAATTGTGGTGCCAGTGTTGTCGAAGTGACATCACTTGACATATATTTCAAAGATAAAATTCCGCCTTCATTTATAAAAATGGATGTAGAAGGAGCAGAATTAGAATCACTGAAAGGTTCTCGTAATTTAATAATTGAAAACAAACCTAAACTGGCTATTTGTGCATATCACAAACCTGAAGATATTTATACATTGCCAGAGTTGATAAAAACTTATCGTGATGATTATAAATTCTTTCTTAGGCACTATTCTGATTCGATTTATGAAACTGTATTATATGCTATTTAATACGTGGAGGTTTTTAGCATGGCCCAAATAAAAGAATCATATAATACTGAACGGTTGTGTCTTGGTGAGAAATTACCTTTAGATACACCATTATCGGTTATTATTGATTTAAGTGAACGTTGCAATTTTAGATGTAATTATTGCTTTCGCGCTGGCGAAAAAAACGAAAGCTGGGGATATACGGTTAAAAATGAATTGATGACAATGGAAGTATTTGAAACTGTAGTCCAGCAGATTTCACAGTTTCCGCAACCAATAAAAGTAGTATCACTTTCAGGACATGGCGAGCCGCTTTGTAATCCTAATATAGCTAATATGATTAATTTGTTGAGAGAATCTACAACGGTTGAGCGTATAGAAATGCACACAAATGCATCATTGCTTACAGAGGAAAGTATTGTAAAAATTCAGAAAGCGGGACTTTCCCGTATTGTTGTGTCGCTGCAAGGATTGGATTCAAGCACATATGAACATGTTTGTGGCGCAAAAATAAATTGGGAAAAATTTTATAATAACCTTAAGAGACTTTATGAAAATAAAGAAGAGTTGGAAATACACATTAAAATTTCAGAAGCAGCACTTGATAAAAATCAGTATTCCAGAGAGGAAGAAAAGTTTTACAAACTTTTTGGAGACATAGCGGATTCTATTTTTATTGAAAAAGTAACACCTCTTTGGAAAAATATTAAGTTTGATATGGATGAAACAAAGAACAAATTTGGAGGAGATCTTGGACAAATAAATTATTGTCCGATTGTGTTTTATAAAATTTGGGTAGCACCGGATGGTGAAATATTTCCTTGTACAGCTTTACCGCCACCAATCAGTCTTGGTAACATACGCGATACTTCGTTACAAAATGCATGGAATAGCATAGAAAGACGTAATTTTTTAATAGAACATTTGCAATTAAATAGATATAATTATTCACCTTGTAAAGATTGCTTTGTTCCGGTTAATACTGTTGTTTCAAAAAAAGATATTATCGACTCGTATAAAGATGAAATACTAAGGCGTTTGGAGGAATAAAATTATGACTGAAAAAATTAACTATGCGTGGCCTGTTACTTCAGAAAATGCGAGTGTATATAATTATTTTTTGAAAAAAATCGGAAATATTAAAGGCCTTTTGTCAGATAAGAGAATTGGCATTTTTGGCTCAGGTATCCGTGGATGCTGCATCTTGAAAATATTAGAGATGAACGGATTTAAAAATATTATTTTCATAGATAACAACACAGAAAAACAAAATAATATGATAAATGATTATGATATTGTTTCATTTGAAGAAGCACTAAATTATAAACAAGAACAAGTTTTTCTTGTATCTCCAGAAGGCTGTAATAAAATTCATGATCAATTAAGAGAGGCTGGGTTACAGGAAAATAAGGAGTGGTTCTCTTTTAGCGTATCAGCTTATGATAGTTATATTGAGGAATACAAACGACCACTCCAAGATTACCTTTTAGTGATGGGAGATTGTGCATTCACACATATAGCTCTAGATGATAGTAATTTTGATTCGTTGGGCACTATGATTAGAAATAGAGTAGGTGAAGCTCGTTGCAAGGTCCTTGATATGCATGGTATGGGGCAACAAGCCTATTATCATATTGCACATTCTTTAATTGAACGCAAGGAAAAGCCGTCGGCATTTTTACTTCTATTAATGATAGAAACGATGGCACCAAAAGTTCCTATCATGCCTCGAACCCAACACCCTTGGTTAATTAAATCTCTTTCAGATATTTCAAATAACAGAGAATTTTCAGAATACGCAAAACTTACACAAGAGCGTTTTGATCGTTTTCAAGTAGAAGCATTTTCCTCTTTTGATAGTAAAATAGGAAAAGATACCGAAAAAGAAAAACTTTACATGAATATCAACTATTTATTTAAATTTAGAGAGACAACGGAAGGGGTTGTTTATCTAAAAAAAACCATAAGAATGATGAATGATGAAAATATTCCTGTTATTCTCTACATCCCACCAGTAAATTATTTTCAGGGTGAGCGATTATTTGGAGCGGATTTCAAACAAAAATACGAAACAAACTTTATAAAGTTATATGAAACTTTAGAGAAAGATAATTTAAAATACGAAGTTGTCGATACCAGCTATTTATTGGAATTGGAAGATTTTGCAGCACCGAATACTATAGACGAAACATGTAACTATAACGGAAGATTGAAATCAATTCAATATCTCAGTAAGTTTGCACCATTAAATAGATATTGATTGCAATTTGCAAAAAATTGAAGGTTAGGGATAGTGACATATGTTCAACAATATTATATTTTATTTAAAAAATTCAGCGAAGCGTTTTCCAGATAAAGTAGCGTTTAGAGATGGTGAAAAGGAAATTACTTTTTCTGAACTAGATAGAAATGCACGCCTGTTAGCCAGCAGTATAAATTGCAGGCTGAATGGTTTGGTAAAGCAGCCCATCGGTATATATCTGCCCAAAGGTGTTGATGCTGTTATAGCTTTTATGGCTACGATATACAGTGGCAATTTTTATACACCAATTGATCCAACTATGCCAAGGTTACGATTGGAAAAGTTGTTGGGAATTTTAAATCCTGCGATGATTATAACAAATAATAAATACAAAAATGATTTGTTATCTGAATCGATTTTAATTGATGAAGTCAAACCAGAGGGCATGGATGATAATCTACTTGACAGTATTGCAAATGAGGTAATAGATACAGATATCCTTTATGTCATGTTCACATCTGGTTCAACAGGTGACCCCAAAGGTGTAATTATTAGCCATAGAGCTGTCATTGATTATATCGACTGGCTAACAGATGTTTTTGAATTTAACGAAAGTACTATATTTGGTAATCAGGCACCGTTTTCTTTTGATAATTCTGTTCTTGATCTATACAGTACTATTAAGAATGGGTGTGAAACAGTAATTATACCTGAGGAAATGTTTTTATCGAGTAGAAGATTATGTACATTTATCAATGAAAATAAGATAAATACTATTTTTTGGGTTCCCTCTGCGATGATATTAGTGGCAAATTCACATATTTTAGAAAAAGTATCTATGAATCAACTAACTAAAATTATGTTTGCTGGTGAGGTTATGCCTACAAAACAGTTAAACGTATGGCGGCGTTTTGTGCCTAACGCACTATATGCAAATCTTTATGGCCCTACTGAAATAGCAGTTGACTGTACATTTTATATTGTAGACCGTGAGTTTGGTGATGAGGAAAGCCTGCCAATTGGAGCCGCTTGTAAAAACACTGATGTTTTAGTGTTAAATGAAAAAGATGAATTGGTTTCTGAGGGAGAAATAGGAGAATTATGTGTACGAGGAAGTTGTCTCGCACATGGTTATTATGGGAATCCTCAGAAGACAAAAGAAGTATTCGTTCAAAATCCTCTTAATCATAAATATCCCGAAAGAATCTATCGAACTGGTG
Source organism: Bacillota bacterium (assembly GCA_023460575.1). Classification (GTDB taxonomy): domain Bacteria; phylum Bacillota; class Clostridia; order Lachnospirales; family Lachnospiraceae; genus Lacrimispora. The sequence continues at coordinate 15,074 of JAEWPQ010000174.1, forward strand.
ACCTTGTGAAATACAACGAGTATAAAGAAATAATTTATATTGGAAGAAAAGATACCCAAATAAAACATCGTGGATACAGAATTGAACTTGGTGAGATCGAAACAGCGGTATCGTCTGCCTTGGAAATTGAACAATGTTGTGCTATATATGACAACGCTGACAAGCAAATAGTTATCTTTGTAACGCCAGAAAATATTAATAAAAATGCACTGTATGCACATATAAAAAGCATGCTTCCTAATTATATGCTGCCAGGATTAATTGTATCCAGGGCATCAATGCCGCTGAATCAAAATGGTAAAATAGATAGATTAGCTTTAACATACAGTTTGAAGGAGAAATTATGAAGAAACTAATAATGGATAGAGTTTCGTGCCATGTAACGGCTAAATGTAATCTTCGTTGTAAAAAATGTGCAGTTTATATACCGAAACTTTATGAAAGTGGAAATGTACCAGAATACAACATAGATGATATTAAGAAAAGCTTTAGAAATTATTTTGGTTTGGTTGAACAAGTAAGATTGATTTCATTAACTGGTGGTGAACCGCTTTTATATCATCATTTGGCTGAGTTAATAGAATATTTATTAGAATATGAGAAATCGTTTCAAAAATTGGAAGTGTTTACGAATGGAGCGACTGCTATTTCAGAAATGCTTTTGAAGACTATGTCAAAATCTGAAAAGGTATCTCTTTTTATTGATAATTATGGACCTAAAATATCAACAAAAGTTGATGAAATTGAGCAAAATTGTAAAAAATTCAATGTCAAATATAATATTCGAAATTATTCTGGCGAGGACGTCTACTTGGGCGGCTGGGTAGACAGAAGTATATTATCTGAAAAATTAGACGATAAAATAGCAAAGGAACATTTTAATAAATGTGTTGTGGCAAAACCAGGTGGTCGATTATTTACCATTTTTGGTAGGTTGTTAGCATTTTGTGCAACACCATATTGCGGTTACCGAATAGGGAAAATACCTGAAAAAGATGTATTGTGTATTGATTTGTGTGATGATAACACAACGCTTGAGGAAATGGGCAGTAAGTTATTTGAAATGGATAAGGTTGAATTTAATCCAGGCTGTGCCTGGTGCAATGGCTTAGGCATTTATAAAGACGTAGAAAGGTTTACTCCAGGAGAGCAGGTGGAAATTGATGGGTGATAGAATTCTTAATCGTTTAGCGATTCATCTTACATGGAAATGTACATTAAGATGTGAAAAATGCGGAGCGTTTATACCGGAGTCATATGAAAGAAAACTTGATTATGATTATGATTATGATGAAATTATACAAAGTTTAACCACCATATTTGCAATAACCGATACAATAAATGTTATTACACTTACAGGTGGTGAGGCGATTTTACATAAAAATATTGTTGAACTTTGCGAATTTTTACTTGAAAACGAAAACAAATTTAACCGTTTAGATTTTCAGACAAATGGCACTATACCTTTTTCCGAAAAGCTTTTGAAAGTCATGAATAAGTCAAGTAAGTTTAATTTGTTTATTGACCATTACGGTCCTGATATTTCCACAAATGTCGAACAAAATACATTACTTTGTTCAACATTAGGGGTTAAATATCAAGTACGTAAGTATTATGGCGAACATGCCCATATGAACGGTTGGATTGATTGGTCTCCTAGAAAAGAAAAGATTGATATGGAAACAGCAAAAAAACAGTTCCTAAAGTGTGCGAATGGGCAGCCAACGAAGCGTCCATTTGTTTTATATGGCACTAAATTGACATTATGTGCTATGCCATTTTGCAGATACCGTGTAGGCTGGCAGCCGTTAGAAGATATATTAATGTTGGATTTAGCAGACGAACGATTGTCATTAAAAGAGAAAGAAATTCGCTTGTTGGAAATGCACAATACAGAATTCAACCCAGGGTGTCAATATTGTTACGGATTAGGTGTTGATCCAAATGCAGAACGCTTTCAAGCAGGAAAGCAAATAGAAAATAATCATTACGTGAATATAGTAAAATTAATAAATCAAATTAGCCCATATGTTGAAATAAATAAAAACACACAATTGTTAGATGAGGGTATTTTAGATTCAATGGCAATCTTGGGATTTATTACACTATTGGAAGACGAGTTTGAAATTGAAATTCCTGATGATGAAATAAAACGTGAAAATTTTGCATCTATTAAGAGCATAAGTACCTTAATTCGTAATTTGAAAATAAAAAGTGAAAAAAATGATATTAGAGCCTAGAGATTCAGCCCAATTAGTAGCCACTTTGAAAGCCGCTCCCCTTGTTTTATATGGAATGGGTGGTGCGAGTGTTCTCATTGCAAAGTGGTGCGACGAGAATAAAGTGGATTATGTTTTTGCGGATCAGGATATCCGCAAAAGACAAACGAGAGTAGATAAAATTGTTATTTCACCTGAAAGATTAAGAAAAGATTATCCAAATGCAAATATTGTGATATCTTCGATAATTTATTACGATGAAATCGAGAATAAGCTATTAAGCTTAGGAATAGATCAAAAATATATTTTATCTTATGATTTATTTATGAAGGAAAACGTAACATGGAAGGATTTGGAATATAAGATTCCATGGGGAGAGCATATTGGTCGGGTAAAAATGATATCTGAGTGGGTCTCCGATGACGCACAATCTGTTGCAGACTACGGAGAAGGAAAACTAAGTTTAAAAAATTTTATAAACCCAGATATAATATATTATCCTATTGATTACATTAAGCGTTCAAATGAAACGATTCTTTGTGACTTTAATAATGATGAATTTCCAAAACTACAAACAGATATTTCTGTTTGCACTGCAACATTAGTTTTTATTACAAAAGCAGACTCCTTATTAAATTATATATGTAAAAATACATCTCGAATCATCATACTTTCATATGTTACAATTGATATTTTTTCTAATATAAAAGGCAGACGTGCCTCAGGATATGTTAATGATTTTACACAAGAAGACATCGTGAATATCTGTTTAACACACGGATTTATATTAAAAGAGAAACGCTCAGACCCCGCAAACAAAATTGACACTTTATTTTTATTTAAAAAACTAAAGTAGGAGAAATTAAATGATAATCAAACCTGAAAATCCCCAACATCTTATTAACTTCCTTAAAGCAGCCCCACTTGTCTTATATGGAATGGGTGGTGCCGGAATGCGTATTGCAAAATGGTGTGATGAAAATAAAATAGATTATATTTTTGCAGACCGTGATGCTGAAAAAAAACAACAATTGGTAAACAATGTAGTTGTGTCCCCGCATCTACTAGAAGTAGAATACAAAAATGCAAATATTGTTATCTCTTCTATTATCTATTTTGATGAAATTAAAAAAGAACTATTAAAACTTGGGGTTAATGAAAACCGTATTGTGTCATATAATTTGTTTATGCCTCAAGATATTGTTTGGTCAGACTTAGATGAAAATATTGATTGGGATTTAATGCGTTTTCGTGTTGAAATGTTTTCGGAGTGGATTACATCAGAGATACGATCTGTTAGTGACTATGGTGCTGGGAAAATGTTTTTACAAGAATACTTGAATTCAGATGTTAAATATTTTCCTATAGATTATATAAGACGCAATGAACAGACAATTTTGTGTGACTTAAATTTAGGAGAGTTTCCAGAGATTCAAACGGATGCTACAGTTTGCTCTGGTGTCCTTGAATTTATCCATACCGCTGAAAAATTATTAGAACATGTATGCAGGAACACAAATAAAATGGTTATTCTTTCATATCTTACAGCAGATCAATTTCCAAATATCGAAGGAAGAAGAGCTTCTGCATATGTTAGCGATTTAACCGATAAACAAATTGTAGATTTAATGGAATCAAATAATTTCTACTTAGAAAAAAAACTTCCTGATCCGATTAACAAGGCATGTACCGTTTATCTGTTTAAGGCAAGACCCAATATGTTACTGAATTTTCTCAAAGAGCAAGAGAAGATGTAGTCTTATTATAAAGAGGAGAATTTAAATGATAATTAGACCGAATAATCCAGAAGAGCTTGTATGTTTTTTAAAGACAAAGCCGCTTATTATATATGCAATGGGAGGTATAGGACTTCGCATATCGAAGTGGTGTGATGAACAAGGTATTGACTATATATTTTCAGATAAAAATGCACTTGAATTACAGCCAACTTCAGAAAAGAAAATCATAACACCAGAAAGTATTCTCAATGAACACAAAGACGCTAATATTATTATTTCATCAATTGTATATTATAAAGAAATCATGGAAGAATTGTTACAAATAGGGATCGATAAAAAACAAATTTTTTCTTATTCTTTGTTTATGCCAGACGAAGTTTCATGGTTGGAGATGGAAGATAATAAACTTACTGACTGGGAAGTAATGAGCAAAAGATATGAGATGATTTCGGAATGGAATTGGATTCCATACAATGTAAAAACAGTGGCTGATTACGGTGCTGGCCAAAAGTATATTAAAAAACATCTTCCTGCATCTACGGAATATTATCCTATTGATTATATAGATCGGGGAGATAATACGATTATCTGTGATTTTAATGAAGGGTGTTTCCCGAATATTGTTACTGAACTTTCTGTTTGTACTGGCACATTGATGTATGTTAAACCCGCAAAAGAGTTGATTTCTCATATATGTAAACATACTTTACATACGGTTATTTTTTCCTATGTTGTACTGGAAGGATTTTCAGATCTTAATGCGCGTAGACACTTAAGTATGTGCAATGATTTCACCGCACAAGAAATCATTGATATGTTTTCTTCCAACCAGTTTGAGGTTCAAGATAGAAAAGATGACAATAAGAGCAACTTCCCCATGCCTTTATTCCTGTTTAAAAAAAAGGGAACGTGAAATGAATTTAGGAGACTTAAATGGTAGTTAAACCCAATAATCCAGAAGAACTTATATGCTTTTTAAAGACAAGACCACTTATTATATATGGTATGGGGTATGTAGGTAAACTCATAGCAGAATGGTGCAATTTAAATGAAGTAACGTATACTTTTTGTGATATTAATGCATATAAGATGGAAAAACAAACGAACCAAGAAGTCATTTCACCAATTCAACTTATGGAAAGATATTCCGATGCAAATGTCGTCATAGCGTCAATTAATCATTATGAAGAAATCAAATTCAATTTAATGCAAATAGGATTTGATGACAACAACATATTTTCTTATTTACTTTTTTGGCCAAAAAAAATATCGTGGAAAGAATTGGAGGAAAGTGTCGATTGGAATGCAGTAAAAGAAAGAGCTAAGATTTTTGCCGGATGGGTTGATAAATCAGCTAAATCAGTTTTTGATTATAGTGCGGAAAGAAATTTTTTGAAAGAGTTTCTACCGGCAAACACTATATATTATGCTCCAGATTATATTAATTACAATGAGAATATGCTATTTGCTGACGTTGTTAGGGTAAATCAACCCATTCAAGCTGAAGTTTCATCATGTTTAGCGGTATTGATGAGTTTTGAAAACCCGGAAGAATTAATTGAACATATTTGTAATTCAACTTCAAAGTCAATTATACTGTCATATGTAACACTAGAAAAATTACCCGATACTAATTTTAGAAGAAGTATAAACTATGTCAATGATTTTACAGAGGATCAGCTGATAAATATGTTATTTGAAAAAGGTTTCTTGCTTAAAAAGAAGGCAGTTGATCCTTTTGACGAAGTACATACAGTCTATTTATTTAATCGAAAAAAGTAACTTTTAATTGGAGAAATCGTATGGTTATTAAAGTTGAAGATATAGAAGAATTGAAAAAAAAATTAACATTGAGACCACTTATCTTGTATGGAATGGGAACCATTGGAATGGAAATTTCATATTGGCTGGATTCACAACAAATTGAATATACCTTTGTAGACAGAAATGCCATAGAAAAGCAAAAGTTATTTGACAAACCAGTTGTGACACCTGAAAGCTTAAAAACCGACTTTATGAATGCGAATATTATAGTTTCAACAAATATATACTTTGATGAAATTAAAACAAAATTGCTAGAAACTGGATTTAGTGAAAGCCAAATTATACCATATACTTTGTTTGTACCACAAAATATCGTTTGGCCAGACTTGGAAGATAATATAAACTGGGATTTAATGAAACCTAGTGTTGAGCTGTTTTCAAAATGGATTGATGAAAATATGAAATCAGTTGTAGACTATGGTGCTGGACAAATGTATTTAAAGACTTTTCTATCGAAGGATGTAAAATACTATCCGGTTGATTATATGAAACGTTTTGACGATACAATAGTATGTGATTTAAACAAGGGTAATTTTCCTGATTTGCAAGCAGATGTGGCCGTCCTTAATGGAGTGCTGGAATTTTTGATAACAGCTGAAGACTTAATAAAACATGTTTGTGAAAAAACTGCAAACATGATTATTATATCTTATATGACTGTCGATAAATTCCCCAATATAACTGGTCGACGTACCTCGGGATACCTCAGCGATTTGACTGAATTGAGAATCATTCATTTACTTGATGATGGGGGATTCAGATTAGTCAAAAAAGAATCAGATCCATTGGATAACACAGATACAATCTATCTATTTGAGAAAAAATAAGGGGTGCAAGATGAAATACGCCAACTTTTGCGATACAGGCAGAAATAATATAAATATTGGTGATTATTTGCAATTTTTGGCAACGGATTATTTATATAGCCTGTTAGATATATCACCAGATGAAATTGTTTATTTAGGTTTTAAAGAATTGGAGAATTACAATGGAGAGGAAGTTGTTTTTCCTTTTTGCTATTCAATTATTGATTTTGTAGTGAATGGAAAAATTGCTATTTCAGAGAAAATTAAACCTGTTTTCTTTTGTGTGACGTTATCAACAATAGATAAATTCATGGATTTAGATGAATTTCTTAGTGATGAGTACAATTTCAAATATCTTCTTGAACATTCACCAGTGGGATGCAGAGATGAAATAACTTACAATATATTGACAAAATACACCATACCTGCCTATATTAATGGGTGTATGACTGCAGTATTTCCAAAATATTCAGGTGATTCAGGTAAAAAAGTTATTTTCGTAGATGCACCTAAAGCTTTATTACCATTAATACCGGATTCTTTACTCGATGATTGTGAGTTTTCTACACAACAATATCATTTCAGTGACTCTGATATAATTGACTATCGTAAAATTTTTAACTTTGTAAAAACAAAATATGATTATTACAAAAAAAATGCGAAAATAGCTATTACTTCACGTTTACATGTTGCACTTCCGCTAGCTGCATATGGAATCCCTGTTGTCTTAGCAAAAGATAATGTGGACGGAAGATTTTCTTTTATTGAGAAATATATTTCGATTTATGACAAAGATAACTACCATAGAATTGATTGGAATCCTAGCGGAAAGGATTTTGAAGGAGTAAAAGAACTGCTTATTCGACATGCTTTGGGACGAATTCAAAACAATATTGACAAGGTTGTTTTAGAAAGAATGGAGCATGAATTAACAGACTTTTTTAAACAACGTACAATTACTACAGAATATAGAGAATCACATAAGATAACACATAAGAATGGGCATAAATTTGATGAATATGCAGAAGAATTTTGGAATAAAAACGCTCCTATAAAATATGCACTTTGGGGTGTAAGCGAGAATAATTCGCTATATTGGAAGAATCATATAGAATCAAATTACCCTAATGCAAAATTAGTGGCTGTGTTTGATAGTTTTCGAGAAGGTGAACTTTTTGGACTTAAATACCAACACCCTAAAAAAATCACAGAATATGTCGATGTTTGCGTAATAGTTTGTTCGGTAGGAGCAGGGGGAGCAGCAGTGCAGCTTTTTAAAAAGTTTAATGTTGATAAAAGTCGATATTGTGTGACATCTGATTGTTTTATAACCGAGAATGATATTAGGAAAGTGAGAATTATTGCAGAATGATTTATATACGAACAGTTGCTTATAACGCAGAGCAAACACTTAAACGTGCAGTAGACAGTATACTAAATCAGACATATGGTGATTTCAAATATTACTTGTGCGATAATGGTTCTACCGATAATGGCAAAACTCGAGAAATTATCGAAGAATACGCGAAGGCTGATAATCGAATCATACCATTTTATAATGAAAAGAATCATGTTTGGGACAATAATCTCGAAGTTATAACACTTGTCCATGATATTGATGATGAGGATATTTTTTGTATCCTTGATGCTGATGATGAGTATAGTGTAACGTTTTTGGAAGAAATGCTTGCATTTATGAATGAACAGGATTTGGATATTGCGGCTTGCGGAAATGATTTTATTAATGCTGGAGACAATAAATTAGTAGGATATAGAATTTTATCTCAAAATCTAATATTACAAGGAAATGATTTTGCAAACCACTTGCCAGTATATCATCAATTTATAAGGACTATATGGGGTAAATTATTTAAAGGTAAAACAACGAAAAAGACGATTTTAGGTATTGATCCTAATGAACTTATACCACGTACATATGGCAATGATACCTTTTTTACTATGTGTGCTTTAAAAGGTGCTAACCGAGTAGGTATTTTAGCTAAATCTTTACACAAATATTATATTTCAAATAAATCCACTTCTAGTAATTTTGATCCTGATCGTATAAAATGTGATATCATTCTTCATGAGGCTGCACTTGATCTGCTCAAACCTTATGGAGCAGTTAGCTTAGGAAATTTAAATTTTTTATATGCAGTTTATTATAATGCAACTAAGGATACTTTGAATGTATTAGTTAATTCTAATCGGTCAATATTAGAAAAAATGCAATTTATTCGGGAAGTATTTGTAAACAAATATATGAATACAGTGCTGATTTATATTCTTAATAATGATAATCTGTTTCATTACAAATTGTTACGTAAAAATCTGCTGAAATTTTTGATCACTCAGAATGATGCTCGCGGCTCAAAATGTGCCCACTTAATTGCAGAAATTATCGAGTTGATGTACATAGATTTTCAAAAATCAATTAGCGACAATTGTTTTGAGTACTTGATAATGAAAATGCCTGAACAGGTTGAATGCCTAATTAATAAGGATTATTTTAGAGTATTGAAAAACCTTGATATATGGTATAAAAAGCATAATAAGCATAATAAGGACAATCATCTAATAACAGAATTAGAGCTTGTTGCATTATCATATTTGGATACTCCTGATGATGAATTTTTTGACTTTTTAATAGAAGTTCAAAAAAAACGACCTATTTCTAGCAAGGAATTACAAGTTGATGAGCAAATTATTAAACTGCTGTCAAAATATCCTTTATTGGAGAATCTAAGCCCCAGTTTAGCACGTGATTTCAATATTCCTGTCCGTTGGGTTATGAGAAATAATATACCTCAAGCATTTGATGCTTTTATTTCTATTGATAATGTGTATGTTAATAACGCTGATTTGGAATCTTATATTATGCTAGGTCAAAATCTCTCTGCTTTTGCGGAAAATATGGACGCATTTATATACTATAAGAAAATGATGATTTCCTATTTTATAAATGATTCTCGCATTGAAGAAGCAACCCTAGAATTTGATGAATATGAATCACTCTTACCTAACGATAGTGACTTTGCAGAATTTAGGAAGAAATTGCGAAAAAATGAATGATAACTATTTCATAAAATTGTAACTAGACTACCTGATAAGTACATCTATTGTAGTAACCGCTTCAAAATAAGGTGAAGGCTCGTGCTGAGTCATAATAAGTATATCAGTTAGAAATAGCCTTTCTAGAAAGAGGAAAATGAAATGATATATATAATTACAACAACCCATAACTCCCAAAAAATGTTGAGTCGAGCTGTCGATAGCGTGCTTAGGCAATCATATAGTGATTTTGTGTATTACCTTATAGACTGTGCATCAACAGATGATACAAGGGAAATGCTTTGTAACTATGCATTAAAGGATAACCGAATCCGAGTGTTTTATGATAATGATAGCTCAAATATAGAAAATATACTGCCGCGTAAATTTTCTGAAAATGATTATATCTGCGCTCTTGATGTCAATCATGCATACAATCCAGCATTTCTAGAAACGATGTTGCAGTTTGCGTCTGAACATGATCTGGATATTGCATGTTGTGGCAGCGATAAGTTCGGTATCGCAGAAGAAGATAATTCCACAGTAAATGTAGACAAAACACTTGTATTAAAAGCTGAAGAATTCTCCACGTTTTTCACTGAATACTTTGAGTTTATGAAGTTTACTGAAGGCAAGCTATACAGGGCCACGTTAGGGAGTAAATGTATTGAGAAAAATAAAGATTCACTAGGGAAATGTAAAGACTTTGATGATTTTGAAAGAGTATCATCTGCGTTTCAAAACTCACAACGTGTCGGATTTTTTTCAAAAATATTGCATTATGAATATGTTAACCCAGAAGTAATCACAAACACAAAAAAATTAGATTATTTTCAAAAAGATAATCGTCGCTATGAACAAGTTTACAAATATCTTATGCAGATTAAAGCCGATTGCCCACGTAATATTGAGTTTTTACTCTATCGATACATGAACGGGCTGGAAGAAACACTTCAAACATTGCTTACAAAACCTATTAAGGATTCCGAAAAAATTGACATTCTATTTGAGATTCTTATGTGTCCAGCTTCAATAAAATTAGTATCAGAATCACAATTAGGTTCCCATTTCGGTCAATATGAGCAATGGACCGCAAGACGTAAACAGATATTTTTTGCTTTGAGTGATTGGTTGCTCTCGCGTGAGGAAGTGCCGGATGAGCAGGTTGAACGTTATTGTGCTATTGGAGAAATCGCAGCCGCAATAACGGAAACTTCAGATGCATGGGTATTGTTCAAAAAAATTCGTGTGCAATTTTTGATGGAAAATAAACGCTACGGGGAAGCAAATACATATATAAAAGAACTTAGAGAGTTAATACCGCAGGATTCTGAGGTGGCTTCCATAAACTATGAATTAGAATCAATTATGTCTCAACAGCCAAAAAAAGTAGCGATTATAGGCGTAAATAATCATGGAACGATCCTTAAACAGAGAATTGACCAAAGTGGTGATGAATATAAACTTATCGTTTTCTGTGATGAGACAGGGAAAAATATAGATAAGTATTTAGAAAACAAGAAAATAGTATCATTAGAAGTTCTTACTCGAATGTATAAAAATCTAGAAATTGACACTATTATTATTGCTAATGTTTGTTATGCATATCGAGCGATACAAAATGCGCTTCGTTTACTTGGAGTTCCGGAATTCTATGTAGTAAACCAGTTTTATTACATGAGGGACGTTGCAAAAGGTGACTTGGCAAGCGAACTGATTAGAGTAGATGTCAGTAAGCCGGATTTAAAATACTATGAGACACACGTTGCAGATCATTGTAACCTAAATTGTAAGGCCTGTAGTCACTATTGTAATTTGGTTAAAGAACCTAAAATGTGCGATTTGGAACAGTATCATAAGGATGTACGGAAGCTGGGTGATCTTTGGTGGAATGTATCAAGGTTAAGGCTCATGGGTGGTGAGCCATTACTGAATCCTGAGCTGCCAGAATGGATTAAGGTTACACGCGAGGTGTTTCCGGCAGCCGACATGTCGGTTGTTACTAATGGATTACTTCTTGGCGAGCATCTGGCTCCGTTATTTGAAGTTATGAGAAACTATCGCTGTGTATTTCATATCTCGGCATATCCTCCGATCTATGAAAAACGTGAACAAGTTACTGCCCTTTTAAAAAAGCATGGTGTATATGGGGAGTGGAGCGGCGATACTATCCCGATACAATCCTTCAACAAGTCCGTTATACTGAATGAATCGTATGTTGGAGATCCTGTTGATTCGTGGACACGTAGAAAATGCGGCTCAACTATATTATGTAATTTTTTGCGTGATGGTTACCTATATCCTTGTGGTTCTGGTCCACTAAATTACATATTTGAAGATTGCTATGGGGTGAAAACGAATCAGTTATCCCATACCGAAGTATCAAAGCTCAGGATTGACTTACATAATACTAAGCTTGATGGATGGGAGCTAAATAATATACTAGATAAACCGCATGAGGCATGCAGATACTGTAACCCTGATCGAAAAATTGAAACTGTCCCTTGGACAGCACGTGGAAAAATTAATGTACCAATGAGTGATTGGGTGATCGATTGCTAAGCAAAATGCGAAAAAGTGTGTAAGTGCTCCAAAAGATGGCGTCCTATTCGGTTTACATTATACATGATAGTAAGTGCTTCAAAAAATGGCGTATTATTCAGTTTACATTATTTATTCTAAGCTGAAGGTGGCATTTTTTGAAGCATTTTTTATGTTTTAATGTAAGCCGGCATCTGTCAGGCAGTTCTTTTGACCATGTAATATACTGATTTAGAAGTTCTGGGTGTTGGAGATGATGTAAATGGTAAATTTACCATTTACGTTTTTGACGAGGCTGTACCACACTTTTCACATGTTGATAGCATATTAATGATGGCGTCTGAGTCTTATTGTGTCTTGGTAGTAACTAAGGCTTTGGAAAACTTCAGAATTTAGTGTTTCCCTAAACCTCTTCTATCATAAAACGTTTTTTTAGATATTCAAACGTTGTTGCTGGTACCAGAGAAGGTAGAACATTAAAGTCTTTTTCTTCTATTAATTTTCTAACACGAGAAGCACTGATTGCTATACCACCGGATTCTCTTCTCGGAATTTCTATAAACTCAATCCCATATTGCGGTAAAACCGCTCGCATGGCATCGTTATATTGTCGCGTTACATTATCAAAGGGCTCCTCACCTGCAAATCGAACAGATATATTCAAACAAGGTGCAATCTCACATGCAAAAAGAGTTAAATCAAGGGATGAATCAATAATGCGATCTTGTAATTCTGCTTTATTAAAATACTCAGAGAATGTTAATGATGAGATAATAAAATTCCCGCTAGGTATTACAGTGACATTTTTTAAATCCGATGTACCCTCATCAACTAGTTTAAGCCTGTCATTAAATGAAAAAATCGATTTATCCTCTTGAACAAGAAATATGATTAAGTGATCGCACTGTAAAAGAGCTTGTTCAATCAAATAACGATGTCCCAAGGTAAAAGGGTTACAATTCATTACTATAGCGCCAATTCTAATGTAGAACATTGAGTCATAAAATTCGTAAAGTATATTTTTATATTTCTCAAGTTTATCTAAATCACTGTTATTCAATCCGGCATATTTTTGTTTAAGTTTTGATTGATTGGTAGGTATAAAATATTCACTTTCTGGCATTCTACTAAAAAAATTATGATGATTGAGACAGTCGAATATTTTATCTGCAATTAAACAGTTCCCATCTTCAGTATAATGCATCATATCGAAGAATACTTCTCCATAATTATGTGGACGGGTTGCTGCGGTCGAAAGATCAAAGAAAGGAACCCCTTCCGTTTGTTCAAAAGGGAATAAAATTATATCACCTGGTTTAGTAGGTAAAGAATTAAGAATTAAAAATTCTTCTCCGGTAGCTAAACCTGTTAAATCAGAGAGGTAATAACCATAGTTATGAACAATAAGCCCTAGTTCTTCCATATGTTTATTCAGTAGCGATTGCAATTGGGATGCAATAGTCCCATTATCAGATGAACCCACTCCGAAAATTGTGCATCCTCCCAAAATAAATATTGAGCGTTTGTATTCCTGGGGTTGAGATGTTGTAATTCGAATGCCATTAGAAGTATTGACGTATTTGCCGTGTGTATCTTCAAAACGACGTACACCATAAATATCCATATACGATTTGGGTGGACTTAACACCTCTGTAATGTCTTCTTTATTAGTAAAATATTTGTTTAACGCAAACACATGTTTTTCCAGATTACTCATAATTAATCCGATGGAAAGAGAATTTTGAGTTATAAAAGTCTCAATTATACTTAAATTTTCTTTTGGAAAATTAGGCATGTTAAAACAAACAACAGTAACATCAGGATGGTTTTTTTTATAATCCTTCAAAGCTTCTATCTTTTCTGATGGTCGATGACAATTAAAATGAGAATCATATGTATCAAAACAACAAGCATCTAGAATTGTTTTTGTTACAGAATCAAACAATACAAAATTAAATCCACGCAAATTTGGAGCATAGTCTTTACCATCAATACATAAAGTAGCAGTATTTGGATTTTTATTAGCATTCCAGCCAGAACTGAAAACTTCTACATTACATTCTCCTATACAGTTTTGCCATTCTACTGTATCAGCAGGTGATGGTGACATGCACTCCATCAAAAGTTCACCTGCATCTATAACTGCTGCATAAGCATAACGAAAACGATTGAATAAGTTTATATTTAGACCTAAATCCATAATTTCAGCAGCGGTCTCTTGCGTAAAGTACGGACCGCAAGGGGTATTATTAACAGAAATTAAAAGTGTATATCTTTTTGAAAAAGCTTTCAACAATTTTAAGTACGAAATAAAATTCTTTTCTTTTCTTAATTCATTAATCGATAATCCTTTGCCACGTAAATCATAAAAATTATCGATCTGATCGTTTTCTATTATGTTATCTGATTTCATACCTTTACCTCCTCAGTGCGACACCATTTTGTGAAACAACAAAAATATTGGATAATCGTTAAAAATGATTTGTATTGGAATATTCTTTTCTTTAGGAACTGTCGAAGAACAACAAAATTACAAATAATTATTCATAAAATTATACTTGCAAAAGAAAAATAGGTCAAGCTTGATTTTCTTTATGATTTATTAATTAGAGTTGACAAATTATCTATACAATTCCAAAGATTTATTATACGAGTAAAATTATCGTAATTATAAAGTAAAAATGTTACATATATCAATAAAACAATATTATAAAGCTTGAATGAGTAACTAAAAACCGGATAAAATACGCATAATTTGCCAAAGAATTAACCCATATTTACCCATTCCAAATAAAAAATATAGTAAAATATAGCTCTCCCAATCCCAGAAAACCCCGTAAATACGGGGTTTTCTGCTATTTCCTAATTTTTCCTTACGAAAAACCGTGTCGAATTCTTAGAACTTTCTTGACATTATTTGTAATAAAATGTAAAATGGAGAAAGAAAATTACAAAAAATGAATGATTTTGCATCTGACTGTTAAAATTTAACTATTTTTTCCATTTTGTAACAGTCCGAATACGTCATAATGTGGCAGATTGCCGGTAGAAATGAAAGTGAGGAACAATCCGATGAATGCAATTTTTGGGAACAGCATTTCCATGGCGGAAAAATCTCTGGATTATTTGTGGTCAAAGCAGCAGACGACACTTAATAATATCGCGAATGGTGAAACCCCCGGCTATAAAGCCAAGTATGTGACCTTCGAAGACGAATTTCGCAACAGGCTGTCGGCAGCGAGGAGAGGTACTTCTGCGGAAATCGGTAATATTATTAATGGCTCCAGATACTATGTACGAAACACCAACGATGAATCTGCAAGATTAGACGGCAATAATGTCAATACAGATGTAGAGAATGTGGAACTTGCAAGGACTACCCTGCAGTATCAATATGAACTGAATTCTTTAAACAGTGATATCAGCAGACTTCGTACAATTATTAAAGGTTAAAACGGGAGGCACATAAGATGGAACAGATGTTCATAACACCCATTCGCTCTCTGGATTCCATTGGGGATATAGGAGCAGGTAAAAAGGTGGTATCCGGTCAAAATGGAGGCCCTTCATTTCAGGATATTTTTAAAGACGCAGTTGCGAATGTAAAAACAACGGAATCAGACTTAACCAGACAGCAGTATCTTTTGTCCACCGGACAGATTGATGACGCACATACAGTGCCTGCTGCAGCGGCAAAGGCCCAGTTATCCGTAGAACTTTTAACGGCACTTAGGAATAAGGCATTGGAAGCTTATACGGAAATAATTCGTATTAGTATTTAAAACAGATAGCAGGGCGGACGTACGCGATGATGGAAAAAATTAAGGATTTGTTGGGTAAACTAAGTGATAAGACGAAAAAGATTATTATTGCGGGAGTAATTGGCGTATTGGTGATCAGCGGTGCAGTCGTTGCAGCACTGTCCATGCGGCAGAAACCGTATGAAGTTATGTTTACCGGGGTGAGTAGTGAAGAAGCAAAACAGATTATTGGAAAACTGCAGGAAGACGGGGTCGATTATCAGTACGACAACGGTGATATAAAAGTTCCTACTGAGAAGATGGACACCACAAGAGCAAAGCTGGTGTCAGAAGGATATCCCAAGAGCGGTTTTACATATGACGTTTTCAGAAACAATGTTAATCTTATGACTACAGATTCAGATCGTCAGACATTTAAGCTGTATGATCTGGAGACAAGAATTGGATCTACGATTCAAATTTTTGATGGAGTAAAAGAAGCATACGTTACGATAGCCCTGGGAGAAACTTCTAAATATGCACTGTCCGAAGACAGCGCAAAGGAAGCGAGTGCCCAGGCTGTTGTCGTTATGAAG
>JAEWPQ010000175.1 GCA_023460575.1 Bacillota bacterium
CGGAAAAAGAACATCACTTTAAATGGGAAAAAATGCGACGGTTCTGAAAAGCTCTCCCAGGGAGATGAAATCAAACTGTTTCTTTCCGATGAGACCATTGAAAAATTTTCCCAGGTTAAGGTTCCCAGAGTAAGTAAGGTTCATTTAAATATCATATATGAAGACGAAAACATCATTCTCATTAATAAGCCTGCAGGAATGCTTTCACAAAAAGCAAAGGATTCCGATGAGTCTCTTGTGGAATATTTAATTGATTATCTGCTTTCAGAAGGTGAATTATCCATGGAGCAGTTAAAAAGTTTCCGCCCTTCTGTCTGCAACCGCTTAGACCGTAATACCAGCGGTCTTGTAGTCGGAGGAAAATCTCTGGCCGGCCTTCAGGTGATGTCGGAGGTTTTTAAGGACAGATCCATTCATAAGTATTACCAGTGTGTGGTGAAAGGTCATGTGTCTGAAAAGCAGATGATTACCGGGTTTCTGGCAAAGGACGAGAAGACCAATCAGGTCACTGTCCGTACCAGTGAATTTAAAGACAGTGTGCCAATCTCCACGGAATATGTGCCGTTAGATTATTACGGCGATTATACGCTGTTAAGGGTGACACTGATCACAGGGCGCACGCATCAGATCAGGGCACATCTGTCTTCTATAGGGCATCCAATCGTAGGGGATTACAAATATGGAGATAAAAAGGTAAATGAAGAGGCGAAGAGGCTTTACAAAGTCCAGTCACAGCTGCTTCATTCCTATCAGCTGGTATTGCCTCAGCTGCCGGAACCCCTTTCTTATCTCTCGGGTAAGATGTTTACTGCACCCCTTCCTCCGATTTACGCTGGGATATGTAAGGATTGGAGGCAGGAATAAGATGGGTACCTGGAAGACAAGAGGATTAAGAGGCTCGACATTAGAAGAGCTGATTAACCGAAGCAATGACAGTTATCGGGAAAAGGGACTGGCGTTAATTCAGAAGATCCCCACGCCCATTACGCCTATATCCATTGATAAGGAGAGCCGGCATATTACCCTTGCCTATTTTGATCAGAAGAGTACGGTGGATTATATCGGCGCGGTTCAGGGAATTCCTGTTTGTTTTGATGCAAAAGAATGTGCGTCTGATACATTTCCGCTGCAGAACATTCATACTCATCAGGTTGCGTTCATGGAAGAATTCGAAAGGCAGGGAGGTATTGCTTTTATCATCGTTTCCTATACTTTGAAAAATGAAGTTTATTATCTGCCCTTTGACCAGATTAAATGTTATTTTCAAAGAATGGAGGCAGGGGGAAGAAAAAGTTTTACCTATGAGGAGCTGGATAAAACCTGGAAAATATTAAGCTGCAGAGATATCCTCATTCACTATCTGGAGTTGATTCAAAAAGATTTGGACAGAAGAGATTGACAAGAATATATTTCTCGCCTATAATAAACTACACGTTATTAAATTATCACTTTACTACAAGAAAGTGTTAAATATTGATTTTCTATGAAAATTATTTTCTTGAACGGTTGGAGGTTGTTATGGCTAATAAACTGTTACATACGCCGGATGGTGTCCGGGATATTTATGGAATAGAGTGTACGAGAAAAGCAGTCATCCAGGAAAAAATGCTGAAAGAATTTCACCTATGCGGTTATCAGGATATAGAAACACCTACTTTTGAATTTTTTGATATCTTCAATGAGTCCAGAGGAAGCGTAAAAGCAAAGGAGATGTTCAAGTTTTTTGACCGGGATAATCACACTCTGGTGCTGCGTCCGGATGAGACGCCGGCAATCGCCAGATGTGCAGCCAAGTATTTTCTGGATGAGGATATGCCCATCAGGCTTTGCTATGTGGAACGTACCTTTATCAACAATTCCAGTTATCAGGGAAGGCTGAAAGAAGCCAGCCAGACAGGCGTTGAGTTAATTGGTGATGATTCACCGGATGCAGATGGAGAAATCCTTGCCATGGTGATTTGGGCGCTTAAATCTACCGGACTGACTGAGTTTCAGGTGGAACTGGGAGAAGTGGATTTCTTTAAAGGGTTGTTGGAAGAAGCCGGTATGGATGAGGAGATGGAGGAAACTCTTCGGGAACTGATTGAAAATAAGAATTATTTTGGTGTGGAAGAATTAGTCATGACCCAGCCCATTTCCCAGGAGCTAAAACAGGTATTTTTAAAGCTTCCCGAGCTTTTTGGTTCTTTGGAGCAGATACAGGCTGCCAGGGAGCTGACTTCCAATAAGCGGGCGTTAAGAGCTATCAGCCGTCTGGAAGAGGTGAACCGGATTCTGGAACACTATGGGCTATCCGATTATGTATCTTATGACCTTGGAATGCTCAGCCAATATCAGTATTATACCGGAATTATTTTTAAGGCCTATACCTATGGTACAGGGGATTATATTGTAAACGGAGGCAGGTATGACAGCCTTTTAAAACAGTTTGGCAAGGATTCCCCGGCCGTGGGCTTTGGTATCTCTGTGGATGAACTTTTGCTGGTTTTAAGCAGGCAGAAGATTGAGACAGAGGTTTCCATGACCAACACCATGATTCTTTATGAGCAGAAGTCAAGGGAGAATGCCATTTCTCTGGCCGGACATTTCCGGAATTTAAAGGTTCCGGTTCAGCTGCAGTGTAAGAAACCGGAACGGTCTTTGGAGGCTTATAAAGAATATGCCATGCGGCGCGACTTAAAGAATTTATTGTATGTGGATCAGGAAGGAATTTCGGTAACCGTAATCAATCTTGACTTAAAGCGTATGGATGTGGTTCCGCTTTCAGAATACTTAAAATAATGGGGGTACGTATGAGATATCTGACATTTGCCCTGGCAAAAGGGCGTCTGGCCAAGCA
>JAEWPQ010000176.1 GCA_023460575.1 Bacillota bacterium
CCCCTGGACCTGTATGACTGACAAACCGGTACCTCCCATGGTTTCTTATATACTATCCTATGTTATAAGTGAGAGAATGGTTTCATATCCAGCTATTTTTCCAGTTTAATCTGATTGGAAACACTTAGGACCATGCCCATTTCAGCCATAAGAAACAGGACCGAGGTTCCCCCGTAGCTGATAAAGGGAAGGGTGATTCCGGTATTTGGTATGGTATTGGTTACAACAGCAATGTTTAGGATAACCTGTATGGCGATGTGTCCCATAACCCCTACCACCAAAAGTGCCCCGAACAGATCCGGTGCATTGTCTGCGATCAGCATAAAGCGGTATATCATGAACAGAAAAATAAGTATCACGGATACCGCGCCAAAAAGTCCCAGTTCCTCACAGATAATAGAGAAAATCATATCATTCTGTGCCTCAGGCACAAACCCCATCTTCTGTATGCTCTCGCCCAGGCCTCTTCCTACCAGACCGCCGGAACCTATGGCATAAAGTCCCTGAAGCACCTGATAGCCTCCCGTAGAAGGATATGCCTCCGGGTTCAGCCAGACAAGTATTCTTCCCAGCTGGTAATCATGAAGAATATTTAGCTTTTCAAGAACCGTGGCTATGGGACCGGCAAATGCCAAAAGCCCGACTCCTCCAAATCCGCAGGCAAAAAACGGCCATTTCTTTTTACAAGCCACAAACAACATGACAAATGCAATTCCTACAATGATGATACCGGAACTTAAATTGTTTGCAGCAACAATTCCCGCAATAGGCAGAGTTGTCACAATAATAAGCCCCACACCGTTTTTTGTATTGATGTTTTTTCCCATCTGAACAATCATAACAGCCAGCATAACAATGAGAGCGATTTTTACAAATTCCGTAGGCTGAAACGTCAGGCTTCCTACTCCCAGCCACCGGCGTTTTCCGTTGAATTTTTTACCAAAAAGGGAAACGGCGATCATCAATACATACGAAAGCACATAGGCAAACACTGAAAATTTCCCATACCAGTGGTAATCCAGTTTCGAAAGCACTATCATTATGACAAATCCGCCCAGAGCGATCTTCGCCTGCTTCATCATAAAAAATGATGCATTGCCAAACTTTAACTGGGCCGCGTATGAGCTGGAACTATATATCATAACCAGGCCGAAAACAGACAGAAATATAACAGTGAACAGCAGACTGTAGTCATAAAAACGGCGCGGCCTGTTTTTCTTCACTACTGGCCTTTTTTCCGCCATACCATTCCTCCTCGCCATTCAGATTACAGTGCCCGCTCATAATTAGAGACTGCGGACACATTCTTTAAAAATTTCTCCCCGTTCTTCATAACATTTGAACATTCCCCAGCTTGCGCATGCCGGAGAGAGCAGCACATAATCTCCCATGTTTGCGTAGGATGCACAGACTCTTACTGCTTCCTGCATATCTTCCGCATACATCACATTGGTAAACCCGTGCTTTGCTGCGCATTCCGCTATTTTCTCCCTGGTCTGGCCAAGAAGCACCATGTATTTCACTTTACCGTCGAATGATTCAATCCATTCGTCGTATTCGGAATTCTTATCGTATCCTCCTGCGATGAGGATTGTCGGTCCCGGCATCGCTTTCACCGCCTGGATCGCCGCATCAGGATTGGTTCCCTTTGAATCATTGTAATACTTAACTCCTGCTTTTTCAGCAACAAACTCAATTCTGTGCTCTACTGCCTGAAACTCACAGACAGCCTTTTTAATCACTTCCATGGGTATATTCAGTTCCGATGCAATGGCAATGGCAGCCATTACATTCTCGTGGTTATGGCGGCCAAGAAGGTTTAATTCGTGAATGTTTACAATCTCTTCCCGCTTTCCGCCGTGATTGCGGATAATAAAGTCTCCATCCATACAGTATCCCTCATTCAGAGGCTTCCTGCTGCTGAAATAGATGGCGCGGGGTTTCATGGATTCTCCGAATTCCCGAAGCACAGGATCATCATAATTTAAAATACAGCTGTCTTTTTCTGTCTGGTTTGCAGTAATGCTTTCTTTCACTTCTATGTAACATTCCATGGTTTTATGACGGTTTAAATGATCCGGCGTAATATTCAAAATTGCACTGATATCAGGCCGGAAATCTGTGATGGTCTCCAGCTGAAAGCTGCTGACTTCCGCTACAGTCACGGAATCCTCCGACGTTTTTAACGCCTCATCTGTGTATGGAATCCCAATATTCCCCACTATGTAAACATGATCGTAAAATGCTTTCATGATTTCACCGGTTAAGGCCGTTGTGGTTGTTTTTCCGTTGGTTCCCGTAATAGCAGCGAGCTTTCCCTTTGCATGATGGTATGCCAGCTGTATTTCACTCCAGATGGGAATATTCACTTCCTTTAGGACCGATACAAAAGGTGCATCAAGTCCGATACCCGGACTGATTACACAAAGTGTGATATCCTTTAAATCCTCTTTTTTGAGTTCTCCGAGTATCACGGAGATTTTATCCTCTTTTCCAAACCGGCTTAACAGCTCATCCTCTTTTAAAGCATCATTGCTGTCATATAAAACAACTTCATCGCCAGTATTTAAAATCATCCTGGAGGCGGCGATCCCACTTTTTCCACTTCCTGCAACTAAAATTTTCTGACTCATATGGTTTCTCTCCTATAATCCAAGATATGCGAGCAGGCAAAGAATTGCTGTAACAATTGCAAATATAGCCACCACCCTTGTTTCAGACCATCCGCAAAGCTCAAAATGATGGTGAATGGGAGCCATTTTAAAAAACCGCTTCCCGCCTGTTCTTTTAAAGTATGTCACCTGAATAATTACGGATAACACCTCAAGCAGATAGATAAATCCGATAATTGCAATAAAAACCGGCATCTGCATCATAAACGCACTGGAGGCTACAAAGCCTCCCAGCCCCAGCGAACCGGTATCCCCCATAAACACCCGGGCGGGGTATACATTAAAGAGTAAAAATCCTAACAGGCTGCCCACTACCGCACCGGTAATGGGGCTGATGCCGGTTCTTTCTCCTATGGCTACTACAGTTAAGAAGGTGGCAACCAGTATGGTAACGCTGGTGCACAAACCGTCAAGACCGTCTGTAAAATTCACTCCGTTGTCTGTTCCAATTACAATAAAAAACACCGCCGGTACAAATAAGATACCAAGGTTTAAATAGATACCGTTTTTAAATCCTCCTGTAAACGGAACCAGCATCGCAGTCCCCACGTCTTTGGAATGAAGCAGATAAAAAGCAAAAATACCTGTTATTACCAGCTGGCCTGCCATCTTCTGCACAGGAGTAAGTCCTTCAGACCTTTTCATCACGATTTTAATATAATCATCAAGGAATCCAACAATACCAAATCCCACCGTCACAAACAGAACCGGTATAATCTTCGGATAATCTTTTACGTAAAACAGAGACGTAATAATAATACTGGTTAATATAATCAGTCCGCCCATGGTAGGGGTTCCCTGTTTTTTCAAATGGCTCTCCGGACCTTCCTTGCGGACTTCCTGGCCAAATTTTAATTTGTGCAGAAACGG
Source organism: Bacillota bacterium (assembly GCA_023460575.1). GTDB lineage: Bacteria > Bacillota > Clostridia > Lachnospirales > Lachnospiraceae > Lacrimispora. The sequence continues at coordinate 3,543 of JAEWPQ010000176.1, forward strand.
TATTACTATGGGACACAGCATTGCGCTGATGGCAAAAGCTATGATGATTGCCAAAATCGTTTCGTTAATCATGTCACACCTCAATCATTTATGTATTTGTATATCAAAAGTACACAGTTAGTAGTATACGTCTTTTTACCTGAATAATCAACCACTGATTCGAAACGAAGAAACAGTTTTTTCCTCTTCTGGCTCTATTCCCAGATAAGGAAAAATGTTCTTGAAAATATCAGCAATCACAGGTGCTGCGATGGTTCCGCCATAGTAAATCCCCTGTGGTTCGTCAATTGTTATAAGAGCAATTACTTTAGGATTATCCGCTGGAGCAAACCCTATAAATGAGGAGATATACTTTTTTAAGCTTCTTGGAAGCTTCTCAGAGGTGGCTGTTTTTCCCCCGATCCGGTACCCCTCAATCTTCGCTCTTTTTCCGCTCCCCTCAGAAACAACCTGTTCCAGGATATAACGCATGGTTTCACTGGTTTCTTTTGATACAATCCCCTCCTTTACCGGATAGGTAAATGTGTGTACGGATTTCCCGTCAGAGCTTACTGAACTCACGCCAAAATGAGGAGTGATGCGGTTTCCGCCGTTAACAAGAGAAGAAGCCGTAGTGATCAGCTGCATGGGGGTAATCTGAAATGACTGGCCGAATGATACGGTTGCCAGCTCTACCAGCCCCATATCCTCTTTTTTGTGCATGATTGTCGATGCCTCGCCGGGCAGATCGATTCCGGTCTTTCCTTTTAAACCGAACTGCTCAAAATATTTATAGTAATTATCTACTCCCAGACGCTGTCCCACATCTATGAGGACCGGATTGCAGGAATTCATCATACCCTGAAGGAAGGTTTCCGATCCGTGGCCGCCCACTTTATGGCACCTGATTTTTCTGTCTTCCACCACCCGGAAACCTGGGCAGGAAAACTGATCAGTCAGTTTCACAACTCCTGCCTCCAGCCCGGCTGCAGCAGTCACAATCTTAAATGTGGAACCAGGCTCGTAAGTATCGTTGATACATGGATTTCTCCACATCTTATTTAACAGATCCTGTTTTTCTTTTTCATTTGCAGGAATTTCCGTTGTGGTATTTAGTGTAAACGGATCATTTAAATTAAATTCAGGCGCATTTACCATTGCCATTATTTCCCCGTTTTGCGGATTCATAATGATAATTGATACCCGCTTTGCACCCTTTTTCTCCATTACCTGATAGGCTGCCTGTTCGCAGTAGCGCTGGATATTCACATCAAGGCTGATATGCAGATCCTGTCCTGCAATTGGTTCTATCCGGTCTTCTGCAGCATTTTCAATTTCAATACCAGCTGCATCTGACATGGTCAGTATCTTACCATTGAGTCCTTTTAAGTACTGTTCGTATTTTACTTCCAGACCGATGATTCCCTGGTTGTCGCCCCCTGTAAATCCAAGTACTGTGGAAGCAAGGGTATCATAGGGGTAATACCGTTTGTAATCTTCATCTACTTTGACTCCTGCCAGATGATAGGAACGGATCTGGTCACCCATAGCCTTGTCTACATTTGTCTTAATAATTTCCCTGGAGCTGTACTTTTCCACTTTCTTGCGTACCTCTGCTTCAGTAAGCCCCAATTCCTTAGAAAGAACCGCTATTACTTCATCTGCCTGTTTCACCTGATTGTGGATGACTGATATGGTACAGACAGTGCGGTTTGTTGCAATGACAGTTCCTTTCGCATCAATAATATTGCCTCTTGCAGCTTTAATGGTTCTCTCTCTCTCATGAAGATCAGAAGCCATGGCACTGTAATGCTCCGAGCGAAAGACCATTAGAAAAATAAGCCGTCCCATAAGTCCTGTCATGGCCAGAAACAACAGGAAAAACAGGAGGGCTATTTTCTCTCTGTGATGTGTTTTGTTCGAATTCATAAGCTGCTCCATCGTCATCATTGTTACAGTATATGAAATCCGGTTTTTTTTATGAGTCCCTTTGGGTTGAAATTCATTCTGAGGGCTGGGTGTCCTGCGCCGCCTGGGTATCTGCAGAAGTATCTTCTGCATCTCCTGGAAGAGCTGCCGGTAAATCCGTATCCCCGCCGCCTTCCCGGTTTACGTATTCTTCATCCGGGTTTAAGTATTCTTCCGGTACCGTTTCTCCATTTTCCATGGTCGGGACTTCTTTTGAAGGCTGCCCGGAAGTTGTCTCTGCCGGAGTCTCTCCGCTTTCAGAAGATGCCTGTGTTTCATTTGTAATGCCTTCCTGCTGTGGAAGTGTGGCAGCATCTTCAGAGGAAAGTGTTCCTCCCTCTTCTGTGTCCGGGAATATATTTAAATAAGGAAGAATCTCAGTCATAATCTTCTGGAAAATCTGGCTGGCATAGGTACTGTGAGGCTGATCCTCAACATGAGGTTCATCAACAACCACATAAACCAGCACCTGGGGATTATCCGAAGGAGCGTATCCGCAGAAAGATACAACGTAGTTTGTCTTATCGCGGGGAATTTTCTCTGCAGTTCCTGTTTTACCGGCAACCTTATATCCGGCAATTCTGGCAGCACCGCCTGTTCCCCCTTCTGCATTGACTGTCTTAAACAAAGCCTCATTAATGAACTTGGTTGTGGACTCAGAAACGGTTTCCCTTACCAGCACAGGATCTACCTTTTTCATAACTGATCCCTGTTCATTTAAAATCTGCTTTACTACATGAGGCTCGTAGTAAGAGCCGCCGTTTATGACTGAGCAGTAGGCTGCAGCCATCTGAATCATGGTACAGTTAAAATTCTGTCCGAAGGAGTTGGTTGCAAGGTCTGTGGGACCGGCTGTATCGGCAGTATACATAATTGTTTTATTATCCGCTTCTCCCGGCAGATCAATCCCCGTCTTGGATCCAAATCCAAATATCTGCTGGTATTTATAGAATTTTTCTTTTCCCATCTGCTGGGCAATCCGCATCATAACTACGTTGCAGGACTTCATCAGACCTTCTTCCACGGTAATGAGCCCGTGTCCGTATCTGCTGACGCAGTTGATTTTGTGACCGCCTACTTCAAGAAACTTATTGCATTCATACGTCTCTTTTCCGGTTATGGCACCCTCTTCTAATGCTGCTGAGACTGTAAATATTTTTTCTGTAGATCCCGGCTCATAGCCATCACTGATACAGAAATTACGCCAGGTCTGGTTCCATGCCACCTGTGTGCCAAGTGATACAATTTCTTCATCAGAATAATGCTGGGATACCGTCTCCGGAGTGAGCGGCTGCGCATCCTTATTCTTCCTTTTATAATCATCCATCGCTTCCTTTACACCCAGCTGTCTGAGAACATCTGCCGTAAACTCAGGACGTAAATCACGTGGTTTATTTAAGTCAAAACTCTTGTCATCAGACATGGCAAGAACTTCTCCGTTATTGGGGTCCATCACTACCACGCCTACCCGTTTGCTACCTGTCTGCTGTTCCCATTCTGCAATGTACTTTTCCACAATTTTCTGTACATTGACATCAACGGTGGATACAACGGTATTGCCGTTAGATGCCGGTTTTATTACACGTTCCAAATTGGAATCATCATTTAAATAACCATATTCCCTGCCATTAACTCCCATCAGGGTAGTATTATAATACTGTTCAATGCCTCCGGTTCCATCCATGCCGTCCCCATTGGCAAATCCGACCAGCTTGCTTGCCAGAGAATTATAGGGGTATACTCTCTTGTATTCATCTTCAAACCAGATCCCTTTTATGGCTTTCTGGGTTTTCTTTAATTCTTCCGCTTTTTCAGTTTTGTATTTTTCGTATTTATTCTTGTCATCATAGGTCAGCTGCTTTGCATAACGGACATACTGCTTGTCTTTTTTTTCCTGAATAAGATTCATGATTTCAGTCCGGTCATATCCAAAGCACTCCGTTAACGCATTGACTGTGGGTTCTAAATACAAATCCGGATCCGTCATGATCTGCCTGGGATCAAGGATTAAATTATACACCTTTTCACTGGTTGCCAGATAGGTGCCGTTTCGATCCAGCACATCCCCTCTCTTAAAGGGGATTACTCTGCTGTCATACTCCTGCTGGGACAGTACAATCTGATTATAATCTTCTTTTTTCTTCGTCATCAGATTATAAAGGACCATAACCAATGCAAACAAAGCCAGCGTAATTACCAAAACCGTAATCGCCAGCTTTTCCTGCATATAACGAGGAAATACTTTACTTCTTTTGCTCCTGTTTTTATTATTGTTTCGGAATGTCCTCATTCTGCCTTACATACTCACTTTCCGTTTTATCATAGTGAAGGATCTGGTCTTTATTCGCATAGACCATACCCAGTTCCTCAGTGGCAACTTTATACACATGATCAAGATCAACGGAAGTGTTAATGTTCATTTCCAATGCATCGTTTTCTGTTTTCAGTTTTTCCAGCTGTACTTCCCGGGTTTCGATTTCATGAATGCTGGCAGTAATTGAGGACTGCAAATGCAGATAGTTCACACACAAACAAAGGGTAATGACTGCAGCAATCGTCAGCATAATTACATAAGGCAAATCCATCTGTAATGCTTTCTCGCGGTTCCGTCTGACGTGATGAGGCACGGGACGGCGAATTTCATCCGGCGTAGAATCCGGTCTTCTGACCGGCATGGTTTTACGGACAGTATTCCCCTGCACATAGGCAGAGTTCCCATAGGAATGCACATTTCTTCTTGCAGCCACTCTTTTTTCCTCCCTTTTTAGATTCGTTCAAACACGCGAAGCTTTGAACTCTTTGAGCGTTTGTTTTCTGATATTTCTTCTTCTGACGGTATAATGGGCTTTCTTGTTATAACCTTTCCCATGCTTTTTCTCCCGCAGACACAGACCGGAAAGTTAGGCGGGCAGATACAGGGATCTTCATTGTCCTTAAACCTTGTCTTTACAATACGGTCTTCCAGAGAGTGAAAGGTGATGATAGAAAGCCTTCCTCCCGGATTTAAGAGTCCGATCATGGTATCAAGAGAGTTCTTTAATACATCCAGTTCGTGATTCAGTTCAATCCTGATTGCCTGAAAGGTCCGTTTTGACGGGTGACCCCCCACAGCTCTTATCTTGGCAGGAATTGCCCCTTTTATAATTTCCGACAGTTCTCCCGCAGTTTCGATGGGTTTTGTCTCCCTGGCCCTTACAATGTGCTTTGCAATATTCTTTGCAAACTTGTCTTCTCCGTAGTCCCGTATAATGCGGTATAAATCAAATTCGCTGTATTGATTTATTATATCGGCGGCAGTCTGCGGGTTTCTCTGGTCCATTCTCATATCTAAAGGAGCATCATCTTCCCGATAGGTAAAACCTCTCTCCGGCACATCCAGCTGATAGGAGGATACTCCCAGATCCAGATAAATACCATCCACCTTTTCAATTCCCAGTTCCGCTAAAACTCCATGTATATTTTCGTAATTGCTCCTGACCACGGTCACCTTGTCTTTATATTCTTTCAGCCGCTCTGTTGCTGCAGCAATGGCATCCGAGTCCTGGTCAATTCCGATTAATCTTCCGTGTTCCCCCAGGCGTCTGCATACTTCCAAAGCATGTCCGCCGCCCCCTAAGGTTCCATCAACATAAATCCCATCCGGTTTCATATTCAGGCTGTCAATGGTTTCATAAAGCAGCACCGATTTGTGTTCAAACATCATATACCTAGTCCTTCCATAGCTTCTGCGATTTCTTCCATATCATCATAGGTATTGGCTGCTGTCCATGCATCCTTGCTCCAGATCTCAATCCTGCTTCCAACTCCCACTAATACTGCGTCCTTATCGATTCCGGCGTGTTCTCTTAATACTGCCGGAAGCAGAATTCTTCCCTGCTTGTCCACTTCACAGGAACTTGCTCCTGCCAGAAAAAATCTGGAAAACTTTCTGGCATTGGTGTTCGTTAGCGGCAGGCTTTTTAGCTTTTCTTCCAGGGCGCTCCACTCATGATTGTCATACACAAATAAACAGCCGTCCAAGCCCTTCGTCACAACGAATTCTTCTCCTAGCTGCTCTCTGAATTTGGATGGGACAATGAGACGTCCCTTCGCATCGACCGTATGATTGTATTCGCCCATGAACATACTAATCACCTGCTTGTACTTCGGTTTGGGAAAAACAAACCACTTTTCCCCCATTTCCTACCACTTCGTACCACTTTCCACCACTTGTACTCTAATTCTAGTACATTTGATTCAAAAACGCAAGGATAATTTCGAATAATTTTCAATTTAATTTGGCTTATTTACTGGGGTTGGCGGACTTTTTCCAATATTTTCCATTATGGGACAAAAAAGGCAATTGCCAAAACCTCTGCAAATATACAGGGTTGTGGCAATTACCTTTTCTAATTACAAAATTATTTTATGATGATTTTTTAAGCATTTTAGCGTAACTTTTTTATAATTCCATCCTGGAATGCCATTGCCTGATGGTAACAGTATGATCTATAAAATGAAAAATATTATACTTCATCGGGATTAAATGTTATACGTTCTTTCAGCGGAGTATTCATGATTTTTTTCCTGGATGAAATCCACAAAATCACTCCAACAGTACAGGCGACTATTTCAGAGGCTGTCATAGACCATATTACCCCGTTTAATTGGAACAGATTGTTTCCAATAATAATAATCGGGATTAGGGCAATCCCTCTGGCGACAGACATAATGTTAGACTGAACGCTTTTTCCAAATGCCTGATACATACTGGTAAAAAAACCTGAAATGCCTGCAAACAAGGTAGAGATCAATAAAGCAGCAAGAATTTCTGCACCAACAGTTATAACGGCTTCATCAGTGCTGAACATTTCAAGAACCTGAGTGCGGAATACAAATAAGACGGCTGCAATAACCAGGATAACACTGACAAGATATAACACCGTTGTTTTCAAAACTTTATTCAATCGTTCCATATTATTGGAAGAGTAAGAAAACGCAATAAGGGGAATAACGCCCATATATATTCCCATACCAATAAAATCTGATATTTGACATACCCGGTTTGCCACGCCAAAAGCCGCAACAACATGGTCTCCATACAGGACTGCGTAATTGTTGAACATCAGGCTTGATACAATTAAAAAGCCAGACAGCAGGAAAGCAGATATACCAATCTTAAAAATGCTAAAGACTATTTCTTTTGTAGGTTTAAAATCTTTAACACTGACGCTCTGAACAGGACTTTTACTTTTGAGGTAGTAAATATAATATGCAACGGCACATGCATTGCCGATAACAGTTGCTGCAGCCGCCCCCATCACATCCATATAAAAAAGAAAAATGAATATCGGGTCAAGAATGATATTAACAACTACGCTGATAATCATTCCAATCATAGATTCGGTTGAAGCACCTTCACCCCTGACCGTTTGCGCCAGTGTAAAATTGGTGGTTACAAACGGACTTCCGATTACGAAAGCAAGGATATAGTCTTTTGTGTGGAACAGCGTTTCTCCGGTAGCTCCTAACACTTTCAATACTGGGGACAATACAGGGAGGCAAATTAACATAAATACTACTCCTGAAAGTAGAGAAAGATAAAGATTTACTGACGAAGCTTTTTTCACACCCTCAATGTTTTTCTCGCCTAGCAATCTAGAGATATATGTGCTGCCTCCCGTTCCAAAAACTTCTCCAAGCGCCATGAGAATGGTTGTAAACGGCAAAGCAAGTGTAATGGAGGCCAGCATGGATGTACTTCCCAGCCTTCCAATAAAGTAAGCGTCTGTAATGTTATAAATCATATTGACAATCATGCCTAAAATCATGGGTATAGCCATGTGAGCGATTGCTTTTGGTACAGGTGCCTTTTCAAGATAATATATTGAGTCCTTTTTTGTGTTTTCCATTGGGAATATCCTCCTTTAATTATAGGTTCAATTCTACCTATTTATCGATTGTTATTTCATTATTCAGCGAATAAATTAGGTATAAATCTACTTATATTGTCAAAAAATAAGTTAATGTTTTATATGTGTGATTCTATGCCTAAATTATCATAAGTCCGTTTTAGAAACATTAAGTAGATAACTTTCTCCTCCTCTGAAAATCCAGCCAGCAATTCATCCGTTATTGCATTGAGAATGCCGGACATTTCATAAAGAAGCACCTTCGCCTTTTCGGTAAGTTCTATCAGTATAGTCCTACCATCCTCATTACCTGAACGGCGTATAATAAATCCATTCTTTTCAAGACTGTTGAGTAAGCTTGTTACTGATGGTCCGGAAATCTGCATGGCTCCACTCAAGTATCTGCGGCTAATTTCCTTCCCAGATCTTTGTGCTCCATCAATGTGCCCCAAAAGGCGTGCTTGTGGCTCGGTAATCTCATATGCCGCCAGCTTTTGGTCGTTTTTATAACGTAACACATGAGCTATATTTTTTATGTAAAAGTCATGGGGAATCATATCATCACGCTTCATTGCATTCGCTCCTTTCATAATAGGTTAACCTCTACCTTTATATTATATAGGTAGATTTCTACCTTGTCAATACTAAATAGCTATAAGCCAAAAAAGAACAGGATATGTATCTCTACACATTCTGTTCTCCAAAAACACTTGATTTAAAACATTTACTTTTGCTTAATTTATTAATAACCCGCTTCGATATATTGTTCAATTAATTTATCCAACTCCACGCTTCTAAGATAAATCACTTCTCCATCCTCGTGATCAATGCTTGTATTTAATCTTTCCCTTGCAACTTCTATATTCTGTATTAACTCTTCTTTTGACATTATCATATCATGATTCTCCTTTGCTCTTTATTCGTATCTGTCTGTGTTTACAGAAGAGCACAAGAGTAGATATCACTACCAAAATCAATGACAGCGCCTGAGACACCGGTATGCCAGTACTAAAAAAGATCAGCTGATCTGTACGGAGTCCTTCGATCCATACTCGTCCCAATCCATAGCCCAGCAGGTAGATCAGAAGCATCTCCCCATCGAATTTTTTGCGTTTCCGATACCATAACATAAATATCAGAACACATAAATTCCATACTGATTCATAAAGGAAAGTGGGGTGAACCTGTATAAACTCCACACCATCTTTCACAATTAAATGGTTTAACAGCTCCTTAGATATCATATTCTCATTAACAAGCGCCCTTCTGATTCTCATAGCAAACAGGCCGTCTGTATATCCGCCAAATGCCTCGCAATTAAAGAAGTTTCCCCATCTTCCTATAATTTGCCCGGTAATCAAGCCTAAGCAACCAGTGTCCGCCAAAGAAAAGAAGGAAAGTTTCTTCACTCTGGTGTAAACCGTGAGGGTAATGACAGCTCCTATGACGCCACCGTAGATTGCCAGCCCTCCTGCCCTGAGATTAAATATCTGAATCAGATCGTCTTTATAATTAGCCCAGTCAAAAATTACATAATAAATCCGGGCTCCCATAATAGATATAATGATTGCATACAGTGCAAAATCCAGATATATATCCGGGTCCTGCCCTCTGCGCTTTGCATCTCCTGCCGCAACCCAAAGACCTGTCAAGATTCCAATCCCAATAATAATACCGTAAAATGCAATGCGGAATCCAAATATCGAGATACTGTTTTGCAGATGGTCAATGGTAATTCCCAAATGCACAAAACTAATATCTGCCGTATTTGCCATTCGTCTTCTCCTTTCGATGTTTTCTTTATTTTACCCCGCTAAAACACAAAAATCAA
>JAEWPQ010000177.1 GCA_023460575.1 Bacillota bacterium
TTCGTGCCGTACAGGATTATATGATCCAGGAAGTACAGCGTGTATACCGTCTGCAGGGTGTTGAGATTAATGATAAGCACGTTGAGATGATCGTAAGACAGATGCTTAAGAAGATCAAAATAGAAGAGAGCGGGGACAGTGATGTTCTTCCGGGAACTTCTATGGACGTTCTTGACTATAATGATTTAAATGAAGCGCTTCTTGCAGAGGGCAAAGAGCCGGCAGACGGAAAGCAGGTAATGCTTGGTATCACCAAAGCATCTCTGGCTACCGATTCATTCCTGTCAGCTGCTTCCTTCCAGGAGACCACCAAGGTTCTTACTGAAGCTGCGATCAATGGAAAAGTGGATCATTTAATCGGATTAAAAGAGAATGTTATCATTGGTAAACCGATTCCTGCCGGTACTGGTATGAAACGCTACCGTACTATTAACTTAAGCACAGATGCTGCTTTTGAGGGAGACGATGAGATCCTTTTGTCTGAAGATGATGAGATTCTGTTATCGGATGACAGCTTTGATGATGCAGAAGAGATTTTAGCCATCAGCGAAGGTGAAATAGAAGAATAAGAATGAAGATGCCCTGACAGGCTGTTTCTGTCAGGGCGTTTTTTTATTTATGGAAAAGACAATAATCTATAATATTTGCATAATTAAACTTGATTTTTCTTTTTTTTTTAATGCTATAATCATAAAAAAGGAGGTAAAACAATGAGGAAGTTTGAGCGGAATGCGTTTCCTTATCTGCTGCTCGCTCCTACTTTAATTATATTCGGCCTGTTTTTGTTCTTTCCGGCATTAAATGGGTTGTGGATATCATTGACAAAGTGGGATGGGGTAAATCCTCAGGTATTCGTGGGGATCAGGAACTATATCAAGCTATTTACAGACCGGGGATTCTGGGATTCTTTTCTCCGTACCATTTTCTTCACCGGGGTATCGGTACCTCTGGTGTATGTATCAGCTATGGGACTGGCGCTGCTGCTGTCAGGTGCCAGAAAAGGAAATAATTTCTTTCGTGCTGTATTTTACTGGCCAACAATGATTTCCAGCATTATCGTTGGACTGACCTGGAGATTCCTTCTGGGAGAAGAATTCGGTGTTATTAATTATCTTCTTACTGTTATGGGGCGATCTCCGGTTAAATGGCTGACGGATCAGAATTATTCCATGGCCGTGGTGATTTTTGTAACTGCATGGAGCATGTCAGGTTATTATATGGTCATGTTTATATCCGGCATAAAGGCCATTTCGGAGACCTATTACGAGGCAGCAAGAATTGACGGTGCGGGTTTTTTCCATCAGTTCCGCTACATTACACTGCCGCTTTTAAAACCGACCAGTCTTCTGGTCCTGGTTTTATCAACAGTTACCATTATAAAAACATATCCTTTGGTGTATGCTCTCACCCAGGGCGGGCCTGCAGGTGCTACCAAATTCATGGTGCAGACAATTCAGGAAACCGGATTTGAGAAAAACCAGATGGGGTATGCCAGTGCGATGACGATGATCCTGTTCGTGCTGCTGGCAATGTTTACAGTGGTACAGTTTAAGGTAAATAAGGGAGGCGAGCAGGATGCAGACTAAAAGCAGAAAATATATCTTAAACGGAGTAACATGGACGATTCTGCTGATTTTATCCTTTTTATTTCTGATGCCAATCCTTTGGGTGATCGGCTCTTCTTTTAAAAGCACAGGAGAACTGTTTTCCTGGCCGCCAAGCCTCATTGGAAAGAATCCTTCCTTTACCAATTATCAGAAGGCATTAAAGGAGGGGCATTTCGGCATTTATTTCCTCAATACTGTATTTACCAGTGTTGCTGCCACCTTTCTAACCATTGTGGTGAATGTGATGTCCGGTTATGCCTTTGCAAAATACCGGTTTAAGGGAGATAAAATTTTATTTGGCATCGTGCTGGCCACCCTGATGATTCCGCTGGAAGTCATCATGATTCCAATCTTTAAGGTAATCGTGGCGACAGGTCTTTACAACAGCTTATGGGGGTTAATTATTCCAGCAGTGGCGTCGCCGACTGCCGTGTTTCTGGTAAGACAGTATTACGTGGGGATTCCTGATGCTTACATGGAAGCCGCAAGAATTGACGGAGCTTCGGAAACCAGCATTTTAATGCGGATTATGCTTCCTCTGGCCAAGCCGGTGATCTCTGTGCTCTGCATCTTTTCCTTTATGTGGAGATGGAATGACTACCTCTGGCCAAAACTGGTCATCAACAGTAAGGAGCGCTACACCATACAGCTTGCGCTTGCAAATTATTCCGGTGAATACTCGGTTGACTGGAACAGCCTTTTAGCCATGTCGGTTATATCCATGATTCCGGTAATTATTGTGTTTGTAACTCTGCAAAGCCACATCATTGGCGGCATGACAGCCGGCGGAGTCAAAGAGTAAATGGGAGGAAAGAAAGCATGAAATACTTGGAATATCCGCTGTTTGCGGAAGGATTTGTCAATCGCTTCCTCATAAGCGAGGTTCATACCCAGGTCCGGGAATTTACCAGATCTACCTTAAACGGCAGGGTGAACGAATGGCTGAAGAAGGGATTCGCCATTCATGAAAATCCGTGCCGTAAGGAATTTGTTGAGGAACGAAGACGTGAAGTTCCCCAATATCCTGATTTTGAGGAAATGAAAAATGGAGATAAACTGAAACAATACTTTCCATTTGGGAATCCGGGAGTGGATGCATCAGGTTTTTATTACCGTCCTACTTATTTAAGAATGTATGGTTTTACCATGCTCTGGTCTGATTTAAAAGAAACCATAGATTTTGAACTGGAGACATGCGGGGGATTAACGGTCTGGGTTAATGAGCAGCTCATCTGTGACTTCACACCATTTACCAGAAACATGGTAAAGAAGACGGTGGTTTCCATTCCTCTGCTAAAAGGGGAAAACTCACTGGTGGTGTGTCTTGATGATCTGGCTGAGCGTGATACGGACTACTATTTTCGAATGAAACGGCTGGGAGGAGCAGATTTAAAAATTCTCATCCCAGTTAAAGAAGAGGTAAATGAGAGCATTTTAACAAAAACAGAGCAGATGTTAAATGCAATGAGCTTTGATAAAGAAGCTTATATCAGCGAACTTCTGAAAATGAATCTTAATAATCCGTTCGATACCTCCCTTGACTTGGAGGTCGTTGTAACACCGGGTGAATTTATTGAAAAAATGGAACAGTCGTGGAAGCTTATAGAAACCAGAAAATACACCATGAAGCCTGAACAAAAGGGGCTGGAATTGTTCCATACCGACGACATTTCACCGGGATACTATTACTTTACTGTTGTCATTACCTATCAGGGAATCTCCATAAAGAGAAAAATAGGGAATCAGCTGGTTAGAGAAGAATTTCTATTAAGTGGAAATGAGGATGGTAACGTACGCAGAAAGCTGGCATTAGATGCAGTGATCCGTTTTGCACCTGACAATACATATAAGGCGGCAGCTTTGCTTTATAGGAACCAGGATTATCAGCGTGCAGAAACCATTATACTGGAAGAACTGGAAGGTGTCAGAAACAGAAAGGACTGTTCGGATTTTCATTTTATCATCATGATCTATATTTACCGGGTTTTTAACAGCCGTATCTCGGACACGTTAAAGACAGCTTTGGAAGAAGCCATGGTAAATTACAGATACTGGATTGATGAGCCGGGGGACGATGTGATGTGGTTTTTCAGTGAAAATCATGCGCTCCTGTTCCACTGCTGTCAGTATTTAACCGGATCCTATCTGCCTGAACGCACTTTTATAAACAGCGGCAGGACGGGGGCAGAGGTAAAGGCAAGGGGCGAAGAGCTGCTTCATCAGTGGTTTGACGACTTTTTCCGGGAATTTATTACAGAATGGAATTCCAATGCTTATATTCCTGTGGATGTGCTTGGAATCGGTACCCTTTACAATCTGACTGATGGAGAAAATCCCCTGCATAAAAAAGCAGAAAAGGCACTGGATATGATCTTTTATTCCCTGGCAGTCAACGCTCATAGGGGAGCTGTTATGACAAGTTTTGGCCGCAGCTATGAAAAGGAAATGAAGGGGAACTATAATGCTGGAACTACCTCACTGCTTTATGTTGCCTACAATGCGGGCTACTTAAACAGAGCGTGTATTGGATACATTCCTCTTGTACTTGGAAATTATCAGCCACCAGAAGAGTATAAAAAGTATGCAGTTATAAATGAAGAGGAAGAGATGATTTTTACAAACACCCAGGGATTTGAAAATCATGTCAATCTCTATCTTTATAAAAACAGCCGTGCCCTTCTGTCAACAGCTGTAGGTTTTAAACCTTTTAAGAAAGGATATCAGGAGCATATTTTACAGGCAGCTTTAGATGAGACAGCGCAGCTGTTTATCAACCACCCGGGGGAATCATTTCCATATGGAAGCGGAAGACCCAATTTCTGGGCTGGTAACGGAGTACTTCCGCTGGGCGCACAATTCGAAAATACTGCAATTTTAAGATATCATATTGAGGAAGAAGAGCGGATCGGTTATACTCATGCTTACATTCCCATCAGTGCATTTTCCCGCTATAAGGGCGAGGAGGGGGTAGTGGTGCTGGAAAAGGATGGAGCCTATATTGCCGTAAAGGCCCTTCAGGGGCTCGCCATACAGGAACACGGGCCGAACCAGTTCCGGGAATTCATCAGCCAGGGCAGAGACAATGTCTGGGTTGTGCGGGTAGGGTGCTTAGGAGAAAACCAAAATTTGGACGATGTCTTTCTGGCTTTTAAGAATCTTAGCATCACCATGAACGGAAGCAGTACTCTTGTTACGGATGAAAAAGGGTCAGAGTATCTTCTTGAGACAGAAAACATATTAAAGGTCAACGGGGAAACTGTATACCATTATCCGGAAACAGTAGAAGGCACAATCAGATGGAGGAATAGAACAACGTGATAGATTTAAAGACATTGGAAGAAAAATTAAACCTGGTATCAGAAAAGATGATGGTTTTAAAAAATAATGGAATGAAGGAAATATATCCAATCAGCCTGATTGATTTTAACTGCTGGGAATGGCCCCAGGGAGTGGGTATATTCGGGCTTTACAAATATTATGAAGTGAGTCAGAAAAAAGAGATTCTGGATTTTATAACTGACTGGTATGACAATCGGATCAGGGAAGGGATTCTGGAGCATAATGTGAATACCACATCTCCCATGCTCACCCTCACTTATCTGTATGAAAAAACCGGCAAGCCGGAATATCTGGAATTTATCAGAGACTGGTCTGACTGGATCATGAAGGACCAAAAACTGATCCGGACAGGAGATGGCTGCTTTCAGCATATGATCACGGGAAGTGCCAACGATCATGAGATACTGATTGATACGCTGTTTATGGCAGTTTTGTTTCTGGCCAGAGCAGGTAAGATTCTTGGACGGAACGATTATTATGATGAGGCAGACTATCAGATTCTTTCTCATATCAAATATTTGTTAAATAAAGAAGAGGGATTGTTTTATCATGGCTTTAACTTTAAGAGGAACGATAACTATGGTGAAGTTCTATGGGGAAGAGGAAACTGCTGGTATACCATCGTCATCATGGAGCTGTTGGAAGACATTCCTATGGACGAAGGACTGAAACGATATTTTTTAAAGGTTTATGAAAATCAGGTAGAGGCACTGAAACGGTATGCAGATCCGGAAACCGGCTTGTGGCATACTATCATAAACGATGATTCTTCCTATATAGAGATTTCCTGCAGCGCTGCATTCCTGTATGGTATTATGAAGGGAGTGCGCCTTGGAATATTAAAGAAAAAGGATTATCAGGAGTTAATTGAGCGGGGAATTAAGAATCTTTTGAATTACATGGAAGAAGATGGCACTGTTAAAAATGTTTCCTACGGGACTCCGATCGGACTTAACGGAGAATTTTACAAAACAATACCGTGCTGCCCAATGACCTATGGACAGGCACTTATGATTTTAGTGCTGCAAGAGGCTATGAATACTTACTGGCATTAGAAGGGACTGGTTGTGAAGATGAAAGAACGGGTTTTTTTTGAAGAATTTGACTCATTGTATTATTTCCATGGCGGCTCTGAAAACTGGGCAATGCAGGGATTCCATTTTCACAACCAGTATGAAATTATTTTGTTTCTCACTGATGGAGCTTTAATGGAAATTGGAAACCGCACTTACCATGTGAGGTCGGGAGATTTATTTCTCATTAACAATAAGGAATATCACCGTACCAGCTGCGGCACAGAAAAAACTTACCACAGATATGTACTCATGTTTGAGCCGGAGCTGTTAAGCCATATGGCTGAGGTGTTTCATTACGACTTTTCCAGGTTCTTTGAGAACCGTCCCGATCCATTTCTGCATCGTCTCCATTTAGGAGGGGAAAATCTTCGAAAAGTGGAAAAGCTTTTTGAGAAAATAGAACAAAGCATTCATTCAGAAAACAGGGACAGGGCAGAATCAACTGTGAGAATTAAGCTGTCCATACTGGAACTGATTGCTTCTGTCAATGAGATGTACCAGTTCTTTATGGAAAAGGAAAAAAATAGACCTGCTCAGGGGTTTGAAGAAAAACTGGAAGAGGAATTTAAAGACCCGGTTCTTTACCGGGAGAGAATTGAGCAGTTGAAGAAGTACATTGCGTCCCATGTAGAAGAACGGCTGGATCTAAATGAGATTTCCCGCAGATTTTATATGAACCGGTATTATTTAAGCCATTATTTCAAGAAAGAAACGGGATTTACTCTGACCCAGTATATAGCAAATCAGAAGATTATTGCTGCAAAGGCTCTTTTAAAGGAAGGACACTCTGTTACCGATGTTGCACTTGAGCTTTCTTATAACAGCGACAGTCATTTCATCTCTGTATTTAAAAAAATGACCGGAATTACACCGAAAAAGTACGCCCAGTCAAAAGAAAGCAAAAAAGAATGATTTCATGCCTGAAATATGAGGTTTTTGTACTGCTGTAAATGATAAAATGAACATACTAAATAACAAAGGAGAGGTATTTTATGAAAAAAACGGTATCGTGGCTGCTTATGGGGGCATTGGCGCTTGGAACTTTAACAGGCTGTTCCGGCGGGGGAAAACAGGCAGAAAGCAAAGAGAAGAAGCTTGATGTTGTGTGGTTTAGCGACAATAAGGAAGGAGAATCTTTCATGAAGCTCGCTGATGAGTACATGAAAGAGCATCCGGACATTAAAATCGAGCTGATTGAGGTTCCTTATTCAGATCTTGAGAGTAAGATTAAGAACATGATCAATGGAAAGGAAGCTCCTGCCATTGCAAGGCTCACCAACTTAGGACCTTTTCAGAAACAGCTTGTTGATCTGGGGCAATACGTATCAAATAAAGATGAGTTTGTAAACAGCTTTGGGGAAGGCTTAAAATTTGTTTTTGATGACAAGGTGCTGGCAGCTCCTATGGATGTAACGGCCAATGGACTTATTTATAATAAAACCGCTTTTGAAAAGGCAGGTGTTGCTGTACCGCAGTCAGAGGATGAGATCTGGACATGGGATGAGTGGAAGGCTGCCATGAAGACAGTTATGGAAAAAGGCGGCTGTAAATACGGTCTTGTATACGATAAATCACCTCAGCGGTTTTCAACCCTTCTTTACCAGGCAGGAGGCGGCCTTTTAAATAAGGAGCTGAATGCTGCGGATTTCAATACGGAAGAAAATAAACATGCCATACAATTTTTTAAAGATCTTCATGATGAAGAGATTGTACCTTCTTCTGTATGGCTTGGCTCTGAAAACCCCAACAATTTATTCCGCACCGGCCAGGTGGCAATGCATTTTTCCGGAAGCTGGATGATTGCCAATTACAAAGATCAGATTACTGATTTTGAATGGGGAGTGACCTATCTTCCAAAAGAAGCAGTACGCTCTTCCGTACCAGGAGGAAAGTATCTGGCTGCTTTTCAGAATACAGGAGTGGAAAAGGAAGCGGCAGAATTCATTGAATGGATCTCTAAGGCTGAGAATAACGCAAAGTATTGCGAAGAGAACAGCTACTTATCTCAGGTAAAAGGGAATGAGAGTTTAAACTATGCCTTTGGCAAAGAATATTTTAATGTATTTTCGAAAGAACTGGCTGCGACTTCATCACGTCCGGGTGCAGAGTGGGGGTATCAGGCTCTGACCGGAGCCGTTCAGGGTGATCTTCGCGACAAGCTGGTGGAGGTTCTTGCAGGTAAGCTGTCAGTCGACCAGTATACAGAAGAAATGGATGGCTTGATTAACGAAAAGCTGAAAGAACTGAAGGAATAATAAAAATAAAAAATCCGGACTGCCGTAAATTCCTGTTGCGGCAGTCCATTTTTATGCAGTTATATCTAAAAAAGAAAACCTTGACAAAAAAAAACAATATGTATATAATAATTAGGCGTGCATAAACGCGTCATGTTTTTGTGCATAAATTGAGCTGAAGATGACAGCAACCACAGACAATATCACAGGAGGTGAATGGAATGCCAACATTTAATCAGTTAGTAAGAAAGGGTAGACAGACAGGCGTTAAGAAATCTACAGCACCAGCTCTGCAGAAGGGTTACAACTCTTTACAGAAGAAGGCGACTGACATTTCTGCTCCTCAGAAGAGAGGCGTTTGTACAGCAGTAAAAACTGCAACCCCTAAGAAACCTAACTCTGCTCTCAGAAAGATCGCCAGAGTTCGTCTTTCAAACGGAATCGAAGTAACAAGCTATATCCCCGGTGAGGGTCACAACCTTCAGGAGCATAGTGTTGTTTTAATTCGCGGCGGTAGAGTAAAAGATTTACCAGGTACCAGATATCATATCGTAAGAGGTACACTGGATACTGCAGGAGTAGCGAACAGAAGACAGGCTCGTTCCAAATACGGTGCTAAGAGACCTAAAGACAAAAAGTAATTAATACCACACATTTGAATTTCTAGTGCCGGACTTTAGATATTGAACCTGTAGGTTGCAGGATTATATAGATAGAAACCGAGCGCGAACGCAACTTCAATGTTTGTGAGTACCGAGGATCTAATGAATAGCTGTTTATTCTTATGAAAAGACGGCGATATTAAGGAGGGAAGTAACGTGCCACGTAAAGGACATACTCAAAAAAGAGACGTATTAGCAGACCCGCTTTACAATAACAAAGTTGTTACTAAGTTAATTAACAACATTATGTTAGATGGTAAAAGAGGTGTTGCTCAGAAGATCGTATACGGTGCATTCGGCCGTATCGAAACAAAAGCTGGCAAACCAGCTGTTGAAGTCTTCGAAGAAGCAATGAACAACATTATGCCTGTACTTGAGGTAAAGGCAAAACGTATCGGTGGAGCTACTTATCAGGTACCGATCGAAGTAAAACCAGAGAGAAGACAGGCATTGGCCCTGAGATGGATCACTCTTTACTCTCGTAAAAGAGGAGAAAAAACTCAGGAAGAGAGACTGGCAAATGAGCTCCTTGATGCTGCTAACAACACCGGTGCAGCTGTAAAGAAGAAAGAAGATATGCACAAGATGGCTGAAGCAAACAAGGCATTTGCTCACTACAGATTCTAATAGGAGGAAAAAGCTTTGGCTGGAAGAGAATATCCATTGGAAAGAACCAGAAATATTGGTATTATGGCCCA
>JAEWPQ010000178.1 GCA_023460575.1 Bacillota bacterium
CGTATCCGGCACCATTTAAAGCATAATCTGTGGCGCCCGGAGTGTACGATTGTCTTTACGGGCTATCAGTCCATAGGGACGCTTGGCAGAAGCCTGATCGATGGCAGCACCGATGTAAGGCTTTTTGGTGAAACCATTCAGGTGGAAGCCCATATTGAACAGATGGGTGGGATGAGTTCCCATGCAGATATGGAGGGATTGATTGCCTGGTTGAATGCATTTGAAGAAAAACCGCGACAAGTATTTCTGGTTCATGGCGACGATCTGGTCTGCAATTCTTTTGAACAGCTTTTAAAGAAAGAGTATGCTTACCAGGTAAGTGCACCCTATTCCGGTTCCATATATGATCTTGCCCTTGGTAAATGGGCGGATGAGGCAGAAGGAATCGCAGTAGTCAGAGCACCGGAAACCGCTAAAAAACCTGTTGGTGTTTACGCCAGACTGTTTGCAGCAGGAGAACGGCTATTGCAGGTAATCCGCCATAATGAGGGCGGGGCCAATAAAGATCTGGCCAAATTTGCAGATCAGATTAATTCATTGTGTGATAAATGGGACAGATGAAAATAAGGAGAACATGAGAAATTGACAAAGGTACAATTATTTACAGATGGAGCTGCGAGAGGAAATCCTGACGGACCGGGAGGTTACGGTGCAATTTTGCAGTTTACAGATTCCAATGGGCAGCTCCATGAAAAATCTATGTCTGCAGGATTTGTGAAAACCACAAATAACCGCATGGAACTTATGGCAGCGATTGCAGGTCTGGAGGCGTTAACCAGACCCTGCCAGGTGGAACTTTATTCGGATTCCAAATATTTAACTGATGCATTTAACCAGCATTGGATTGATAACTGGCTGAAGAATGACTGGAAAAGGGGAAAGAGCGGTCCTGTAAAGAACATTGATTTGTGGGAGCGTCTGCTTAGGGCAAAACAGATGCATCAGGTAACTTTTCACTGGGTAAAAGGACATGCCGGACACCCCATGAATGAAAGGTGTGATGTGCTGGCTACCAGTGCAGCTGACGGACATGATCTGCTTACAGATGAAGGACTTTCCTAAAGAGAAAAGTAAGTGGATAAAACTTACATATCTCTTACAATCTCTTACTAAATCCAGTTTCCTATTTTCTTTCTTTTTTATTTGTGATATGGTAATTTCATTAAATCATGTTAGGATGAAAAGTCATGAATAGAAACAGAGGAATTTGGATTGTAATAGGAAGTATACTGGTCATAGGCATATTGATGACCTTTGCTACCTTCAGCTTTGTTAAGGGAAAAGACAGCACAACGAATTCTTCCGTAGTTTCCGGATATTCCGAAGACAGCCAGACTTTAAAAGAAGAAAAAACAGGAAGCGGTTCTGTCCGGCAGATATCTCCGGATATCATGATTCCAAAAGAAGCACAGAAGAAATCAGTTCCCGATGACACTGAAGTCTCTTCTGACACAGCCCAGCCAGAAGAGGACGACGAAAGTGCGGTATTACAGGACACCCAGGAGCCGATGATGAAAAGAGCTGTTTTATCTGAACCGGATGAAGGGGCAGGGACTGCGGATACATACGGAGAAAGTGAAACACAGTCATCCGTACCGGAACCTGTGATTACTCCGATTACTCCGGATTCCAAGGCCAAGACTGCCCAGGCTGCAGCACCGTCTGAAGGCGCGGATTATTTCAGGAAACATTTAAAGGAGCTGGATGCCCAGATTAAAAAGATGAGGGAGGATTCGGCTGATTCCAACACATATTCCATGAAAGCCCTGGCTGATAAAGAACTGAAGCTTTGGAACCGGGAGCAGAATGCGATTTCTGAAGCGATTTCTGAAACCCTGTCTGAAGATTTAAAAAGAAAATTGGAAGCCTCCCAGCAGTCCTGGATTAAAGACAGGGACATAAAAGCGGAAGAAGCTGCCAAAAAGTACAGCGGTGGAACTTTGGAAGAACTTGAATATACCGCTTCTCTGGCTGAATCCACGAGAGAAAGGGCTTACAGCCTGATTGAAGAATATGAAGAATATCTTACTCCATAGAAACGACGAAAAAGTACGGTTTTTACCGTACTTTTTCATATATATGAAAAAAATTACAAATGAATATCTTGCTAAATAAAATCCCTTGTGATAGGATAATAAAATGAGCGATATTATAATAACTTTCGGGAGGAAAAAATAATGACAGCAATATTTGCAAGTTTCCTGGGAACCGCTATTAAATTCCTGTTTTTCCTGCTTATTTCCTGGGGCGGAATTGTATGCGGAAAGAAATACAGAGATTATAAAGACGCCGCCAGTGCCGCAGCTGGTACGGATGAGACAAAATAACTAACGGAGGACAGTAACGTGAATAACTACGGTGTGAATGAACTGAGGAGAATGTACCTTGAATTCTTTGAGAGCAAGGGACATTTAGCGATGAAAAGCTTCTCCCTGGTTCCACATAATGATAACAGCTTGTTATTGATCAACTCGGGTATGGCACCCTTAAAACCATATTTTACAGGTCAGGAGCTTCCTCCAAGAAAAAGGGTAACAACCTGCCAGAAGTGTATAAGAACCGGTGATATTGAGAATGTAGGCAAAACTGCCCGACACGGCACATTTTTTGAAATGCTTGGCAACTTTTCATTTGGAGATTATTTCAAGAATGAAGCAATTCACTGGTCATGGGAATTTTTAACAGAGGTAGTCGGACTGGATCCGGACAGGCTGTATCCTTCCGTATATCTGGAAGATGACGAAGCTTTCGAAATCTGGAACAAAGATATCGGTATTGCACCGGAGCGTATATTCCGGTTTGGCAAGGAAGACAACTTCTGGGAGCACGGAGCAGGCCCATGCGGTCCATGTTCTGAGATCTATTATGACCGGGGTGAAAAATATGGCTGTAAAAAGCCTGGCTGCACCGTAGGCTGTGAATGTGACCGTTACATGGAAGTATGGAATAACGTATTTACGCAGTTTGAGAACGATGGCAAGGGCAATTATGAAGAATTAAAGCAGAAGAATATTGATACAGGCATGGGCCTTGAGCGCCTTGCAGTGGTTGTGCAGGATGTGGATACTATTTTTGATATAGATACAATTAAGGCGCTTTTAAACCGTGTGGCAAAGCTGGCCAATACGGAATATAAAAAGGACGCAGACGTTGATGTATCACTTCGCCTCATCGCCGATCATGTCCGTTCCTGCACCTTCATGATTTCTGATGGAATTATGCCGTCTAATGAAGGCAGAGGCTATGTTCTGCGCCGTCTTTTAAGAAGGGCTGCCCGCCATGGAAGGCTTCTTGGAATCAAAGGCAAATTCCTTGCAGATTTATCCACAACGGTCATTGAACTTTCAAAGGACGGTTATCCGGAACTGGAAGAAAAGAAGGCCATGATATTAAAGGTCCTTACCCAGGAAGAAGATAAGTTTAACAAGACCATTGATCAGGGCCTTGCCATCTTAAATGAACTGGAAGAAGATATGGTGAAAAAGGGCAGCAGGATTATGACTGGTGAGGATGCCTTTAAGCTGTATGATACCTACGGATTCCCTCTTGACTTAACTCTTGAGATTCTGGAAGAAAAACAGTTCGGAGTGGACGAGGAAGGCTTTAAGGCAGCCATGCAGAAACAGCGTGAAACAGCCAGAAATGCCAGAAAGACCACGAATTATATGGGCGCGGATGTTACGGTTTATCAGTCTATTGATCCGTCCCTCACAACGGAGTTTACTGGCTATGACAGTTTAATCTGTGATACGGTGATCACTGCACTTACCAGTGACAGCGATCTGGTGGAAGCCCTGACAGACGGAGAGACCGGAACGATTGTAACAGAAAAAACCTCCTTTTATGGAACCATGGGCGGCCAGCAGGGCGATACGGGCATGATTATATGTGAAACCGGAGAATTTAAAGTTGAGGATACCATTCACCTTCAGGGCGGCAAGGTCGGTCATGTGGGAAAAGTGATAAAAGGTATGCTGCAGACCGGTGATCAGGTAACCTTAAAAGTCTGTGAGAAAAACCGCCAGAATACAGGTAAAAACCACAGTGCCACCCATCTTCTCCAGAAAGCATTAAGGACTGTGCTTGGCAGCCATGTAGAGCAGGCAGGATCATTTGTTGATGGTGACAGACTCCGTTTCGACTTTACTCATTTTTCCGCCTTAACACTGGAAGAGATTGATCAGGTTGAAACTCTTGTTAATGAAAAAATCAAAGAATCACTCCCGGTTCAGACAGAGATCATGTCTCTTGAGGAAGCCAAAAAGTCTGGCGCCATGGCATTATTTGGTGAAAAATACGGAGACAGTGTCCGCGTAGTAAAAATGGGTGATTTCTCCACAGAACTTTGCGGTGGTACGCATATCTCCAATACAGGTGTCATCGGATCCTTTAAGATACTTTCTGAGACCGGTATTGCAGCCGGCGTACGCAGAATTGAGGCATTAACCGGTGACGGATTAATGAATTATTATAAAGAAACAGAAGCGGCACTTCATGAAGCAGCAAAGGCTGCAAAAACCACACCTGCTTCCCTGACTGCGAAGATAGAATCCCTCCTCGAGGAGATAAAGGCTCTTCACTCTGAAAATGAGAAGTTAAAGAGTAAGCTGGCCAATGATTCTCTTGGTGATGTTATGGATCAGGTAACAGAAGTAAAGGGCATGAAAGTTCTTGCTGTAAAAGTAATGGATGTGGATATGAACGGTCTTCGAAACTTAGGTGACCAGCTAAAAGACAAGCTGGGAGAAGGCGTAATTGTAATTGCTTCTGTACAGGATGGAAAGGTCAATTTAATGGCAGCTGTTACTGATGAAGCTCAGAAAAAAGGAGCTCATGCAGGCAACTTAATCAAGGCTATAGCTTCCCTTGTGGGCGGCGGCGGCGGCGGACGTCCAAACATGGCTCAGGCTGGCGGTAAAAATCCGGCTGGAGTAGATGCATGCTTATCGAAAGTCGCAGAAGTTGTGGGTGAACAACTGAAATAATTGCCGGAATAATTGAAAAATAATAAAAAATTTTTCTTGACGTATGGCAAAATTATGCTATAATCATATCAGTGCTATAAAATACCCAAACAGTTGTATTATGCACAAGTACACAACTGGAGGGAGGTTAGGTGTGAGCTATGTCA
>JAEWPQ010000179.1 GCA_023460575.1 Bacillota bacterium
ATATTGAGGAAGAATATGGAGAACCATATATTAAAATCCGATTTAAGGAGGTGTAAGTGATGTTAAAGATGAACCTTCAATTTTTCGCTCATAAAAAGGGTGTTGGTTCTACAAAGAACGGCAGAGATTCCGAGTCTAAGAGATTAGGTGCTAAAAGAGCTGATGGTCAGTTCGTATTAGCTGGTAATATTCTTTACAGACAGCGTGGAACTCATATTCATCCAGGCATCAACGTAGGCCGCGGCGGTGATGATACATTATTCGCTTTAGTGACTGGCGTTGTGAGATTCGAGAGAAAAGGCAGAGACAAAAAGCAGGTTTCTGTTTATCCAAAAGCAATTAACGAATAATTGGACCGGCTTCATACCTTGACGTATGGAGCCGTTTTTTACGATACGCCCATTAATCTGAATATCGAATAATGGGATTCCATTTTTTATCATAAGAAAGGAAACAGGTGAATGAATGTTTGCCGATAGAGCAAAAATATATATAAGATCCGGAAAGGGCGGCGACGGCCATGTCAGCTTCCGGAGAGAACTTTATGTTCCCTGCGGCGGTCCTGACGGCGGCGATGGCGGCAGAGGCGGTAATATTATTTTTGAAGTGGATGAAGGGCTTAATACCTTAAGTGACTTCAGACACATTCATAAGTATACCGCACAGGATGGAGAAGCGGGCGGGAAGCGCAGATGCCATGGAAAAGATGGCGGCGACTTAATCATAAAAGTTCCGGAAGGAACTGTTTTAAAAGATTTTGAATCTGGAAAAGTCATTGCCGATATGTCCGGAGAAAATCGCCGTGAAGTTATTTTAAAAGGCGGCAGAGGCGGACAAGGCAACATGAATTTTGCAACTCCTACCATGCAGGCTCCAAAATACGCACAGCCGGGACAACCCTCTCAGGAACTCTGGGTTCAGATGGAATTAAAAGTAATCGCCGATGTAGGCCTGGTGGGATTTCCAAATGTAGGAAAATCAACCCTTTTATCAAGAGTCAGTAATGCAAGACCTAAAATTGCCAATTACCACTTCACTACATTAAACCCGCACTTGGGCGTTGTTGATATAGATGGAGGAAAAGGATTTGTCATGGCAGATATCCCCGGACTGATTGAGGGAGCTTCTGAAGGCATAGGGCTTGGTCATGATTTTCTTCGCCATATTGAGCGGACAAGAGTACTGGTTCATGTTGTTGATGCAGCTTCAACAGAAGGCCGTGACCCGATTACTGACATCAAGGCCATTAATAAAGAGCTGGAAGCCTATAATCCGGATTTAATAAAGCGTCCCCAGATTATAGCTGCTAATAAGATTGATGCCATTTATGAAGATGGTGAGAGTCCGATTGATAAACTGAAAGCCGAATTTGAACCCCAGGGTATCAAGGTTTATCCGATCTCTGCTGTCAGCGGCCAGGGAGTTAAGGAACTGCTGTATGCAGTGTATGATCTTCTTAAAACAGTTAATTTAAGTCCTTTGGTCTTTGAAAAAGAATTTGACTTAAAGAGTCTGTCGGGAGTATTGCTGCCTTACTCAGTGGAAGTGACAGAAGACGGCGTCTATGTAGTAGAAGGGCCTCGTATTGAAAAAATGCTTGGTTATACGAATCTGGAATCAGAAAAGGGCTTCAGCTTCTTCCAGAAATTCTTAAAAGACAACGGTATATTGGAAGAACTGGAAAATGCCGGCATTAAAGAAGGCGATACGGTCCGCATGTATGGTCTTGAATTTGACTATTACAAGTAACAAGGAGAATAATATGACAAGTAAGCAGAGATCCTATTTAAAGGGACTGGCGATGAATATAGAACCGATCTTTCAGATCGGAAAATCCAGCTTAACTCCTGAGATCACAAATGCGATCGCAGAAGCGTTAGAAGCAAGGGAATTAATAAAAATAACCATTCTAAAAAATTGTGCAGATGATGGAACCAGCATCGCTTCGATTCTGTCTGAACGGACCCATTCTGAAGTAGTTCAGGTAATTGGAAGAAAAATTGTCCTTTATAAGCAGGCAAAAGACGAAGCAAAAAGAAAAATTGTTCTTCCTAAATAAAGCTGCCTAATCATTAGGCCAGGGAGTCGATAATTATGGGTAATATAGGGATTATGGGCGGAACATTCGATCCGATCCACAATGGTCATCTGATGCTGGGAGAGCAGGCCTATCAGGAATATAAGCTGGATGAGGTATGGTTTATGCCATCCGGACATCCTCCCCACAAAAATGACCGGAATATAACTGATCCTGAAATCCGTCTTGCGATGACGAAACTTGCCATTCACGGGAAATCAGGACTGGTCTGTTCTGATTTTGAAGTTAGAAGAAATGGAAGTACCTATACCGCTCAGACCTTAAGACTACTGCGTAAAGCTTATCCACAGCATCAATTCTTTTTTATCATAGGAGCTGATTCTCTTTATGAAATTGAGAACTGGTATGAACCGGACCAGGTTCTGTCTCAGGCTGTAATTTTAGCTGCGCGGCGGGAATATGAAGATGCGCATCCTTCCATGGAGGGGCAGATTGCCTACCTCTATAACAAATACAACGCAGATATTCGTATTCTTCATTGTGAAGAGATGGATATTTCTTCCGCCATGCTGCGGGAACGAATTGCAAAAGGTCTTTCTTTTTCGGAATATGTACCCCAGGAGGTACTGACTTATATTAACGATCAAGGCTTATATCAGGAGAAGGATAAAGCATGATAAATGTTATAATGGAATTAAGAGATGATTTAAAGGAAAAATTGAACCCTTTAAGATATGAACACACATTAAGTGTTTCTTTTATCTGTACCGCATTGGCTATGCGTTACGGTTGTAATTTAGATCAGGCAGAGCTTGCGGGTCTGCTTCACGATTGTGCAAAGCATTATGGAAATGATGAGATTATTAAAAAGTGCCGGAAACAGAATATTCTACTAACTGATGATGAACTTAAGGCCCCAGTCGTGCTGCATGCCAAATACGGGGCATGGCTGGCGGAGCATAAATATAATGTTAATGACCATGAGGTCTTAAATGCCGTGCGGTGGCATACAACAGGAAGACCAAATATGTCTCTGCTTGAAAAAATAGTATTTACGGCAGATTATATTGAGCCAAGACGGGAGAGAGCCCCAGATCTGCTTCATATTCGTTCTATTGCATTTACAGATTTGGATGAATGTGTTTATCAGATTCTTAAGAATACTCTTGAATATCTGGAAAGCAAAGGAAGTTTTGTGGATTCTGTTTCTAATCAGGCATATGCTTATTATAAACAGGTTCACAACGAAAAGAAGGGAGAAACAAAATGAATCAATCCATGGATATGGTAAAAACTGCTTATGCAGCTTTATCTGATAAAAAAGGCGAGGATGTCAGCATCATAGATATCCGAAACGTTTCAGTTCTTGCAGATTACTTTATTATTGCCAGCGGTACGAATTCCAACCAGGTACAGGCGATGGTAGACAACGTTGAGGAGGAACTGGGTAAAAAGGGTTATGTGTGCAAGCAGGTAGAAGGCTACCAGACAGCTAATTGGATTCTTATGGATTATGGCGATATCATCGTGCATGTTTTTGATAAAGAAAACCGTCTTTTCTATGATCTGGAAAGAATCTGGAGAGATGGAAAGACAATCGCCGTAGAAGATTTAGATATAAAATAGATATAAAATATATTGAGATTGCAGATGAACGGCTTAACAATTATTGTGAGCCGTTTTTTATAAGCTTGAAGTTAACATAAATTAATTATGTCAACTTCAAGCCTTGTTTTTAATGAATGCCCAAACGGAACAAACCAATCACTTTTCCAAGTATCTCAACATGATCTACAATAATAGGATCCATAGAATCATTCTCAGGCTGAAGACGATAATTGCCGTTTTCTTTAAAAAACCTCTTTACTGTAGCGGAATCATCTACAAGCGCTACAACAATCTCCCCATTCTGAGCAGTAGGACAGTGTTCAACAATAATCTGATCGCCTTCCAAAATACCTGCATTAATCATGGAATTGCCCCTGACCCTCAACATGAACGTCTCTGCGTTTGGAAGAAGATCAGACGGAATGGGATAATAATTTTCAATATTCTCTTCCGCATATAAAGGCTGCCCGGCAGCAACAGTTCCCAATATGGGAACGTTCACAACTTCCCTGCGTGTAAGGTTAAAGCAGTCATCAATAATCTCAATCGTGCGGGGTTTGGTCGGATCTCTTCTTATATATCCTTTTTCCTCAAGAGTTTCCAAATGAGAGTGTACCGAAGATGTGGATTTAAGATTAACCGCTTCACAGATCTCTCTGACTGCAGGCGGATACCCCTTCTTTAAAATAGTCTCTTTTATATATTCTAAAATTTCCTGCTGTTTGGGTGTAATTTTCTCTTGCGCCATAACACAGCCTCCTCATTCCTATTCATTAAAACTATAGTAACATATGTTCGGGGAAAATGCAAACCTTTGTTCGAAAAAATGCAAAACAGATTGACAAACATATGTTCTTAGTGTTATGATGATTTCAGCAAAAGGAACGTATGTTCTTATATTTGAGGAGGTATGCACATTATGAAACAGTTAATCATGTTAACCCTGGCAGTCCTGTTTGGAGCTCATTTATGCGGACATTCCCTGATGAATGCATTGGCCGGTGAGGTAGGAACACCATTAATAGAGAAGTATTATACCAGTATAGAGATCAGGAACGGAGACAGCCTTTGGAGTATTGCTGATCAGTATGTTGAGAACAGCGGCATGTCTACCGCTCAGTATGTCCAGGAATTAAAGAATATGAACAGATTGAGGGAAGATACCATTCATTCCGGTCAGTATCTGACTGTAGCCTATTTCGTTCAGAGCCAGGATAAGTAACCTGTCTAAGGATTATTTAGAACGTCTGACCTGTATAACGGGATATCCCTTAGAGTCAGTACACGACTATTTTAATGCCAAATAATTTATGTTGTATATTTAAAAAGCAGGTGGTATACTTATTTGCAAGTTTAGATACGGTATCACCGTGTCTTTTACAGAGTAGAAATTTATGCGTAAAGTGTTTCCTGAACGGGGAGTTGTCAGGAGAACGAAAGGGTAAGCCCTGCGGTATAAATTTTGCATCCCGCTGTTATTAAAGTTTGTATGTTTGCGGGATAGGCTTATTGCCTGTCCTGTTTTTTATATAGGCTTCTCTGGCTGCGCTACTCTATTCGTAAAATAGAAAGGAATATATTTATGATGAATTTACAGAAAGCGGAACAGGCCATCGCCCTTTTGCTGGAAGCAATAGGAGAAGATCCAATGAGGGAGGGGCTTGCAGACACACCTGCGCGTGTGGCAAAAATGTATGAAGAGCTTACTCAGGGGTACGATATGAACGCCACAGAACTCTTATCGGTTGTGTTTCATTCAGATAACAATGACGTGGTGTTGGAAAAGGATATTGAATTTCATTCCCTGTGTGAGCATCACCTTGCTCCTTTTTTTGGTAAGGTGCATATTGCCTATATTCCAAACGGCAAAGTAGTAGGCTTAAGTAAGCTTGCCAGAGTAACTGAAGTATTTGCCCGTCGCCTGCAGATACAGGAACAGATGACAAACCAGATTGCTGATCGTATCTACACAAGCCTTGACCCATTAGGGGTAATGGTAATTGTGGAAGCCACTCACACCTGTATGACCATGCGAGGTGTGAAAAAAATTGGCACTAAAACAGTAACGGTTGCAACCAGAGGCATTCTGAAAGGAGATCTTGCACTGCAAAAAAGCATACAGGATTTAATAAAGTGATGGAAAGAATAAATAAAATTATAAATAGTCAAGAATACATTGATTGGTTATCTAAAATTAATCAATCTGAGAAAAACAGAATTTTTTGTGATCACAGCTTTTCCCATTTATTGGATGTAGCCAGAATTATGTATCTGGAAACTTTAACCAAAGGGTATGATTATTCCCAGGAACTAGTGTATTCGGCAGCGCTGCTGCACGACATTGGCAGGAGTATCCAATACAGCGCAGGGGCGGATCACGCCCGGGAAGGAGCAGTAATTGCTAAAAAGCTGCTGGAAGATGCGGGATTTAGCCCGCATGAAGTCAATGAAATTACCCTTGCAATCGCAAATCACAACGCGAAAGACACTTCCCATACACTTTCACAGCTTTTGCAGTTTGCAGATAAAAAAAGCCGTAATTGCTTTTTATGCAACGCCCAGGCACAGTGCAACTGGAAACCACAGGATAAAAATATGGAGGTAAGCCTTTGATTATAGGCAATAAAGTATTTGACACGCAAAACAATGTATATATTGTAGGAATATTAAACGTTACACCAGATTCCTTCTCTGATGGAGGTCAGTATAATGCCTTAGATGATGCCCTGATGAAAGCGCAGGAAATGATCTGTCAAGGTATAGATATTATTGACGTTGGCGGAGAGTCAACTCGTCCCGGGCATACAAAAGTATCTTTAGAGCAGGAAATTAATCGGGTTGCTCCTGTGATTGAAAAGCTGAAGGAAAACTTTGACATTACAATTTCATTGGACAGCTACAAATGGCAGGTTGTCCAGGCCCTAAGCAATAAAATTGATATGATAAATGATATTTGGGGTCTGCAATATGATGATAAGATGGCACAAGTGGTTGCAAAATCCGGTCTGGCCTATTGCCTGATGCACAACCGCCGCAGCAATCAATATAAAAATTTTCCGGAAGAATATTTATCAGACATCAATGACAGCCTTGAAAAGGCAGAGAAAGCAGGCATAGAAAAAGGGGAAATCGTTTTGGATGGAGGTGTGGGCTTCGCCAAGGATTACAATCAAAACCTGCATGTTATTAAT
The DNA here is from genome assembly GCA_023460575.1 of Bacillota bacterium. Lineage (GTDB taxonomy): Bacteria > Bacillota > Clostridia > Lachnospirales > Lachnospiraceae > Lacrimispora. Next base: position 6,838 of record JAEWPQ010000179.1, read on the forward strand.
AATACCGACCGCCTGTGCAGTCTGGGATATCCTGTTATGATAGCCACCTCACGCAAATCAGTAATTGGACTAACCCTTGAAAAACCTACCGATCAACGACTCTATGGTACACTTGCCACAACTGCCGTTGGTGTTATGAAGGGTGCAAGTTTTGTAAGGGTACATGACATTGAGCAAAATCTCGACACAATAAAAATGGTAAAATCTATAATAAAGGAAGATAAATGGATAAAATAACACTGACCGGTATAGAATTTTTTGCTTATCATGGAGTATTGGAAAGTGAAAAGCAACTAGGCCAAATGTTTACAATTGATTGCGAATTGGTCTTAGACACATCCTTTTGCAATGATGAGATTGAAAAAACAGTTAATTATGGAGACGTAGCGCTCAAGATAAAAAGCTTTGCCTGCAGCAATCAATATGATCTCCTTGAAAGCCTTGCTAACAATCTTGTGTCTTATTTAATGTATGAGTACCCTTTAGTTGAGGAGATATCATTGACTGTACACAAACCGCATGCGCCTATTGCTACAAAATTTTCTGATGTTTCACTTTGCGTTACCAGGAAACGGGAAATCTGTTACTTGGCAATCGGTTCTAATTTAGGAGATAGAAAGGCATATCTGGACACTGTAAAAGCGGCAGTTATACAGGATAAAAACTGTCAGTTTATGGCAGTTTCAACTTATACTGAAACTCTGCCCTATGGGGTAACTGATCAACCTTCTTTTTTAAATGCAGTAATCAAGATAAAAACTTTTTATACCCCCAATCAGCTGCTGAAATTTTGCCAAAGCCTGGAGCAAGCTGCAGGCAGGGTTCGACTGCGCCATTGGGGAGAACGTACCCTGGATATAGACATTCTAATGTACGGAGACAAAATCATTTATACAGAAGATTTGATTGTTCCTCATCCGGAAATGGATATAAGAGATTTTGTTCTTGCACCTTTATGCGAAATCGACCCGCATTTGATACACCCAATTCGCAAAATGAGCGTCAAAAGATTGCTTGAAGCCCTTTCATAATCATTATTAACTTAATGTGACTCCTTAGGGTGAAAATTGACTGGTGTTTTGCACTAACAGAAAGGGGGCGTGTTTTTTTATGATTAATATGGTAGAGATGTCTGTGATGGATAAGCTGAATTCCCTTGCAAAATACGGTATAAACTTAGGTCTAGAGCGAATTAAGAAATTGTTAAACAATATGGGTAATCCGCAGGAGAAGTTAAAATTTATACATGTCGCGGGAACAAATGGCAAAGGATCCACCTGTACAATATTATCCTATATTTTAAAAGAGAGCGGTTACAAAACAGGGCTTTTTATCAGTCCTTATATTTTAAATTTTAATGAAACCATGCAGATCAATCATCTGCCTATTCCTTATAATCAGCTGGAAAGCTGTGGGGAATATGTATTTTCCTGTTGGGAAGATTCTTGTGTAGAAGGAGAGTATCCTACTCAATTTGAGGTGATTACAGCGATAGCCTTTGAATGGTTTTACCGCAGCAGCTGTGATTTTGTTTGTCTGGAATGTGGCCTTGGCGGAAAAGAGGATTCCACAAATATCATTCCTCCCGCTCTTTTGCAGATTATCACCTCGGTAAGTTTGGACCATATGGGGATTTTGGGAAATACGCTGGAAGAGATAGCGGTGCATAAAGCCGGGATTATAAAAGGGGGCATCACGATATGCTATCCACTGATGCAGCCCGATGCTTTGAACATAATTAAACATAGATGCGACGAAGTACATGGCAGACTGATCGTGCCTTCTCTGCATCATCTTAATGTGATGGAGGACACCTTCCCGGAAAACAGCTTTCTCTATATGGGGCAGCAATACATAAAATCCATGACTGGCAGATTTCAGATTTATAATTGTATTACTGCAATTACTGCAGCCTTTACTCTTGCAGAAATGGGATTTTCCATTCAACAGAGAGCAATAACCGAAGGGATAAAAAACGCTAAAATACCTGCACGCCAGGAGATAATCAGAACCTCGCCTCTTGTATTATTGGACGGTTGTCATAATCCGGAAGGGGCAAAGGCACTTCAGGATAGTCTGTATAAACTACCCAGTCAACGGCTAACGGTGATAATGGGAGTATTAGCTGATAAAGATTATAATGTTATGGTTAAAGAAATCGCCAGACTTACTCATCATTTTATAGCTGTTACCCCAGATAATCCAAGAGCACTGGCATCTCAAAGTCTTGCAAAGACGGCAAAGACTTATTGCAGTAATGTATACACTTTTGATGAGATGCAGCAAGCACTTGATTTTGCCACAGAAATAACTATACCTTCTGACCCCATTTGTGTCTGTGGCTCGCTTTATCTTGCACAGCAAATTCGACCTTTGCTTTTGCGGCAATTTGGTAATGGGGACAGTTAAGTGCCAGGAGGTGTGACATAAGTAGAAAAATTGAAAGATACCTTTCAGGCTGACTTGCCACGTGTTATAATAGTCATGCGAAAGTATGTTCGATTTTTGGAGGTAATGAAAAATGCCACAGGAACCATATTATATTGCGATTGACTTAAAATCCTTCTATGCTTCAGTTGAATGCATCGAGCGGAAACTGAATCCGTTAGTAACCAATCTGGTGGTGGCTGACGCAAGCCGGACGGAAAAGACCATATGCCTTGCAGTCTCACCGGCCCTTAAAGCTTATGGAATTCCTGGGCGGCCAAGGCTGTTTGAAGTAGTACAGAAAGTCCGGGAAGCAAATGCCATGCGCAAAATGCATGCCCCATGCCATATTTTTAACGGAGCGTCTTTTGATGTAACAGAACTGAATGCTTTTCCTGACAAGGAGATCTCTTATATTACCGCGCCACCAAGGATGGCTCTTTACATGGATTACAGCACCCGGATATACAATATATACTTAAAATACATTGCGCCTGAGGATATCCATGTATATTCGATTGATGAAGTCATAATGGATGTCACGCAGTATCTGGGAACCTACGGAATTACGGCCAGGGAACTAGCACAGAAAATGATACAGGACGTCTTCAAGACCACCGGGATTACCGCTACTGCCGGTATCGGAAGCAATATGTATCTGTGTAAGATTGCCATGGATATCATGGCAAAACGGACTACACCGGATGAGAACGGTGTACGTATCGCGAAGCTTGATGAAATATCCTACCGCCAGCTGCTCTGGGAACATCGTCCCATTACGGATTTCTGGCGTGTGGGTAGAGGGTATGCAAAAAAACTGGAGGCTGTCGGGTTGTATACAATGGGAGACGTCGCCAGATGCTCCATAGGGAAACCAAATGAATATTATAATGAGGACCTTCTCTATAAGTTGTTTGGTATTAATGCGGAACTTTTGATTGACCATGCCTGGGGATGGGAACCCTGCACCATGGCTGATGTGAAATCCTATAAACCATCCACCAACAGCATTGGTTCCGGCCAGGTACTACAGTATCCATACAGTTATGAAAAAGCAAAGCTAATTGTGCAGGAAATGACCGAATTACTCGTCCTTGATCTGGTAGAAAAGGGGCTTGTTACGGATCAGATTGTCATTACAATAGGTTATGATATAGAGAACCTGACAAACCCAGAAATACGCAAGTCCTACAAAGGGGAGATTGTCACGGACCACTATGGGCGTAAAATCCCAAAACATGCGCATGGTACTGCAAATATTGGTAAACGGACTTCCTCGACCATGCTGATTATGGATGCGGTGATTAAATTATACTCTAAGATTGTGGATCCCGGCCTCTTAGTCAGGCGGGTTACCATTGCGGCTAACCATATAGTTGAAGATGATGCATCACCATGTGATACACTGGACTTTGAACAGCTGGATTTATTTACAGATTACGAGGCATTGAGGAAACAGCGACAGAAAGATGACGAGGAACTACAAAAAGAGAAGCAACTACAGCTGGCTATGCTTTCAATCAAGAAAAAATATGGGAAAAATGCAGTTTTAAAAGGGATTAATCTGAAGGAGGGCGCCATGACCCAGGAGCGAAACAATCAGATTGGAGGGCATAAAGCCTGATTTTACGAAAGGAAGGGGAAAATGAAGCAGAATCATAGCAGGCCATATGATGATATCATACATCTTTCGCATCCGGTATCTGTAAAACACCCGCAGATGGCTGTTGCGGACCGCGCCGCTCAATTCTCTCCTTTTGCGGCTTTGACTGGACATGATGCCGCAATCAAGGAAGCGGCAAGATTAACGGATGAGCGTATAGAACTTGATGAAGAAGAGAAGCTGCGTTTGGATGACAAACTTAGAATAGTACAGGAAATGCTTACAGAACAGCCAGAGCTGCTTGTGACTTACTTCCGGGCGGATAACAGTAAGTCCGGCGGCAGCTATCAAACTGTAAAAGGATGCGTAAAAAAAATCAATGTCTATGAACAGGTTCTGGTTCTGACAGAGGGGTTAATGATTCCGATTGGAGATATTTACGAATTGGAAGGGAGAGTATTTAGTATGTCGGATTGAGTGTGATTATTAATACTAATCTTCCCGCAGTTTTACTTTATTTCTAGCACTGCGACGACGTTCGTCTTCCAACGCGGCATAATGTTTTTTTGTGGTATTTACATCAGAATGCCCCAAAACATCTGCCACTAAATAGATATCACCAGTCTCTTTATAAAGGGAGGTTCCATAGGTGCTGCGTAGTTTATGCGGAGTAATCTTTTTTAAAGGTGTCACCAGCCTGGAATATTTTTTCACCAGATTTTCTACACTGCGAACAGCAATTCTCTTTTTCTGCATGGATAAAAAGAGTGCATTCTCATTACCTTCTTCAGGAATAATTTGATTTCGTTCTTCCAGATAATCCAGGAGTGCATCCTCAACCTCAGTTCCAAAGTAGACTGTTACCTCTTTTCCTCCCTTTCTATGTATGCGTATGCCCCCATTTTTAAAATCAATGTCATTAAGATCCAAACCTACGCATTCGGAAACACGTATTCCTGTTCCAAGTAAAAGTGTGAGCAGCGCCAGATCCCGAACTTTTGTTTTCTCGTGATAGGCTTTTTGTTTCTCTGTTAAAGATTCTCCTTTTTCTACTTCATCGAGAAGCAGCGCAACTTCATCTACGTCCAAACGTATAATTTCTTTCTCATGCAGCTTAGGAAGCTGAATTAAAGCAGCTGGATTGTTTTGAAGCCTTTCATTTCGGTAATAGTAATTATAGAAGCTTTTCAAGCAGGAGATTTTTCGCATGATTCCACGCTCTTTGTTGGTTATTTCCTGACTTCTATCATTAAACCGGTACTTTAAATACTCCATATATTCCTCTATATCAACAACCTTAAGTGTATTCAAAAAGTCCAATGGGATTTCTTTCATCTCAAGCTTACGAATGACCGGATTTTCCTTTTGCAAAAAGTCAAAAAACACCTTTAAATCATAGGCGTAGGCAATCCTGGTACGGGAAGATGTTCGTGGTTCAATGCCACGGAAAAAATCACCGCAGAAATGGGGCAGTTCTTTGATCAACTCACGCAGATGCTTTACGTTTTCAATATCTTTTTGTTGATGGTAGGAGAGAGTAGCTTTCATGAATTCACCTCTTGTTTATGTATAAATTATTTTATATATGCCATAGTTTTACTTTACCTGGAATTCTTTACATAGATATAGTTTAAAATAATAAGACCCTAATTACAGAGATTGCAATGTGAAACTGCATTTATCAGTTGAGCAATAGCATACTAGTAATGTAACGGTAATGCTAAATATAAGTAAGTGCTGAAGCTTTAGTAAACTATATAATTTATGTGGTATATGTTATTATTCTATTGTTTTTCTATACCAACTATTCGTTAAACTTTCCACTTGTTGCGAATAGTTACACGAGCGCGACATAACATTTTTCCCGGAGCGCGAGTGCCAGTCACTGTTTGCAAAAGTTAAATTTAACGAATAGTTGAACTACTCTACATATATTACCAAAACACCATCTATAATACAAGTCTTTGACACAGTATAATATCCGCACCGCTTTATGACTTTGGCAGGAGAACCCCCTGCGACATATTCAAACCATTGCTTACCTTTACGCCTAAGTGAAACTTGCCCTTCAAAATTCATATCTTTTAACAATGTTTTTACGACCATCAGGGAACCTCCTCAAACGGTATGACGTGGAAACCATGGGAGAGAAGTTCTATCTTTCCAACCTCTATGGAACCGCCCGTGTAATGGTGCACATTATGTATACGACGAAGAAATGCGAGATAAGATTCGTAATTTTCTATCTGTAACTGTGTATATTGTTGACTTAGGGGGACATTGCTGATAAGATAAACTTTGGTATAACAAGCGTATTTGTTTGCATACCTACAGGGGAGTTCTAACGGGTAACCGTCCAGATAATTGAGCATATCAGAAATACGGAAGCCAGCGCGGAATTCTTCAAAAATGACGATATCCTGTCCTTTATAGCTATCAAACGGGTGCAGGTAGTCAGTCACGCGGAACACATTGGAGTAACCATACTTTTCCATGACACCTTTTGTCTTGCCGGACCCGGTGTCACCGTATATGTAGGTTACTTCAAGGTTTCGCCATTCATTCTTGTAAGTCTCTTGTAAAATCGTCTGTCTGACACGCTCTATTTTATCCATATGGAGCATATAGGAGGGATCTTGTTCTAATATTTCATAATCTGCTAAACCCTGTTTAATCATGGCATATAAATCGTCAATATCATTCCTTTTCCCTTGCCGTTCAACTGGCATATCGCCCCATTCTTCAAAAGTACCATCAACACGCGTATCTGACTTAGGATCGTTTTCCCATTTCCCTGTCTTGCTGACATATTCCATATTCTGATGTGCCGTACCCTTTGCCATTTCAAAATGACCACCATCAAAACGATTTTTGACAGTAGAGAAGCGGATACCATTTTTCCCCTGTATGTAAATGTGAGTGTGATACGTTCCGTTTTCCCCTACCTCGTCAGCCATGCACCAGTATATCACATTTCCCATTGTCGATAAGTGCTCCCTGATTCTTTCATGTGTGAATCCCTTTTCAGCAGGGTTGTTAATTGTTATCTGCCACTTACGTGACATTGAATCTTTTTCCATGTCCAAAACCTCCTAAATTTGAATTGTTACATGTTACAGATGTTACAACTTGCTGTAACATACCGCCTAGCCCAGTGTTTATAAAGGTTTGTTGGCTATGTTACAGAAGTCTGGGGTAATACTAACCCCAGACTTCCGAAAACCACTACATTATTGAATTTGACGCAGGCTAACCCAAAGGGTATAAACCTCCCACTAAATGACATATTCCAGTCACTACGCCGACCCCCACTCACGGGGGGCACGCAAGTCGGCGCTTAACGCTCGTAAAGGCCTACGGCAGTAATCAAGGAAAAACGGGTGAGTTTCCACCGCTAGACCATCACAGAAAGCAAATTGTATTGTTTGCCATGCCGGATTGCCCGCGCACTGCGCAGGGCAATTTCCGGCACATGGCAGGAGATAAAGCTAATGTATCACTTTAGGTGCGAATCCCTGTCTGGACAAGCGTTGGACTTTCTCATAGGTATCATAGGAATCCCTGAGATCATCAGTCTGGATAAATGAACGTACCCAACGTTTCGGAAGCTTGAATTTCTTTTCTGGACTGTAATTATCAATGACAGAACAATAGTCGTCAGCGTCATAGCATTTTAAGCGCGTCCAACGACCAAAGAATGTACGGCATTCCATGACCTCATAGCACTGTTCACGGAGTGGTTTTGCAACACGGGTAAACACCTGTGAAGATGAAAGAATAGTCATTTTCTGCTTACGTTGCATAGTAATTTCGCTCAATAAAGTTTCCGGGAAATCCTTTGACACAGCAGAAGAAAATTCATTCTGAATTTCATCAATAGCAAATATGACACCATCATCACCGTTGCGATATTTTAGCAGGTCATTTAAGCTTTCCAAAGGTGCCGTCTGATGTTTATAAGCAAAATTCGTATAAATGCAAGCCTTAGGATACTTCCGGTGGAGATTATCCAGATACCAGACCATAGCCATGGTTTTTCCGGCTCCCTGCCTACCACAAAACATTTTGAGTCCAAAAGGACGGAAAACAACAACACCTTGTTTTTTCAGCTTTAATTCCTTACGAAGATCAATCAATTTCCACCTGATGAATACTACAAAATGCCCAAACCAGATAATCATGGCAGGAAGTTTAAGACAGAGAAATATAAAACAGATAAATCCAATAAACATTTTTAAAATTATCATAATACCTCCAAAAAATTAAGTAAATGGGAGCAACCGCCATACGAACAGGACCAAACCCATCCCAATTTTGACCGTTGTCCAGGTGAAAACACAGGTGGCAAATATAAGCAGAAGATCAGAGCCGACAACCCAACTCCCATAAGCTGAAACCGTAGTTATTGCCGATATCATATCAATCGGCAACGTGACCATGGAAACTGCACTGATAAGAGTATCTAAAAAAGCCACGAACATATTGATAAAAAATTCAATAATCACACTATCACCCCCTATGAATCCTCTGATTGTTCCATATGGTTTTTAATCCCTATCAAAGCACCCAATGATATAGGAGCCTGACCAATAAAAGCCAAAAACTGATTGATGTTGTAGAAGAGAAGCAGGAGAGCAATAAACCCACGTATAATTTTACGGAATTTAGCCAAAGCTTCGATCACGTAATCCATCTTTACAATTGTGGCGGTAGTGCCGTATATGGTAATTGTTATATCGGACAGTTCTTTTTCTGATGAGAATACGCTTGACATATCATACGGAGTTACGGCAAATGCCCCCTTAAATCGGTCAACAAGGTAATTGATTTTCTCTTCCAGATAACCATCAGCCGGAATAAAGAGTGACTTTAATATATCAAGAATGGAATTGCCGATCTTACTGGGAAGAGAGGAAATCGCATTCACTACATTGCGCAGACCGGATATAATTCCGGTACTTGAATCATCATCACCGCCACCAGAATTATCCCAGTAATCAGAGTACGCGGAAAAATTTGCCTTTGCATGTTCGGTAAAGACTGTATCAGCCGCAGACGTATACTTTACTGTACCAGAACTTGTCATGATATCACCGTTAGCGGACAGATAAGTCAAATACCCCCAGATATTCGGGAAAGACGATAACTGCTCCCAATTTTCAGAAGTCTCTGGGGTCCAGATGAAAGCAACATATGTACTGCTAGTGGAGGGATAAACGATAGCAGTAGGAGAATAAAACAAATAGTAGGAAGAATTATTGCTACGGTAAAACAATGCATAATATTGGTAAAATTCAGCATTCATATTAGGTCTTGATGGGATCTGCTTCACATCAGCATAAGACGGAAATGAAATGACAAATATCATACACAGTAAAATTAAGATTCGTTTCATAGAACCCCCTTTCTAAGACATAAGGACACAAATTTATAAATAATCCTCAAAATTACACGAATGCTGACAATGAGGACAATTACAACAATAAGAGAAATCACAACCCTGTATATAAGCTGAATCAGATCAGAAAACATAGGTTGTTGTTCAAACGTGGAAGTCACCGGAAAGTAATAATAAAATACTTTAAGCCGATCTTTAAAAACAATTGTTGTCGTACTCATAATGAGCTTATCACGCTCTAAATCATAATTATTAAGCAGACCATATTCACCGCCAAGCTTTACCCATTGCCCCAAAGAAAGAGAATACATATAAGCATCATAATTGAAACCCAAATGCCCCGAAAAATGAAGTGTATCATCTTGAAACCCGTATCCCCCATACATCACTACAGGGGAAGAGTAGAACGCAAATAACACATAATCCGCATAATCTTTATTCATGGAATACGATACTGTATTCTTTATGATTGCATAATCTGAATAGCTATCACTTTTCGGTAAATCCGGAATATCATACCCCTTTAATAAAGCATTAGAAGGAGAAGCCGGAGAAGTTGAAGAAGCATAGCAAGGAAAGCAGAAGAGAGCGGAGATCAGGAAAGCCAAAGCCAAACGAACGGACATAGATACCTCCATACACCAAAGAAGAAAAAGAGGGACTTCCGATAATCGAAAGACCCTCAACAGCCATTACAGGAACTTATAAATAATACGGGGAATCAAACCAACACCAACCATTATTCCCATAATCGTTAATCCGACCGGAATTAAAACGGTGGTATTACCTGTAATAGATGTTACAATCGGTTCGAGCATTTCCGCTGTGATAACCATATAATTTCCTCCTTTCCAAGCCATTACCTAAAGAAGTAAAACACAGGCTTCATGATGATATATACAATAAGCAACGCAAAACCAACGGAGACAAGAAAGCTAATATTAGCATTAATTTGCGTCAGATTATTGTTAATGGAATACAATAGTTCTTCGGAAGTCTGGTCAAAATCAGTACTTTCTAATTCCTCCCCATCAACATTGAAATCTGCTTCCGAAGTTGTTGCAAGAGAAGAATATCCGCTTACTTGCATATTACTAAATTGTCGACGGAACCCCAACGGTTATAAGATAATTCAACCGTTGAATCAAGTCCAACGCCGTCTAAAGAAACATTGGAACGCTCACTGATAAAAACTGTTTCAACCGCCTGACCATCAACATTGTTTGAGGGATAAGAGATATGTAATGTAACCCCTGTAACCTGCTTATTGGTTTTCCTGCTCGTATAATCCACCTTCTGGATTCCTAATACTTTTGCCTTCATTTCTGTTTTCCTCCTTAATAAAAAATCGGGTCTGTTATTTGATTTTCAACGTACCACACCGGAACGTATTTCCCAATGTGAGGGGGAACCCCAACACGCCGACTATCAGATTTCTCCATAGAATACTGACTAACAAACCGCTTGAATATAAGTACAAATTCGTGATACAATTAATATGAAACCATTTTGTAAGGTATCTCCCTTACATTTAATATTCTATCACATCTTACACAAGATGTATATTAGCATTCTATACAAGATAGGAGTATATCTTTTGTACATCTTGCACAAGATGTAATAAGGTGAAGATATGAGCGATTTTAATTCTACAAAGTACAAAAATGAATTTGCAAAGGAATCCTATGACCGTGCAAGTATCAACTTTCCAAAGGGACAAAAAGCCATTATAGAAGCACACTGGAAAGCTAAGGGATACAAATCTTTAAACAGCTATATAAACGACTTAATACAAGCCGATATGGAAATAGCTAAGGAATAGAGCGAGATTATAGAAGAACCGGCAGAGCGCAAAATAAGAGGGTCACAAGCCATGATTTAACGCATGGTCTGTTAACCCTCTTTTTCTATGCCAACTATTCGTTAAACTAGACTTTCGCGAATAGTTGGAAGCGTCACTTACACCTAAAACCGCCACGCATAATTCTGAATAAAAATATTTATCTTTTGCTATGTGATCTGTTGAGTTTAACACATAAATAGGCAATTCTCTGCCATACTTTGCTCTCAAAACTGAGGCTATATAGAAAATTGCTCTGGTTTTTCCGATTCTTGGTCTCCCATATATAATTGCCCCAGGAGTTCCATCCGCTATCCATTGTATTACGTTTTTTTGTAATAATAAAATTGCTGGCGTGGTTATGTTAAAGTCATTGGAAACAAAAGTATAATCTAATTCATCAAATATAGTTTTCATCGTATCCCCCTAAATAAGTCCCTGATTAAATGCTTCTTCCAAAGAGCCGGCATTACTTATAGCTTCCATCTCTTCCTTTGTATATGATTCCATTTTACGCTTAATAGCAAGATCTTCTTGCGAAGCTATTGATGGGATTTTTGAATTCTTTTGTTTCAAAGAGGTGATTTGCTCAGGTGAATTGGAGTGTAGACTTTTTTCCTGCTCTGTTCGAATTCTAGAGGCTTTAGTCCTTGCTCTCCGTTCTTGCGCTGCTCGTTCATTTAATTCCGCTTCATACTCTGAAAGAGGAGCATAAAATGGGCTATGGTTTTCTTTGTTGTAATTTGCCATTCGAATTGCTTCTTCCCTTGTTTTTAGAGAATGATTTTTCCTCCCCCACTCCCCTACTGCTGTCAAAATCCCAAGTTCAGTACCATTTTCAAAATACGCCAGAATAGTACGTATATCATCTGGATTAATTTCAATGATAAGTTTTTGCCCAATGAGGCCCATAGATTGGGAAAGAATATCATTGCGTTATTCGACACCCTTATAGGTAATATATGGTCGTTTCCCATTTTTTACACTCCCACGTAC
>JAEWPQ010000180.1 GCA_023460575.1 Bacillota bacterium
TGATTGAAGATCGAAAACGGGGAGATTTGTTCCCGGTAGGAAGACTGGATATAGATACGGAGGGACTTCTTCTTATTACGAATGACGGAGATCTGGCGCATCAGCTCCTGTCTCCCAAAAAGCATGTAGATAAGGTGTATTATGCAAAAATAGAAGGAGATATCCCTGCAGATGCAAAAAAACGCATGGAAGAGGGAGTGGTGCTGGAAGACGGGACATTAACCATGCCAGCTGGCCTTGAGATTCTGGAATACGGGAATCCTTCCTCTATCCTCCTCACCATCCGGGAAGGGAAATTCCATCAGGTAAAACGAATGTTTGAAGCACTGGGGTGCAGTGTGGTATACTTAAAGAGGCTGTCGATGGGAAGCTTAAAGCTTGATGAAAATTTACAGCCGGGTGAATACCGCCCGCTTACGGCAGAAGAGCTTGACATGCTAAAGCGTCATGGAAAGGAAGAAAAAACGAAAGATGCTCAATGAGAAAAAAGCAGTGATTTTTGATCTGGATGGAACCCTGGTGGATTCCATGTGGATGTGGAAATCCATTGATATAGAGTTTTTAGGAAGCAGAGGAATTCCCTGCCCGGAAGATTTAGAGAAAGAGATTGAAGGAATGAGTTTTACGGAAACGGCCTTTTATTTTAAAGAGCGGTTTAAACTGACGGAATCTCTGGAAGTAATCAAGAGAATATGGACGGATATGTCTCTGGATAAATACAGGAATGAAGTGCCCTTAAAACCGGGAGCCGGAGAATTTCTGGCATATCTTGCGTCACAGGGCATATATATGGGAATTGCTACCAGCAACGGCAGAGAGATGGTGGATGCTGTGATTGATTCTTTAAAAATCGGGAAATATTTTAAGATAGTGGTTACTTCCTGCGAGGTTGCGGCAGGAAAGCCTGCTCCGGATATTTATTTAAAAGTAGCAAAGGAACTGGAAGTATTGCCGTCACATTGTCTGGTATTTGAGGACGTTCCGGCAGGAATTCTGGCAGGAAAACGAGCAGGAATGACAGTCTGTGCCGTTGACGACGGATTTTCAAGGGCAATGGAAGCCGAAAAACGGGAACTGGCCGATTATTTTATTTATGACTATTACCAGCTATTAGAAAGAAATGGAGCTAAATCATGATGCACGACTATCTACCGATCACCAGGGCGGACATGAATATCCGGGGGTGGAAACAATGTGACTTTGTCTATGTAACAGGAGATGCCTATGTAGACCACCCTTCCTTCGGTCACGCCATAATCAGCCGCCTTTTAGAGGCACATGGATATAAGGTAGGAATCATTGCACAGCCCGACTGGAAAGATCCATCAAGTATTTCTGTTCTGGGTGAACCAAGGCTTGGATTTTTGGTTTCCGGCGGAAATATGGATTCCATGGTGAATCATTATTCCGTCTCCAAGAAGAAACGGCAGCAGGACTCCTATACTCCTGGCGGTGTGATGGGAAAGCGTCCGGACTATGCAACTACGGTTTACTGCAATCTCATTCGCTCTGTATATAAAAAAGCGCCTGTTATAATCGGAGGAATCGAAGCCAGCCTAAGACGTCTGGCACATTACGATTACTGGTCAGACCGTCTGAAACACTCCATTTTAATTGACTCTCAGGCAGATTTAATCTCCTATGGAATGGGAGAGAAATCCATTGTGGAAATAGCAGATGCCTTAAACAGCGGAATCGATATCCGGGATATTACATTTGTAGAGGGCACTGTTTATAAGACAGACAGTCTGGAATCCGTATATGATGCTCTTGTTCTGCCGTCTTATGACAGCATGAAAAAAGACAAGCTGGAATATGCAAAGAGTTACTATATCCAATATGGCAATACAGATCCTTATATCGGAAAGCGTCTTGTTGAACCATACAAGGACAATTTATATGTGGTACAGAATCCACCTGCAAAACCTCTGTCAACGGAAGAGATGGACCAGGTTTATTCCCTGCCTTACATGAGAAATTATCATCCATCCTATGAAGAACTGGGCGGAGTACCGGCTATCCGGGAAATTAAATTCAGTCTCATCAGCAACCGGGGCTGTTTCGGTGCGTGCAGTTTCTGTGCACTTACGTTCCATCAGGGAAGGATTATACAGGCCAGGAGTCATGAATCTCTGATAGAAGAGGCGAAATGGCTGACCAATGAGCCTGATTTTAAGGGCTATATCCATGATGTAGGAGGTCCGACAGCGGATTTCCGTTATCCAGCCTGTGAAAAACAGATCGGGAAGGGTGCCTGTCCCAATAAGCAGTGTCTGTTTCCGGAACCCTGTAAGAATTTAAGAGCAGATCATTCCGACTACATTGAGCTTTTGAGGAAGTTAAGAAATTTACCGAAAGTGAAAAAAGTGTTTATCCGCTCAGGAATCCGTTTTGATTACGTTCTTGCAGATCCGGGCAAAAAATTCTTAAAAGAGCTTTGCGAATACCATGTCAGCGGGCAGTTAAAGGTGGCACCGGAGCATGTGGCGGACAATGTTCTTACCAGAATGGGAAAACCAAAAAATGATGTTTACCGCAGGTTCGTAAAGGAATATAATGATATGAACGGACGGCTGGGTTTAAAACAGTATCTGGTTCCTTATTTAATGTCCTCCCACCCGGGCTCAGGACTGAAAGAAGCCATTGAGCTTGCGGAGTATTTAAGGGTTCTTGGATATATGCCGGAGCAGGTTCAGGATTTTTATCCTACGCCGTCTACCATTTCCACCTGCATGTATTACACAGGCTATGATCCCAGGACTATGGAACCGGTTTATGTTCCTACCAATCCTCATGAGAAAGCCATGCAGAGGGCATTGATTCAATACCGGAATCCGAAAAATTATGACCTTGTGGAAGAAGCACTTACCAAAGCGGGAAGAACCGATTTGATCGGTTTTGATAAAAAATGCCTCATTCGTCCCAAATCCGGTTTTAAACCTGGTTTTACCGAGCGAAAAACAGGAAAAGATTATGGAAAAGGGAATAAGACGGAAGCAGTATCGGGCGGTCAGCGGGAACGCAGAAAAAAGACCATCCGGAATGTTCATAAAAAATCAACAAAGAAACAATAACAATGTCTGATTGAAAGAAGGGATCATGATGAAGGTAGCTATCGTAACAGGAGCGTCTTCCGGTTTGGGAAGAGAGTTTATCATGCAGATTGCCGACCGCTTTGGCGGCATCGG
>JAEWPQ010000181.1 GCA_023460575.1 Bacillota bacterium
TTTCCGTTGTAAAATACCGGTAAGCCACATCAATGGTAATCCCCTGCTCCCGTTCTGCCATCAGACCGTCTAATAGAAGAGAATAATCAATCTCACCGCCTCTGGAGCCCACCTTACTGTCAAGCAGCAGCGCCTTTTCCTGATCTGCATACAGCAGTTTGGAATCGTAGAGTATATGCCCGATCAGAGTAGATTTTCCGTCGTCCACACTTCCGCATGTAATAAATTTAAGCAATCCGTTCATTAGAAATATCCCTCCCTCTTTCTCTTTTCCATACTGGCGGCTCCCCCGTCTTTGTCAATCACCCGGCTGGTCCGCTCTGATTCTACGGAGCTTAGAGTCTCTTCAATTATCTGATCAATGGTAACTGCTTCTGAAAGCACTCCGCCGGAAAGAGGATAACAGCCCAGCGTCCGGAAACGGACCTTTTTAAGCTGTGGAACCTCTCCGGGATTTAGCCTCATCCGGTCATCATCCACCATGATAATGTCCTGATCCCGGTAAACAACCGGCCTTTCTGCCGCAAAATACAATGGAACAATTGGAATATTTTCCTGTTTTATGTACTGCCAGATGTCTTTTTCCGTCCAGTTGGAAATGGGAAATACCCGGATGCTCTCCCCTTTATAAATCTCTGTGTTGTAAAGCTTCCACATTTCCGGTCTCTGATTTTTAGGATCCCAGGCGTGTGAGGCGTTTCGGAAGGAAAAAATCCGTTCTTTTGCCCGGCTTTTTTCCTCATCCCGTCTGCCCCCGCCAAAGGCTGCAGTAAACCCATATTTATTAAGCGCCTGCTTTAATGCCTGGGTTTTCATGATGTCTGTATAGGAGGAGCCATGGTCAAATGGATTGATTCCCCGTGCGGCACCGTCTTCATTGATGTATTCCAACAGTTCAATCCCCAGCTCTTTCGCTGTCCTGTCCCGGAATTCAATCATTTCTTTAAACTTCCAGGTGGTGTTGACATGAAGAAATGGGAAAGGCGGCTTCTCCGGATAGAACGCCTTTAATGCCAGGTGGAGCATGACGGAACTGTCCTTTCCGATTGAATAGAGCATAACCGGCTTCTCGCACTGGGCGGCTACCTCTCTGATAATATAAATTGCTTCTGCTTCTAACTCATCAAGATGGGATAATCTGCTCATATAATCTCTCCTCTAATATTTATTCGAATTTTTACCATCCACTTTAATGATGCGTACAGTACCATCGGGTCTGGTGATTTTCCAGGAAAGGAGATCTCCTTCCCCAGACACGTTCATCACTGTTCCATTTCCTCCCATATCAGCCCCCAGGTAAAAATCAATGGCTCCAAACGGACACTCCTTCACACAGGATGCACAGCCCCAGCAGTCTCTGGGATATTTGATAAACGCTTTGCCGTCTTTTATCTTAATCAGACTGCCCGGACAGACCCGGGTGCAGGCAAGACAGCCTACACATGCTTCTTTAGAAATCCGTATGCTCATATTTTGTCTCCTTTCCTATGTCCCGGAGCTTTAGAATCAGCCGGCCGTCTTTCAATATAGAATTAACAAATTTATGGTAAGCCTCATCTTTACCTGGAAAATCCAGATTCTCCTGGAATGAATGCCATCTTGTTTCCTTTCTATATATCAGGTGGGCGATAACAAAAAGGCATACAATCAGGCGTTCCTTCAGTTCATAGACAAACATCAGTTCATGCATATCGGTTGCATTTAAATATCTGGTCAGCTCTGTGATTTCTATTATTTTTTCTTCCCCCAGCTTTAGCTGCTTTTCATTAAACTGATAACTGGTGGAAATCCCTCCTGCATACTCATCCATCACTTTCTGCATTGCCTCTTCCAGCTCCTCTGCTGTAAAAGCAGCTTCTCTGCCATTTAAAATACTTTCATACTCCCGGATCTTTTCCTCTGCAAAGGAAGTAACCCCGTCTGAAATTTCAATACGCCGGTCTTTTTTTATAATATCAAGTGCGGCAATTTCCCCTTCTGCCAGGGCTCCGGTCACATATTTCTGGGGACAGCCGCCTGCTGCGTCTCCCGCCGCATATAAACCTCTGACAGTCGTTTCCCTGTTTGTATTAATCCAGTAACCGCTTGCAGTATGGCCTCCAACTACATAAGGCTCGGTTCCCGCTATCTCCACATCCTCATTTCCCGGTGTCCTGTCATTTTGCATCCATTTAAGAGTCTGTCCTGGAGCCATGTTTAAGTATGCTTTCAGCAAATCTTCTTCCGTGTCTTTATCAATTCCCTTTGTATGCAGATAGCAGGGTCCATTTCCCAGCTGATTTTCCCTTACGGTTCCATAGACCCGCTCACTGGTGGTGATTCCATATTTTTCCTCGTAAATCTCACCTTTTGAATTGATCTGTTTCGCTCTCACCCCCTGGGCAATGGTTCCGGTGGGGGCAATGGTATCCTTACAGCGGAGTGCGATAAAGCGCATCTCAAAAGATGTCATTTCTGCACCGGCTTTCATTCCCATGGCATAACCAGCTCCCGTATTAAAGGGCGGATACCACATCTTATGGCGGGAAAACCCCGGGTTGTTGGGCTTATAAAGACCAGCTGCACCTCCGGTTGAAACAATGACTGCTGCGGCCCTTATTTCATAAGCGGTGTATTCTTCCATATGAAAACCAACAGCTCCCTTTACTTCATTGTTATCTGTAAGCAGATCCGTCACATTGACATGCTCCAGGACCGCGACATTTGGTGCCTGCAACACAGCATCGGCAAGAATGGGCTTTATATTTTCTCCGTTAATCTTAATATTGCGCTTTCCTCTGGTCACGTAATTGCCCTTTTCATCTTTTAGAATCACAAGTCCCAGCCGTTCCAAATCAGCTGTCACTTTATTAAATCTCAAAGCTGCCGTTAACAGAAGATCCTCTCTTGCAATCCCCTCCGCATCTTTCATTGCGTAATCCACATAATCCTTAGCAGTCTGCCCATCTGTTATGTAAGCATTTATGGCATTTACCCCGGCTGCCAGACAGCCGCTCCGCCTGATTCCTGCTTTTTCGGCAATGATTACCTTTAAATCCGAATTTTTCGAAAGAGTCAGCGCCGCATAACACCCTGCCGTCCCTCCCCCTATAATCAGAACATCTGCCGTCATAACTACCCGTTTCAACCTTATACTCATCTTTGACTCCTCTTTTTCTGTGTCAGAATGTAACGATATTGACTCCGTTTAACAATGAATTTTCCAGCAAATACGCCTTTTTGTCATCGTAAGCATAAATCCGGTATACAATCACATGCATTTTTTCACCAATGGAAACAGGACGCCGTTCCAGAGACCTGCGGGTCGTGAGGGAAACTCCATTCACATTCAGCCGTACCTCCAGATAATTTCCACGGAAGGAAATGTCTTCAATGGTTCCTTCCTCCGAATACTCCATCACATCCTGAAATTTTGAATTGTCACTTTTAAATGCTTCCACAAACTCCGGCCGGATAATGGCTCCCGTATAATCACCTTTTTCAAAGCCCTTCAGCCTGTGATACCCATCCATTCTCGCTGACTGACCGATAAACTCAGCCACAAAAGGTGTTGCCGGATTTTTATAGATCTCAAACGGACTTGCGATCTGTTCGATTCTCCCCTGATTGGTGACAATAATCTCATCTGCGACCTCCACCGCCTCATCCTGGTCGTGGGTGACAAAGATGCTGGTTATTCCTACCTTATGAATCATTTCCTTTAACCAGCTGCGAAGTTCCTGGCGCACCTTTGCATCAATGGCTGCAAACGGCTCATCAAGAAGCAAAAGTCCGGGGCTTGGTGCCAGTGCTCTGGCAAATGCAACCCTCTGACGCTGTCCGCCGGAAAGCTGATTGGGATAGCGTTTCTCTAATCCCTCCAGACCGGTCAAAGAAATCAGTTCCATAACCCGTTCCTTAATCAGCTTTTTGTGAACTTTTTTTACTTGCAGACCAAAGGCGATGTTTTCAAAAACCGTCATATACCGGAACAGTGCGTAATTCTGAAACACAAAACCAATCCCTCTTTCGGAGGCCGGAAGATCATTGACTCTTTTCTGATCGATCAGGATATCACCAAAATCCGGTGTCTCAAAACCGGCAATCATCCGCAGGATTGTTGTTTTTCCGCTTCCGCTGGGTCCCAGCAGGGCTGCCAGAGTTCCTTTTTCAAGGCCAAAATTCACTTCTTTGGAAGCTTTAAAATCCCCGTATGATTTTTCAATGTTTTTCATTTCTATGTACATAAGACCTCCCGTTCTTATTTGCCTGATGTTCTGCTACATTCCGTATAATCAGCACTGCCACCGCCATAAGAACCAGAATGGAGGAAACAGCAAATGCTGAAGTAATGGATTCCGATGAATTAGAAAGATAAAGGGCATCGATTTCAAGAGGAAGAGTAAATGTCTCCCCTCTGGTTTTTGACAGGGCATGGACAGCTCCAAACTCTCCAAGAGCCCTTGCCGTACAGAGAATCACCCCGTAAAGAAGTGCCCAGCGTATATGAGGAAAGGTAATCCTTCGGAATATGGTAAATCCGTCTGCCCCCATAAGCGCTGCCGCTTCTTCCTCTTCTTTTCCTATGGAAAGAAGAACCGGTATGATTTCCCTTGATACAAATGGAAATGTGACAAATACAGTCGCGAGCACCACTCCGGGAATGGCAAATACGATCTGGATATTTGTTCCAAGAGCCTCATTAAATCTGGCAATCAGACCGCCTGCCCATCCCATTCTCCCAAATGTCATTAAAAAGGCAAGCCCTGCAATCACGGGAGAGATGGAAAACGGAATGTCAATGACTGCAGAAAGAATCTGCTTTCCTTTAAATGAAAATCTGGTTATCAGCCATGCTGCAGCGACCCCAAAGATGGTATTGACAGTGACTGCAGTCACAGCTGCCAGCACAGTGACTCCAAACGCTGTTTTTACTGAAGGGGCAGCCAATGATTTTAAGTAAAAGCCCATACCCTCTTTCAGTGAATTGACGATGACACAGATCAGAGGCAGGACCAGCATCAAAAAGAGAAACACCGCACTGATTCCTATGAGAATCCATTTACCTTTTATTTTCATCCATGTTTCCTCCTATAAGCAGCTGGTGCGCTTCGCCTGATGCACCTGAATCATATTTACAGACAGTAAAACCATAAAGGACAGGAAAAGCATCACCAGAGCAATTGCTGTCGCGCCGGGATAGTCCACGTAATTCAGTTTCTGCATGATCACATAGGATACCACCTGTGTCTGATTCCTGGCGTTGTTTCCGGATATGTAGATCACGCTTCCGTATTCCCCCACACCTCTGGCAAATGCAAGACCAAATCCAGTCAGAAGCGCAGGCCCAAGCTCCGGCAGAATTACCTTTCTAAACGTATGAAATTTCCCTGCTCCCAGAATTGCTGCTGCCTCCTCATAACGTGGATCAAGGGTTTCAAGTACCGGCTGAATGGACCGCACCACAAATGGTATACCTATAAAAATCAGGGCGATGGTAAGCCCTGTCTTTGTATAAGCCGCTTTTATCCCGAACAATCCGAGAATCCGACCCATGATACCCGTATCTGAATAAAGCTTGGACAGAGTAATTCCAGCTACTGCAGTTGGTAAGGCAAAGGGAAGTTCAATGATCCCATCCATAATCCGTTTACCTGGGAACTCATACCGCACCAGAACCCAGGCAAGAATGATCCCGGACACACTGTTGACAAATGCGGCAAAAAGGGAACAGAGCAGGCTGGTTTTAAATGCATTTACCACATTGGTCTTTGTAATCAGGTTTATAAATTCCCGGGGGGATAACTGAAAGGAATATACCAGCACTGAGGCAAGTGGAATGAGTATAATGCCCGAAAGCATGAACAGTGTGATTCCCATACTCAGCCCGAATCCGGGTATGACACGCTGGGTTTTTCCTGTTGGATCTGACTGTTTTGTCATCTGACTTTCCTCCCTCTAATTTTCGTAAATTTCGTCGAAGATTCCACCGTCTGCAAAAAAGGTTTCATAGGCGGTATCCCAGCCGCCGTAATCATCAATGGTACAAAGATTTACATTAAGATCGAACTTTCCGGAAAATTCAGAAAGAATCTTTTTATTAGAAGGTCTGTATCCGTATTCGCCGATCAACCTCTGCGCTTCATCGGAATAGAGGTATTTTAAGTATTCCTCAGATGCCTTCTCTGCTCCGTCTCTTCTGACGTTTTCATCTACCACCGCCACACTGGGTTCTGCCAGGATGCTGATGCTGGGAGTGATAATTTCATAATGCTCCGGATACTCTTTCATCGTATTGATGGCTTCATTCTCCCAGGCAATCAGAACATCTCCCTGCCCGTTTTCCACAAAAGTTGTAGTGGCTCCCCTGGCTCCGGAATCCATCACAGAAACATTCTTATAAAGGTCTGCCGCAAATGATTTCATTTTCTCCCCGTCTCCATGACAGGTGACCTTTGCATACTGCCATGCAGCCAGGAAATTCCAGCAGGCACCACCGCTGCTCTTGGGATCAGGGGTAATAATCTCCACACCTGGTTTAATTAAATCAGACCAGTCCTTTATCTTTTTTTCATTTCCTTTCCTCACCAGAAACACGATGGCTGAGGTATAAGGTGATGAATTTCCCTCAAATTCTTTCATCCAGCCGGAGTCAATCAAACCTGACTTTTCAATCATGGTAATATCATGGGCCAGAGCCAGCGTAACCACATCTGCCTTTGCCCCTTCTATAACCGAACGTGCCTGACCGCCCGATCCCCCGTGGGACTGCACCACCGTTATTCCGGTTTTATAGGTGTCCCTGTAATAGGACTCAAAGATTTTGTTATACTCCTGATAAAATTCTCTGGTGGGATCATAAGAAACATTGGTAATTGTAATTGTTGCATCTTTTCCGGAATCTGTCTGCCTGGCACATCCAGCAGACATTACTGCTGCTGCGATAATCAGCGCCAGGGCTGCTGCCCGCTTTTTTCCTTGTTTTCTCATTCATGAACCTCCGCATGCTCCGTGTGTTATCTGGAAGTTTAATCCCTATTTACATATTTGTAAAGTATGTTATTGTTTTTTCTTTATCTATATGGTAGAATTTCCTTATCTATTCCCCTTAAACCATATTTTTTTGCTTATATATCATATATTACCAGTATGTATATATGATATCAGTTAGGAGGAAGTCATGTCGATTAAAACATTGTTGATCTTTGTTACGGTCTATAAGGAAGAAAGCATCACAGCTGCCGCAAATAAACTGAATATCAGCCAGCCTGCGGTCAGTCTTGCAATCCGGGAACTGGAACATGAGTATTCCATCCGGTTGTTTGAACGGGTTGGGAGGGGCATTCAAAAGACCAGTGCTGCCCGCCATTTATATGAATATGCCTCCCACATCACCTCTCTTTATCAGGAAATGGATTCAGAGTTTAAAAAGCAGGATCAAACCACTCCGCTGCGAATCGGATTTTCCAGCACCATCGGAGCCTGCCTGATGCCTGATATCATTCACGGTTTTACGGAAAGTGGTCAGGTTCCAATGCCTTACATAAAGGTTGATACTTCTGACAGGATAGAAACCGCTATCCTGGAAAATCAGCTTGATCTGGCTCTCACCGAGGGAGTCAGCAGTTCTGATAAAATACTGACTGAACCGTTTGATAAGGAACAGTTAATTTTAGTTTGCAGTTCTTCCCATCCGTTAGCACATAGTGAAAAAATAACACTGGAGGACTTAAGAGAAGAACGTTTTCTATTAAGAGAAAAAGGCAGTCAGACCAGAAAACTGGCTGAATCTGCCTTTCACCTGCATGATTTTATCCTCCGCCCTGTCCTTGAAAGCACCAGCAATGAAGCAATCATATGGGGAGTTTATGCAAATCTTGGAATTGCCATACTGCCGGAACGCCAGGTATCCGGGTACCTGGAAAAGAAAACCCTATTTGCCCTGCCCCTGCAGGGGCTTGAGCTGAAGCGGGAATATCAGATAATTTATCATCAGAATAAGTATTTGAATCCGGTAATGCTGCATTTTATGGAACTGGTTAAACAAAAAACAAATACGCCCTGAAAGGAATTCCTCCCAGGACGCATCTCATATGTATGATTACCCTTTATTAATATGTAAACAGCTGTACCCAGTACTGTGTTCCTGCACCGTTTTGTACATTGCCAACACCGATATGTGTAAAGCTCTTATTTAAGATGTTAGCCCGGTGTCCGGCACTGTTCATCCATGCATTCATTACTTCTTGTGGTGTCTTCTGACCCCAGGCAATGTTCTCACCTGCACCCCGGAAGTTAACGTTCTGCTCTTTGATTGCTGTAGAGAAGGAACTGCCGTTTGGACGCACGTGCTCGAAGGTAGTCTGAATTTCATTGGCTCTTACATTCGCTGCTTTTTCCACATTTGCATCAATAGTAAGAGGTGCAAGTCCTGCTTTTGCTCTTTCTGCATTTACCAGATCAACAACCTGCTGTGTGTAGGTTTTGTTGGTAGTGGAGCCAGTGTTGGTGTTTCCGGTGTTGGTATTACCGGTGTTGGTGTTACCAGTGTTAGTATTACCGGTGTTGGTATTGCTTCCGTTTCCATTGCTGCAATTTTTATTATTATTACTATTGCTGTTGATTAGAGAAGACCAGTCTACATTGTTTGAATTGATCCCAAGCTGCTGAAGCTTCGCCTTCAAATCACTGGCATTACAGGAGCCATAAATTGCAGTCACGTTTCTTCCGCCATAGCACTGTCTGTATGAGTTATTCACCGCTGCGTTTGCTGTTAATGGAAGCATGCTTGTCAAGGTTAACGTAATCAATCCAATTGCCTTTAGTTTCTTCAATGTTATTTCCTCCTTTTGGGTTTGTTACAATTTTATTACATTTGTGTTACAAGAATATGATAGCACTGTTACTTCCATTTTTCCAGTGGTAATACATGGTAATTGTTTTACCAGATTTCCAGAACGGGAAATGGCATTTTCCATTCTCACTCCAGTTCCCTGTATGCATCTGTTAAAAAGTCCAGAAAATGCCTGCTTGCAGCAGGTAAAATCCTCTGATCCTTAAATACGACTCCAATGGTTCTGGACAGCGGCGGTTCCAGATTTCTCACAGCATTTTTATAATCTACCCTGTTTAAAATTAAATCTGAGAGAATTCCCACACCCAGCCCTTTTTCTATCATCGCCATAATTGTATAATCATCATGGACAATATATTGAATGTTCGGTTTGATACCATATTGGCGGAAATACTCCATGAGTTCATTTAAACTTCCCTCTTCCAGCAAGATAAATGGTTCTTGTGCCAGTTCCTTTATAGTGATCTTATCTTTTGCCGCAAGGGGGTGGTTTATGGGAAGTACTGCAAGCATTGGATCTTTTTTTAAGGGAATGGTCTTCAGTTCCTGATCTGTCACTGCCTGTGGATTAATGAAACCAAAGTCCACGCTGCCTTCCTTTACCAGCTGCTCAATCTGCGTATAATCTCCCTGGTAAAGCTGAAAGCTGACAGCAGGATATTTTTCTTTGAATCCCTTCATCAATCCCGGAAGCCAGTGACAGGATACACTGGCAAAGGTGCCGATGCGGATGGCTGCATTCTGAATTCCTTCCATCTCACTTCGCTTTTCTATCAATTCCCTGTATGCATGACAGATATTTTTTATGTATGGCATAAGTTCAACCCCGTCCGGTGTCAGTGTTACGCCTTTTTTTGACCGTACAAAAAGAACTGTATCAAGTTCCTCTTCCAATGACTGAACCATCTGGCTGACAGCGGACTGTGTATAGCCCAGTTCCATGGCAGCTTTGGTAAATCCCCCACATTCCACAATTTTAACGACTGCCCGGTACCGGTTCATTCATCCACCCTCTTATCCATCAGTTTTCCTAATGTTTCCATTATAAACATTTGTTTTACTGATGTAAAGAACCGTGGTATATTTTTCTTAGTTTACCAAAAGAATGGTGACCCTGTTACGGAGGATTCTTATGAATGAGCGCAGATTACAATATTTTACCGGAATAAAAGACGGTATTCCCATAGGTCTTGGATACTTTGCAGTATCCTTTACCTTTGGCATTATGGCGGCTAATACCGGACTTTCACCATGGCAGGCCATAGTGATGTCACTTACCAACTTAACGTCGGCAGGACAGTTCGCCGGACTTGGGATCATCAAAGCAGGGGCATCCCTTGGAGAAATGGCTCTTGCCCAGCTTGTAATCAATTTAAGATACAGCTTAATGTCCTGTTCCCTTTCCCAGAAATTTAAAGAAGATACTCCATTTTATCACCGTTTTCTCATTGGATACGGCGTAACAGATGAGGTGTTTGGCGTCTCCGTCTGCAAATCCGGTAAATTAGATCCACGCTACTGCTATGGACTGATGTCTGCGGCAGTCCCCGGCTGGACACTTGGCACTGCTTTCGGAGCCGTATCCGGCAACCTGCTTCCAGACCGTCTTTTAAGCGCCTTAAGCGTGGGGTTATACGGTATGTTTGTGGCTATTATCGTACCTCCGGCAAGGGATAACCGCACTCTGGCGCTGGTGGTAGCTGTTTCCATGATTCTTAGTTACCTGTTTTCCTGTCTTCCGGGACTGCGTTTGATTTCTTCCGGTATGAGGCTCATACTTCTGACTGTCGTAATTGCTGGCGCAGCCGCTTTTTTGTTTCCATTTCCGATTGAAGAGGAGGTTTCTTATGAATGACCGCATTTATATATACATACTGGTTATGGCAATCGTAACCTACGCCATACGCGTACTTCCCCTGACTTTGATCCGGCGGGAAATAAAAAACGCATGGGTACGTTCCTTTCTCTTCTACGTTCCTTATGTAACCTTGTCCGTGATGACTTTTCCGGCAATTTTGACAGCTACCAGAAGCATCTGGTCCGCAGCGGCGGCGTTGGCGGCGGCTGTGGTGATGGCTTATAGAGGGAAGACGTTGATTTTCGTTTCATTGACGGCTTGCGGGGTTGTGTTTTTGATGGAGCTGCTGCTGTGACGATGACGTATAACAGTAAACAGCAGATCACACCAGCCAATACTGTTTGCATTTATTCCTCCCTCTGAAAAGCAGGACACATCATTTGAATATACATCCTGTCTAGTTCCTTACATAAATATGTAATCACTTTAATCTTTAGTTTTTATCATTTGCACAAATAGTATATATAAGCAATAAAACAAAAAGCAATTAAAAATTTTTTTAAAGATTGCATTAACCATGCTTTTTTATTCATAATCGGGAAAAAGTTCTTTGGATTTTTTTCATCATATTGTAATATTCTAACCTCACCAATTGGTAGGTTTTCTTCCTTATTCTCAGGAAATGCTAATTCTTCTTCGTAAATATTGCCATTTACTATGTATCTATAAGTAGGATAATAGCAATAGTAATTCCCCTTTATACAAGATTCTCTAACACCTATAATTGTGCCCTGGGTTTTTTCTTCATACTTTCTCATTTTTAAATTCATGATTACAACTTTTATTAAAAAACTGTAAATAATCGAAGCAAACATTATTATACCAAACACGATCTTCACTGCTTCCATTTATTCATTCCTCTCTAAGCATTATCTGGCTGGACTAGACTTCTTCCATTCTTCTTATAGATTTTAAACTCCCAATGTATAAAAAAATTAAAACTGTAATTACTCCAACACAAAAATAAGTACGTATAATTGTTAAGTAAGGCAAAATTATTGCCAACAGAAAAGAACCTGCTGGAATAGAGGAGCAAGCCATGGCATTAAAGATACTTGCAGCTCTGCCAAGGTATTCGTTTGGAGTATTTGCCATGAAAGTTACTTGTGCAGACATACCAATTATAGAATTGATAAATCCAAATATACATAAAACACCCCCATAGGTTATATAACGCAGAGGAATATAATCAATCATACCAACAAACATTAAGCAGAAGTATATAATACCAATTAATGTGCCGCCATAAATTAATATATCTTTATTTGAAAATGTTTTTCTGACACAGACAAAAAGTAAACTGCCCAGAATAAGCCCGCAAGTCATAAAAATGCTTCCTACTGACATCGCATTAACTCCCAGACTAAGGCACTCATTCACATATGCCGCCTGTAGTTTTTCTAATGGAACAGTAATTACATTTAATAGGAAACCAATACAACATATTATAAAAATAATCCGATTTTTTTTAAAATATTGTATGCCACCGTATAGATCACTGCAATAATTCTTAACATTAATCTTTGTATGTATTTTATCTTTTTTACATCCTGGTAACTTTAATGAGTAAAATAATATTGCTGATATAAAGAAAGTAATTGCATCAACAATAATTGCACCCCCACTTCCAAGAATGCCGATAACAGCACCTGCACAGCCCAGGCCTATGAGTTCAGATATACGGCTTGCGGACTGATTGAGCGATAAACCAATATTATAATCCTGCTTTTTTAATACAAGTGGAATTATAGAAAGACTGCTGGGTATTCTGTAAGCTTCAAAACATGAATTTAAAAATGTAAGAATTAATAAATGCCACGGCTGCAAAACCCCTGATATCATCATTATGCCTGTACATAAGACCACTAAACCTCTGCCCGTATCGCATAATATGACTGTGATTCTTTTATCAATAAATTCCACCAAAGCTCCGGCAAAAGGCTGAAGTAAGATCGTTGGCAGAGAATTTATACCATAAATAAGCGCCAGCCATGAGGTAGAGCCGGTTAGTTCATACACCATCCAGCCATATGCTATAGAATCAATAGAATCACCAAATCTGCCTATTATGTTTGAAAGAATAATTTTTAAATATTCTTTTTCTGTTTTAATAAATGATTTATCAATACATTTTTCCATTGTTTAATCTTCACCTACAATCTCCCTTCAATATGGGTCTTTAAACAATATGAATCTATTAACTTTTAACATTTTATGACAGTAATTTCAACCTATGTGCCGAAATTATACGTGTTAGCTTCCAAAATTGGACACTGCCAAAGAATTTGGTCATCAAACCGGCAGCAGACCAATCTCCCTTCATGCAGAAAACAGACACCTTTTGATGTCTGTTTTCTGCTATCATATATAAGAATGAACAAAACTCCCCATTCTCCTATATCACATAATTATTCATATAATCATTCTTCTGAATCAGATCTGCAATAGTAATCCCGTCAAAGTAATCATTAATCAGTTTATTAAGACCTTCCCACATCTCTAAAGTCTGGCACTGCCCCGCTCTGTTGCAGTTATTGTTCTCCCCTTCCAGGCAGGACACGGGAGCAAGAGAACCTTCCGTAAGCCGTAAAATGCTTCCAACTGTATAAAGCTCCGGATCCTTAGCCAGCTTATAGCCGCCGCCTTTCCCTCTTAATGAGATAAGGAAATTATTTTTACTTAAAACAGAGACTATGGATTCCAAATATTTTTCTGATATCTCCTGCCTTTGGGCAATATCCATCAGTGTAATAAATTCACCGTTATTGTGCTCTGCAAGATCAATCATGAGTCTGATAGCATAACGGCCTTTCGTTGAAATTTTCATATGCATAACCTCCTTATCATAATTTACCACAAGGTTAATATGTTTTTCAAGTCTATTTCTAATATTCTTCCTGATTTTCTTTTTTAACAGCTGCTTTCTCATCATAATCATCCAGGAAATGATGAACAGCCCCATCCTTCTTATAAGCAATTATGGTATTTAAATTAACATTCTCCACGCTTTTAAATAAATTGCCTTCAATATAGGGGTTGGTCTCCTTCAGCTGCCTGATCAGATTCTTTATCTCCACCCGTTTGGAACCGGTATTTCCATCTGTTCTGCAGGTGGTACAGGTATCGGTAAACCGGCATGCGCACTGGATAAAATGTAGGTCGTTGTAATCCCGCCAGCGTTTGATGTCATCTTCTCTGATTAGATACAGCGGACGGATGAGCTCCATACCTTCAAAATTGGTGCTGTGCAGCTTTGGCATCATGGTCTGGATCTGGCCTCCGTACATCATTCCCATGAGAATAGTCTCAATCACATCATCATAGTGATGTCCAAGTGCAATCTTATTGCAGCCCAGTTCCTTTGCCTTACTGTACAAGTGTCCCCGCCTCATTCTTGCACACAGATAACAGGGGGATTTCTCCACTTCATAGACTGCATCAAAAATCTGTGTTTCAAATACGGTAATAGGAATATTTAAAAGTCTGGCATTGTTTTCAATCACCTGCCGGTTTGTCTCGTGATAGCCGGGATCCATAACAAGAAACACCAGCTCGAACGGGAACTTGTTGTGGCGCCTGATCTCCTGAAACAGCTTTGCCATCAGCATGGAGTCCTTGCCTCCTGAGATGCAAACGGCTATCTTGTCATTTTCCTTTACAAGCTCATATTCATTGATTGCTTTGGCAAATTTACTGAACAGCTCTTTATGGAATTTCTTCCGGATACTCTTTTCAATCTCTTCCAGCCGTCCCTGACCCTTCTCTTCTTTCTTCATGGCCTGAATGAGCCAGGCTCCATAGCCTCCTGACAGGCTATAGGCTATATATCCTTTTTCTCTTAAAGTCTCTGCCGCTTCCTCGCTGATCACACCCTTTAAGCAATACAAAACAATCTTCTTTTCTTTGGGAAGCGTGTACTCATCTGCTGATAATGCTTCCGCATCCATGTGAATGGCGCCGGGAATAAATCCGTGCTGATAGGCTCTT
This sequence comes from Bacillota bacterium, assembly GCA_023460575.1. GTDB lineage: Bacteria > Bacillota > Clostridia > Lachnospirales > Lachnospiraceae > Lacrimispora. The sequence goes on from JAEWPQ010000181.1 coordinate 14,679, forward strand.
TCCTCTCTGATATCCACCAGAATATATTCTGCCTGATCCATCTGCTCCAGCTGTTGTAATGACAGACTGCATTCACAAGTATCCATGTATTCTGAACCCATATCCTTATCTCCCATTTCTTTTACGCTTTCTGCTGCCCGCCTGCAAGGTCCTTAATAACCTCTCCGGCGATAATCAGACCAGCAACAGACGGCACAAATGCCAGACTTCCCGGAATATCCCGTCTCTCCGTACACTTATGCGCAGCTCCGGGTGGGCAGATACAGTTTGTCCTGCAGCTGATGGACATATCCTCGATAGGCCTGGTTGGTATTTCCTTTGAATAGACCACCTTAAGCTTTTTCACTCCCCGCTTCTTTAACTCTCTTCTCATGACCTTTGCGAGGGGGCAAACCGATGTTCTATAAATGTCAGCGACCTCAAACTTAGTAGGATCCAACTTGTTTCCTGCGCCCATGCAGCTGATAACCGGAACGCCTGCCTCTTTTGCCTGCATGACAAGCTGAAGCTTGGCTGTCACCGTATCCACCGCATCCACCACATAATCATAGTCCTGAAAGGAAAAATCTCCTGCATTCTCAGGCAGGAAGAAGCATTTGTGCATTTCTACCTCTGCCTCCGGATTAATGTCTAAAATCCGCTCTTTCATTACTTCAACCTTATATTTTCCCACCGTTTTTCTGGTGGCTATAATCTGCCTGTTAATATTGGTCAGACATACCTTATCATCATCAATAAGAACAAAGGAACGGACTCCGCTTCTTACCAGAGCTTCCACAACATATCCGCCCACTCCGCCAATTCCAAATACTGCAACTTTCGCTTCTGACAGACGCTTCATAGCATCTTCCCCCAGTAACAGCTGGGTTCTGGAAAACTGATTTAACAAATGAATCTACCTCTTTCTACATTTTCTGACTCATGGTATAAAAAAACACACTTCAAGTAATTATACTTCGAAAAGTGTGTTTGGGCAATTCATTTTTACTGGATATGGTTTCCTTACAATAGTAATCAATTATTTAATAAAACGGTCAATGGCCTTGTTTAAATCATCAATTGCCTGCTTGTCTCCTGATTCCACCGCGTCCACAATACAATGTTCAATATGATCCTTGATAATCACTTTACCTGTCTGATTCAATGCCGATATGACTGCTGACAGCTGTATCAGCACCTCACTGCAGTCTCTTTCGTCACTGACCATACGTTTCACAGATTCCAAATGTCCGATCGCACGGGACAGCCTGTTGATAACCATCTTTGTATTGGTATGCTTATGCGGGTGTCCGGGTAAATGAGAATGGGTATATTCGGTTCCATCCTCTGCCTTATGTGTGTGATATTCCATGTTCTCGTTCATATTTGCTACTCTCCTCCATACTCCCCTATTGTACTCCAGATTTCATTTTTTCACAAGATGATATGAAGATGATATGAAAATTCAGGTGTTCTTGACATTCCCTTCCATTCATGCTACACTCTTACTCCAAAATTTTATTACTGCAGGAGGAAAATATGTCAGCAATCTATGAAACCAGTCGGCTTTTGCTAAGAACACCGGAATTCTCCTTTGCACCCATGGTCACAGACTATTATCAAAGAAACCGTGAATTTTTATCGGAATGGGAACCGGTCAGAAACGAAGAATTTTACACTCTGGAATATCAGAAAAAACAGCTGGAAAACCAAATCGCAGACAGCAATTCTTTAAAGCTGTGGATCTCAAAAAAAGGTGAAGAAGACAAAGTGATCGGCGCCCTGGCATTTAACAATATCGTAAAAGGAGTTTTCCTCTCCTGCTTCCTTGGCTATAACCTGGATAAAGATGAAATAAACATGGGCTATATGACAGAAGCTGTAAAAAAAGGAATTGAAATCATGTTTCAGGACTACGGCCTTCACCGGATTGAAGCCAATATTATGCCACGTAATATAAGGTCTTTAAAAGTGACAGAAAAACTAGGTTTTCAGAAAGAGGGACTTTCCCCCCAGTACTTAAAAATCAATGGGAAATGGGAAGATCATATTCATATGGTGTTATTAAACCATGAAATGAATGAATAGGGGGCTGTTGCAAATTGACTGGTTTTTAGTCATTGGGCAACGCTGATGGAAACCGCCAAAAGCAATGCCAGTGGCGGTTTTTCGTTAAATATGCGATTAAATCATTAAAATCGGCCTATAGCAACCTTAAGCTCTTTGCTAGTTATGAGAGACTGCTTATAGACTGCTACTAATCTACCTATATGCATTTCTTTATCATTTAATATTTTGCTGAATTTATTGACAGCTTTATATACAGCTGTAAGTAAGTCGACATAGTCATATTGAATCGTTTGTTCTGTCAGTTCCTCATTTCTGAAACTAATACACTGAATTGTCACCTTCATATCTTTGTCTTTTGTAACCTCCAACCTGTTATGTCCTGCACCAGATTCCAGTTTTCACGGTCTTGCCGCCTATACTGACAGTTAGTTTAAGTTAGTAAATTGTAAATATCAGACTAGTTTAAGTATGTCGAATAATGCGACGAATAAAGTAAATACAAACGGGATATAAGTTGACCAATTGTGTTAAAAGTGAGAAAATGTCTTTAGTAATTAGATCCCTATAATAATTACTAAGGATATCTTCGTTAGGGAGGAAGTTATCTGTAATAATTTCTACTTACATACTTATTAAATAAAAAAGTAGTAATTATATATTAAAACATAAAAAATTTTGAAATTATATGGAGGATTAAAATGAATAAAAAAGTAATTCGTATTTTTATTGCAGTATGTTTAATGCTTGCATTGACAGCTAATATTGCATTTGCCAGCGGATATAATAATGATAGGAGTGTAGATTTTAATTATTCAATTACAAAAAATGACGAAATTGTACAGACTTGTGGTGTAGAAAATTGTAATGTCCGTGTAGGAGGTCGTATATTCGTTTACTATGATCATGATGATCAGCAATGGGAAATTAATTTTATAAAAACTAATTTTACCACTGTAAATGATAATGCGGATTCTTACACTTATCAAGTTGAATATCTTAAAGGTGACCATAGTATGATGGATTTGTATATAAAAAAAGGAACAAAAAAAATAGGTGAAATATTTTTTGATGTAACATATAAAGGAAATTTGTACGAACATATAATAAACAAAGTAGATCAATAATCTACTTGAGCAACAGCTAGATATTGAATATAGAACCTAAAATAGGGTGTCGCAAAATAGCTGATTTATAGCTATCAGCGGCGCCTTTTGCTCTTGCTAAACTGTTTTACTATCCATATCAGTAACCCTCCATATACTTTCGAGAAACCGTCAAAAGCAATGCCGAGATCGGTTCCTAAAATATAAGATTAAATCATTTAAATCGGCATATAGCAGCCTTAAGCTCTTTGCTGGTTATGAGAGACTGCTTATAGACATTTTCATATCTATCTATGTGCATTTCTTTACCATATAATATCTTGCTAAATTTATTGACAGTTTTATATACCGCTATGAGTAAGTCAACATAGTCACATTGAATCGTTTGTTCTGTCAGTTCCAAGTTTGTATGTCCACATATTTCAAAATATCAGCAAAGTATGTCCATTGCTCATTAGGAAAATACGTCCCGTCATAATCAAGGAACAAAGGTAGGACAATGTCTGTTGTAATATTGGAGGTAAACTTCTCTGTGTAAAGCGTTTACAAAACTTAAATATTCCGTAAGTATCTATATCAAATAATGTCAAAATATGTCGAATAAAGAGATATATTGTGCAATCTTTTGAATATAACATAGAAGTTAGTTAAAAATAACTTAAGAATAAAAATATTGATATAAAAATATAAAAGTACTATAATAAAAATGGAATTACGATCGTACTCCGACAATAAAGAGTTAGATTTATCTAACTATAAAAAGGAGAAAAATGAATATGAAAAAAGCTTTAGCTATGTTACTGTCAATAACTACAGTAGCAACATTATTTGTTACGCCCGTTTCAGCAGCAGAAACAAATTCCGTATTGTCGGAAAAACAAACAAATAACATTGAAGTACTTAATGATACTTCGATATTGGTAGAGTCCCAGGGGGAATCAGAACTTGTATCTGTTGCAGAAGATGATAGCACAAGAACGGTAACAATTAAAAATACTAAAACAGGCGAGGAAGATTATTTAAAATATGATAAGTCATCTAATACAATTTACTCATCTATTACGGGAAAAACAATTAATTTAAACAATAGTGAGATTAGTGGAGGAATCTCTCCAGATTCGGTATCTTCTTATAGTTTTGAGTATATTTCTTATTCGGATATTAGAAATGCTTTAGGTACAACGTTTACTGTAGCAGGATTCGTTGCTTTAGTTGTAACAAAAGTTCCAGCAGCAGAGTTTGCTAGTGGCGTATTGACTAAAATTGGTGAAATTTGTACAGCTGGTGGATTTGGATCTTTGGCTATCCCTAATGATTCTAATCATGGTATAAAATTGCGCATAAAAACCGTTAAATATTACAGGACTAGAATGGGCAGACGACAAGTATATAAAATTACACATCAAGTTATGTCTGTTAGTACATATTAATATGAAAAGAACTATAAAAAAAATCATAGAAACAATCATGGAGATTACTTATGTGGTTTTTATGATAATCTTGTGGGTTGCAAATAATTACAGGTGGAATATAAGTCATTATCAAATGTTAGCTATATGCATTATTATTGCAATAAGTTGGACTTGTATAATATGGCTTCGCAACATAAAAAAGACTTATAAATATATTTTTACTGCTTTTACGTTTATTTCAGTTATTATTGTTGGTTTCTTTGGTAAGTTGCCATAGAGCGTAAATTTTCTTGTGTCCAGAGAGTAAACAACATGGTCAGACAGTTGTGGCAAACTGTCTGACCGGTTTTCCTTTATAGATATTCATTCAATCGTTCCGGATACAACAGCATCAACTGGCTGAGTACCAAATCCCAATTCCGGTACCGCTGCGTCCATTTCTTTTTAACATTCTGACTTGCCAAATACAGCATCTTTTACTTCCCAGTTTTGTTCCCAGTTAGATATTGCATAAGGATATTTCTTGCCCCTCATTTCTTTCACACTCTCCAGTTCAGAAAGGGCCAGTTCTTCTGTTGACCGCCTTATAAACTGAAACCGAGAGGAGTTCAAAATACCGGTCAAACAATTCCCGGACTTTCACCACAATGGAATAGCCACCGTTGCGCTTGGCGAACAGCTCTGCTCCGTGCTTAGGCAGAATGGATTTTTCTTCTATCATCTCATACAATAACTGGTCTGTTCGTTATCTTACTCCATTCCGTTCTTTATACAAGCCGGTATAAATCTTTTTCTTCTTTCTCCATACGCTGTTCGATGGATTGTATGATTCCTTTTAATTCATTTAAAAAGCGTTCTCTGTCCGAGAGAATTTTTATCTTTGTATTAAAGCTGTTTTTAAATACTGTAAAATCTGCCAGAAGGTTTCCCATCTCATTTTGATACTCATGAGCTTTTCTAACGAGATTTTCATCATTTCCTTTAAAAAAGGAAGGGTATAAATATTGATCTTCGGAAGTCAGATGAATATTTAACTTACCGGCAAGGCCACTGACATGGAATGCCAGCTCTGTTGCATTCTTCTCCAGATCCTGATTTGCAAGAAGCTTTTTCAGCTCTGACAGTTCTTCTCTGATTCTGTCATGCTGCTCTAAATAATGCTTCAATTCCATTGTTAACATTCACCTCTTTTGTATGATTCAAACCGGATAAAGATATTATCCCAGCTTGCTGCGAAGCCAGTTCTCATAGTGTTCCTGGATTCCATCTTCTCTCGCCTGATTTTCAAAGCTTTCTGTCTCTTTATCCACATCATTCATCTTATCTGCGGGAAGCGCACGGGCAGCAAAGGCATAGGCAGCCTGATCTTCTTTATCTATATGGCGCTGTAACAAGGCACCGTACCCCACAGCATTGGAAATGATATCCAGCTTATGGTCAGTCACGGGATTTTTTTCATATTCTTCAATTGCTGCTTCCAGCTGGGCAAGATGCAGTCTTCCAAGGTCATGTTCAACCAGCATTCCGTTACGGATCAGCTTATCGGCAACAGGGCCCATATTCTCCATCATAATCCGGAATAAGATTTTCTCTTCCTTGCCATGATGATGCTTGTCCGCATAATTTCTGCCAAAGTCAATGCATTCTCTAAGAAGAGCTCCATCGACTTCTTGGCCTTCCACGATACCGGCACAGATTTTTCTTAAAAAACCGTTGAAAGCCAGAATATTTTCATGTTCCTTCATTAAAATATCGATTCCATTCATTGGCGGCTCCTTAATTCATACTCCTGATTTCCTGTATGATAAAATTGTACATCTGAACCTTCAAACATTCCCTCAATCAGGGCTTCTCTCAGTTCATAGTAATGATTCACATCGCCGTGGATCATATCCCAGTAAGGTCCATGAATTTCCACAGCCTGCCGGTAAGATAAAAGATCCGGTTCATCCTTCACCAGCTGGTTGACTCTGTCACAAGGCATTCCGTTTAACAAAGTATTTTCCAGATGCTCATAAGCCTGTTTTACAGTTTTGGTTCCTTCTGCACTGCGATTTTTACCAAATTCCTTCACTGCCTGTTTCATTTCATCAAGACGTGCCGGGACTTCTTCCAGAAGAGTGGTGACTGCATAGGCAAGACGATTTTCCACCAGGCTCACACGCTCCTGAAGCCATCCGTGAATGTTATCCGTATTGATGTTATCCTCTAAATTACCAGTTTCCAGAGTACCGTATCTGGAAGCCATCTTGTCTCTTAATCCGTCTGCCCAGCCCTTTTCCTCTGCGAAAGCAACAATCGCGTCTGTCATTGCATCCTGAAGCAGGATTTTATTATATAACCAGGTGTGAATCGGTCCTAAAAATGCGCTCATCTCATTCCTCTTTTCTCTATTTGTTTAATTGTTCCAGCACTTCGTCCGAATCAAGTCCGTGAACCATGCAGGCATCCTCTAAGGATTCCATCTGTGAGGATGGGCAGCCAAGGCAGTGCATTCCGCAGCCCATTAAAATCTCTGCTGCTTCCGGTTTGCTTCTTAAAATTTCACCAATATACATTTCTTTCGTTATCATCATTTCTTCCTCCTGTTAATTAAATGTTGTTAATTCATCGGTTATATTTTTTAAATCTTCCTTCGGCATGGGAATCAGAGAAATATGACAGTTCTCCTCCAGTAATGCCAGTAACTTGCGTGTGACTAACTCCTGCATGGATTTATAATCCGGTATTACAATAAAGAAACTATTTTGGCAGGCGCTCCCTGCTGCGATTTCATTCATTTCAGCCATTTCCACTACAACCGGAAGAAGATCTTCCATAGTTAGGTCATAGCTTATGATAGACAAAGCTTTGTAAAAGAATTCATTTATTTTTTCATTTTCATATCCCTTTGCCATGGCAGGTAGTGCATAAACTGCGATTCCTTTGATGCCATATAAAATCAGGGACTTTAAAAAACGAATTTCTTCCTCGCCGGTCCGGATATTTTTAACGTCATAGTCAGAGGTATTGCCGCAGACACTTTTACAAACTGCACAGCCTGGAGCAATCCTGTCTTTTTCCCTTCTTACCTTTAAAAGCATATCTGACAGGGCCTGATCATCAAAACCTGCGTCGCTGATTGTTGTTATTAAACCTTCCATCAGAAGTCTGGTTATGGCCGACTGGCGGATATTCATCTTACACGCTTTTGCCAGGCCAATGAGCGCTCCAGTCAGCTCATCGGTAAAACCGGACATTTGATTTTCCATCTTTTTGTACAGCCTTTCTTTAGAATATTACCACCAAAGACATCTTAAAGCATTCCTGCCCGTACACAGCATGAGGCTTTTTCGCCGGCATTACCATGGTTTCCCCTTCGTTTAATATAAATTCGGTTCCGTCTACCGTAAATTTTCCTGTTCCTGCCAGGACTGTGACCATGGCATCACCATTGGACTCATGGGTGCTGATCTCTTCTCCCTTATCAAAGGCAAACAGCGTAACGCTCACTGACTGATTCTGTACCAGAGTTTTACTTACAATCTGACCCTTTTGTATCTCAACTAAATCTGCTAACTTAAGGATTTCTTCCTGAGCTATATTTTTTAAGAGTTTCTCTGACATTTGTCTCCCTCCTTATTTTGTTCTTGTCTTTCTATGGTGATTATAATATAATATTATCATCATTTCTGTTGTTTTAACAACATTTTAAAAAATTTATAAAAAAATGGATCTATTTTACAAAAAAGAACGGGAATCATACTTAGGAGGCACTATCATATGGAAGAATTTCTGCCTGTTTTAAAAAAATCCAGCTTGTTTTCAGGTGTCTCACCTGATGAAATCAGAAGCATGTTAAAATGCTTATCTGCACGAATGAAGCATTACAAAAAAGATGAATTTATTATAAGAAGCGGAGATTACATTCATTCCGTGGGAATGGTCCTTTCAGGAACTGCTCTCATTATACAGGAGGATTTCTGGGGGAAGCGCAGCATTATTTCAGAAGTAATGCCCGGGACGCTGTTTGCAGAAACCTATGCCTGCATCTCATCCGTTCCCATTGAAATGAGCGTCGTTGCTGATTCTGACTGTGAGATTATGTTCTTGGATTTTAATAAGATTTTAACAGTATGCACCTCAGCCTGCGGCTTTCACACCCGGCTGATCCAAAATTTCCTGTCGGCGATTGCCGGAAGGAATCTGGTTCTGACTAAAAAGATGCAGCACATGTCAAAAAAGACAATCAGGGAAAAATTGCTCTCCTACCTCTCAACAGAGTCTTTAAAGAGCAATTCTTCCACATTTGATATTCCGTTTAACAGACAGCAGCTGGCTGATTATCTTTCCGTAGACCGGAGTGCGCTGTCCAATGAACTGAGTAAATTACAGGCAGAAGAAATTATTAATTTTAATAAAAACCGGTTTACTCTGAAAGAGCAGGGATCGGAAGGATACTTATAAATTATAAATCTGACTTTGGAATCGAGACTGTAAAACAGCTTCCCGATTCCTCTTTGCTTTCTGCCTCAACAGTACCGCCATGGGCTTCCACAATGGATTTTACGATGGTGAGACCGATTCCGGCACCTCCTGTTTTCCGGTTTCTGGATTTATCTGTGCGGTAAAAACGTTGGAATATAAGAGGAAGCTCTTCTTCCTTAATTCCTATTCCGGTATCCGAGATTGTTACAATTCCATGTTCCTTTGTTTCATATACTTCGATCCGGATACTGCCTCCTTCCGGTGTATATTTGACGGCATTGGAAAGTAAGTTAGAAAATACCTGTCCCATTCGGTTTTTGTCCCCATTCACAAAAACCGGTTCTCCCTTTATGCCAAGAGCCAGTTTTTTCTTATTGATTTCCCCTGTCATATTCTCCGCTGCAGTCTGGACTGCAGAAAGTAAATCCATGGGACCTTTCATTAGATGAAAGCTGTCCCCTTCAATCTTTGCCAGCTGCTGTAAATCAGCAACCAGAGTACCAAGGCGCTTCACTTCCTCGTGGCAGCTTTTTAATCGTTCTGGTGTCGGCTCCCACAGCCCCTCTGTCATCGCTTCCAGATGAGATCCAAGGGCAGTCAGGGGCGTGCGCAGTTCATGGGCAACATCGGCAGTCAGCCGCTTGCGCAAATGCTCCTGCTCGCTGAGAGCGCCGGACAAATGGTTTATTGCTATCCCCAGATCATCAAGCTCTTTAATTTTTGTGCCTGGTTCAAATTTAAGATCATAGTTTCCTGTTGAGATCTGTTTGGCAATATAGGCCGTTTTCGTGACTGGGCGGGAAATTCTGCTTCCTAACAGACACCCTACCACGATCGCGCAGATACTGGATAAAACTCCGATGACAAACAGTACGATATTCATAACACGGATAAAATTAAAATCGGTTTCGTTCATGAAAAACGGTCCGTAATATTTAATGGAGACGGAACCCGTCTTCGTTCCATTTTGTGTCAGTTCATAGGTATGATCCACAAAACCGCCTTTTGCACCGCGTTCTTTCATACGTGCGGAGATTTCGTCCATAATCTGGCCGCAAAGCCTCATATCATGATTCTCTGCATCCCAGACCATATTTCCATCTGCATCGTAAAGCTTTATGATATATCCGTCATATAAGGAATTCATACCAATTGCATGAACGTAGTCAAGCTTCCAGCTTCTCTTAAAGTCATCATATTGACTTCTCAGTTCATCTGCGATATTATCCCGTCGCTCCTGACCGGTTTTCGTGATATATTTTTCAAATTCCCAGTTAATGAGCAGGTTGGATGCAAGTCCGATTAATGCGATGGTGATAAGCAAAGTCAGGAGTATGGAAAGGGAAAGCTGTTTTCTTAAGGTCTTCATTTTTATCAGCCTCCGAACTTATAGCCCAGTCCGGGAATCGTTAAGATGTAGGCGGGATTTCTGGGATCATCCTCTATTTTCTTTCTGATGTTTTTAATATGGCTGTCAATGGCTCTGTCATAACCGCCAAAGTCCCTGCCCATCGCTGTATCAATTAGCTCTTCTCTGGTAAATACCTTACCTGGATACTTAATCAGAGCGGATAAAATCTTCAGTTCGCTCGGTGTAAGTGTCAGGCTTAACCCCTTTTTTCTCACTTCATTTTTCTCAAAATCCACCACCAGATCTCCGTCTCTCCATGAGTTTCTCTTAACGAGAGGCACCAGATCGCTTTCGGTACGCCTTAATACCGCTTCCACTCTGGCATACAGTTCCTTTAGACCAAAGGGTTTCATGATATAGTCATCCGCTCCCAGCTCCAGTCCGCTTACCACATCCTCTTCTTCCACTCTGGCTGTTAGCATAAGCACAGGAACCCGGGATTTTTTGCGGATAGCTGCGCAGATCTCTTCTCCAGAGATATCAGGCAGCATTAAATCCAGTATGACAAGGGAGATATTTTCCGAATCAAATATTTCCAGAGCCTTTTTTCCGTTTTCAGCGGGAAATGTTTTAAATCCCCTGCTTTCCAAAAGCATGCATACCACTTCAAGAATTTTCGGCTCATCATCTACTACCAGCGCATGTCTGCAGTTATTGTGCATTCTTTCACCTCATTTTCAGGATACTTTCAGTATGAAAAGAGGGAACCGGTCGATTCCCGGTTCCCGTCTTTCTTTATTCTACTATATCGTATCCCTGATCTTCAATCTCTGCCTTGATTTTTTCTACAGATGCTTCATCAGGATTGTGGTCCACCGTCACAGTTTTTGCGGATAAATCAACCGCTACTTCCGATACGCCGGATATAGCGCTTACCGCTCCGGTAATTGCCTTTACACAATGCTCACACGCCATTCCATCCACATTTATTACTGTCTTTGCCATATCAATTTCCTCCATGATTATAATTATTGTATATTAAAAGGCTTTAAGAACTTATTGACCTGCATTTTCTTTCCGTTTTCCATTACAGGAACCGGTGCATAGAGCCAGCCTTCCACCTTTTCAGGATCAACACCTGCAGTGATAAACGGTTCCGGCTCTAAAACGAACACAATGTCCTTATCCTGTGTCTGTTTCATTGCTGCACTGATCTCTAAATCTTTTGCCCATTCAAACATATTTCCGCCGCCCAGCTTTACTCCAAAGTGATCCATATCCATATGGTAATTAATCAGGCTGCGGCCATTTTTCACCACTCCCTCGTATGCAGAAAGGGCTGATTCTTCTGTACCAGCGAAACTTCCATCATTCAGCTTCACTCCTACAGTAATAACGTCATCGTTTATATCGTAATCCTTAGGAAGCTTTCCGATATCCAGACCTGCCTGGATAAATGGAGCTGCATCTGCCTGAAGTTTTACATCAAAGCGTGATTTTTCATCAGTTTCTCCGCTCCAGATAAAGCGGACACTGCCGTCCGGAGCCGTCAAGGTAAAGCCTTTGCCCCCATCTTCCTTACTCACCTGGTCAGGAATGGCATTTAATACCATATCAAAGGACTGTACCGACTTTTTACCAACTACATCAAGGGTACCTCCTGCACTTTCTACCGCCAGAAATATGATTGCTGCAACCACCAGTACACCGGCGGCAATTGCTGTTATTGCTTTCTTGTTCTCTAACATGTATTTGTCACCTCTTTCCTGTGTCAGGCTTGAACCGCTTTAAACGCAGTGCATTGGTCAGCACGGATACGGAGCTCAAGCTCATGGCTGCCGCTGCAAACATGGGGTTTAAAAGCGGACCGTTAAATAGCAGATGCAACATTCCTGCTGCAATGGGGATTCCAATTACATTATAACCAAATGCCCAGAAAAGATTTTGCTTAATATTGCGGATGGTATGCTTGCTTAAATCGATGGCTGCAGGCACATCCATCAGATCGGACCGCATCAAAACGATATCTGCCGATTCCATGGCAACATCCGTACCGGAACCGATGGCGATTCCGATATCCGCCTGTGCAAGCGCTGGCGCATCGTTGATTCCGTCTCCAACCATGGCCACTTTCCTGTTGTCTGACTGAAGCTTTTTCACCTCATTGGACTTATCCTGGGGAAGAACCTCGGCAAGTACCCGGTCAATTCCCACTTCTTTTGCAATGGCTGCTGCCGTCTTTTTATTATCGCCGGTAATCATGGCAACTTCAATTCCCATCTTATGAAGCCGTTCTATGGCTGCACGGCTGGATTCCTTCACTACATCGGCAACCGCTACAATTCCGGCCAGTTCGCCGTCTATGGCCACATACATGGGAGTTTTGCCTTCTTCTGCCAGCTTGTCTGAAATTTCCTCCATTCCTGAAAGAGAAATGTTCTGCTCCACCATAAGCTTCCGGTTTCCTGCAAGAATTTCTTCTCCCTCCAGACGGGCTTTGATTCCCCGTCCGGTCAGTGAATCAAACTGCTCCGCTTCCAAAATGGTGATTCCTGATTCCTTAGCTCCAAGAACAATAGCCTGACCGAGTGGATGCTCAGAACCTCTCTCAGCCGATGCTGTAAGCTGTAAGAGACGGTCTTTTGAAACACTTCCTGCTGGAAGTACGTCTGTCACTTTTGGTTTTCCTTCTGTAATAGTTCCTGTTTTATCAAATACAATGGTATTTATTTTGTGAGCGGTTTCCAACGCTTCTCCACCCTTAATTAATATTCCGTTTTCTGCTCCTTTTCCCGTACCTACCATGATGGCAGTGGGTGTAGCAAGGCCCAGAGCACAGGGACAGGCGATAACCAGTACGGATATAAAGATGGTAAGTGCAAATTTTAAATCTCCTCCAGTACCGAAATACCAGCCAATTCCGGCAAGAAGGGCAATGACACAGACCACTGGTACAAAGTATCCGGAAACAATATCCGCCATCTGGGCAATGGGAGCTTTTGACCCCTGAGCATCTTCCACCAGCTTAATGATCTGGGCAAGAGCTGTATCGCTTCCGATTTTTTCGGCTTTAAACTGGATCACACCGGTCGTATTAATTGATGCTGCATAAACCGGATCTCCTTCTTTTTTATCCACCGGCATGCTTTCTCCGGTGAGCATGGATTCATCAATGGCAGTGTGCCCGCCTGTAACCGTTCCGTCTACAGGAATCTTATCGCCCGGCTTTACCAGAATCACATCGCCGATTTCCACTTCATCAATGGGAATTTCCTTCTCCTGTCCATTTTCCAGAATTACAGCTGTTTTAGGGGCCAGACCCATAAGTTTTTTAATTGCCTCACTGGTTCTTCCTTTGGATACAGCTTCTAAGGACTTACCCAGTAAAATCAGGGTGATGATCACACCTGCAGATTCAAAGTAAAGGGCATCTACTGCCATAAAATGTCCGGCTGCAATCTGGAATGTATTATAAATGCTGTATAAAACGGCTGCCGTTGTTCCGATTGCAATGAGTGAATCCATATTAGGACTTCTCTGAAAGAGTGCTTTAAAACCAATGGTATAAAATTTATATCCTACTCCAATAACAGGGGCTGTTAAAATCAGTTCAACCAGAGCATAAGCAAGGGGGTAATTCATTGGCTCAATGGCTGACGGGAACGGAAGGCGTACAAAGCTGATCATGGGCGCCATTGCAATATATAATAAAGGAAGGGAGAACACTGCTGAAATAATAAACTTTGTCCAGAGTGTTTTGATCTCCTTCTGTTTTCTGGCTCTGTCTTCGTCGGCCGCATCGGCTTTATTGACTTCCAACGCCTGATATCCTGCTTTTTCGATGGCTCCCTTAATGGCGGACAGCCTTACTTTTCGCGGATCATAGCTGACGGTTGCTTTTTCTGTTGCGAAATTTACGGAGGAGCTTTCCACACCTTCCAGCTTTCCAATGGCCTTTTCCACCCGTCTTGCACAGGCAGCGCAGGTCATTCCGCCTATAGGAATGGTAACATCAGAATATTCTGCTTTTTCCGCTGCTTCATATCCTATTTTGGAAACGGCAGCCTTTATATCAGATACATTTAAGCTGCTGTCATATTCAACAAAGAGCTTTTCGCTGGCAAGGTTAACAGATGCCTGACTAATTCCAGGAAGCTTCTTTACTGTCTTTTCAATTCTTTGGGCACAGGCCGCGCAGGTCATGCCTCTTATATCTAAAGTTTTGTTTTCCATTTTTTTCACCTCTTTAAATTGGCTGATGCCTCTTGAAGTTTTTGAGCACTCATGATATTATTATGGCAGATATCGCAATAATTGCAAGTATGCACTTTTTAGTGATATAGTACCCAAAAAGATACTAAAGGAGGAAACCCTATGCCCCCAATACATTGTGCCGGTTACAACTGCCCGGTAGATGCGACCTTGGATATGATCGGAGGAAAATATAAGGCTCTGATCCTATGGCATCTCATTGATCATACTTTAAGATTTGGAGAATTGCGCAAACTTATACCTCAGGCTACACCTAAAATGCTGACCCAGCAGTTAAGAGAACTGGAAGATAATAATTTAATTGTCCGGACCGTTTATCCTGTGGTTCCTCCAAAGGTGGAATACACACTCTCAGACCTTGGAACCAGTATACGCCCCATCTTAGAGGCCATGTATAAATGGGGAGCAGATTACCTAAACCAAAATGGTCTAATCGTAAACTGCTCCATGAAATGTCCTGATTAAATTAGTAAGATTTTTTCCAGTTTGCAAATATCTGCCTGGACTCCTTTAAAAAGTCAGAAGAGATCGTGATGGATTCGTCAGTCACGGTCTTATTCTGATCGAATATAGGCCATGGGTTACAGCCTCCCGCTTCCACTTCAACCTGGCTCATAGGGAACCTGTTACCGCAGTTCTGGCATACCAGTTCGTCCCCCTCCTGCTTATAGTATCCCCTTCCCGAATCATAACATACTTCGCAGGTATTAAATGCAGTCCGTATGGTTCCATCAGGAGCTTTCACCGCTAAAACCTCCATTTTTGTTCCATCTGCTTCCACAGGGTAAAATGTAACTTTATCAGTGATATCCGATACCGGTATTACAAGATCTGAGGCTGCCGTTATGCTTCCACTTTCTTTTGCAGGCTTTAAAGCTGCCGTTTCCTGTGTTTTGGCTCCACCACCTGAGCTGCATGCAGTAAGCATCAGTAATGACAAGACTGCTGCTACAGTTGTCTTAACTGCAGTTATGACTCTTTTTTCTTTTCCTTTTCTATGCTGTTTCATCTCTATTCTCCTTTACTTCCAGTTCTTCTCAAAAAAAATAATCCTGCTATCAGAGCCGCTGCCGGCAGTATGCAATGCCAGTGACTGTATAATAATTCCATAAACCGTTCTCCTTTCCGTCAAATCAGAACTTAATTATCCGCAGCATGATCCCCCGGAACCCTGAAACGTATCCTCAGGCCAGATCATGGTCTGAAATTTGCTCACTTCATCTTTCACTGCATTTAAATCAACGTTTTCCAAATCGTCCACTACCTTTATATAACCATAAAAGGAATTGTCTCCTGTTGAAAAATCGAAGCTCTTTTCCGGTATAAAATACAGGGTATTTTCTTCTTTTTCCAGATACAGCTCAGTAAAAAAATCAGGGATCAGAAGATTTGTTCCATAGTCGATATCCGATCGGTTATCAATAAATGTCCACTCTGTGTCCACACCGGCTTTCACCACCGCAACTGCAGGCTTAAATCCCTGATCAGTCAGTTCCAGTGTAATTTTCTGAACGGGCTTTCCATTGTCATCTGTTGATTCCTGAGCAAGTACTACATCGTCAACCGGTATGGTGTAACCGGCTGGAACCGGTTTTTGAGGCGCATATTCATTTAACACCCCCTGGCCCTCCGGTTGCTGGCCGCCATCTGTCTCTCCCTCTTTTGTGACATTAATAGACCCCCGTATCATCCCCATCCAGCAGCTGTATGGAATCTTTCCTGTTTTATCCGGTGTAAATTCCACCACGTTTTCTCCTGTATGAAACGAGTACTCGATACCGTATTCCTGTATGATCATCCGGTTATTACAGCCGTTTATACTTCCTGCCGGCGCGTCTATGATCCATTTTACCGGGATCCCGGCCTGGACCTTAATATTGGGATACCGTCCCGGACTTAAGGTGCTGTTGATCACCTGAACCCCATCTTCGATCTTTATCTCACCGGAACCTTCCTGCTTGTTCCCACTGCTGCTTTCCATTCCAGGCAGGAAAGAGGAAGGACTGATTCCTGCTAAACTGATTCCCTGAGTAAACATGGACAGCCCCAGTACCACCACTAAAACCGCACCTGCAGTCATGACTCTGTTTGAAAATTTCTTTGAAAGAACCGTGGATAAGGCTCCCAGAGAAAACATCAGAGGGACTGTACCAAGGCTGAATAAAAACATGGAAAGCGCACCGGAAAACGGATTTCCGGTTGACAAAGCATAAATCTGCATGGCCTGAAGGGGTCCGCAGGGCATAAGCCCATTTAACAGACCTACAATTAAAGGACTGCTGCTTTTTGATTTTTCTTTTTGAATTTTAACTGCAAGAAACTTTGGCATTCTGGGGTTTAGTCTGCGAAGCCAGGGGAAAATCCCCAGCATGTTGACTCCCATAATTACCATAAAAATTCCAGCCGCCAGCTTCAAAACACCCTGAAAGGTATTGGAAAAGGTCACTGCTGCTCCCAGCCCTCCTGCCAGAAATCCAACCGCAGTATAAGAAATAACACGCCCCAGGTTATACAGAAATGCAGGACGTAAGGCTGCAATCCGTCCCTGGTTTAACTCTTCCTGTCCGCTTTTCGGAATACACTGGGAAAGGTTAATGCCGCCGCACATTGCCACACAGTGAACTGATGTAATGAGGCCAATTAAAAAGAGCATCCCGTAACCCATTGTTTCATCTGCCAGCTGACTTGGAACCAGGAGATTTAACAAACCGGATTGTTCTAAAAGCATATACAGGGACGCAATGATAATTAAAATTCCCACTGTCCTGTTTGTATCTTTTCTTTCCTGTCCCGGTTCAGTTATCACGCTGTATCCCAGATTATCAATAATTCCTGTTATACTCTGATAGGATATAATATCCGTATCAAAGGTAACCAGGGCAGTTCCGGTATTATAGCTTACCTCCGCTTTTTCGATTCCAGCTGTATTACGCAATTTTTTTTCAATTTTATTCTGGCAGCTGATACAGGTCATTCCGCCGATACGCAATTTTTTCGTTCTGACTGCAGTTCCCATTACGCATCCTCCTTTTTCATTTCTGTATAGAAGAATAACAGGATCATATGTAAAAGTTGTGTAGATGGTTTTCAGACACAAAAAAAACACGCATATCTCATGCTGTCAAATGAGATACACGTGCTGGAAAACCAGTGTTTTATATAAGTATTACACGGCTGATTCCAGTTTCATAAGTGACTGGATCAGCTCCTCACAGATGTCCACAATATTTTTACCGTCTGTTTCTATAATAATATCAGCCGCACTCTGGTAGAGGCTGGCCCGTCTCTCCATCAGTCCCTTTATATATTCCACATTCATGTTTCCATTTAAGATGGGGCGCTCATCGCTGTCCTTTACTCTCTCTAATATGGTTTCCGGGCTGGCTGTTAAAAGCACAATTCTGCTGTTTTTCTTTAAATTCTTCACATTCTCTTCCCTGATTACCGCACCGCCTCCGCAGGAGATGATGGTCTGTCTGCAGTCCTTTAAGCTGATGATGGCGCTGCTCTCACAGTTACGAAAATACTCCTCTCCGTACGTTGCAAAGATATCCTTAATGGGCATCTTCTGCTCTTCCACGATTCTTGTGTCCACATCCACTTCATTCATAGCCAGCATATCTTTTAAATATTTGGACACTGTACTTTTGCCCGCTCCCATAAAACCAATGAGGGCAATGTTATAATGAAACAGGTTCCTTCTCTGTACACGTTTACTTTCTTCCGCAACCTGACGGAAAATTCCAAGGAGTTCCTCTTTATAACCATGTTCACCGATTGCCCGGATCAGAGTCTCCTGCTGAGCTTCTTCCTGCTCCGGCTGAAATATGGGAAGCTCAGATGCTTTCTTATATTCTATGATCTCTTCGATGCAGGAAAGCCGTTTCATTAAAAGTTCCAGAATCTGAAGGTCATATTGATTCAGATCGTTTCTAATTTCTTTCAGTTCTCTCATTTTGCTTCTCCCTAAACTATCCGTTGGTATAATTTTTTACATTATACATACAGCTACGTGGTATTGTAAAGCAATTCTTACGCCTTTTCTTCAAGAAAATGAATATATTCATCTCCCCATTCTCCCAGTGCAATCAGTACTTTGTCAAATTTATCACCGATTTCACTTAAGGAGTATTCCACCTTTGGGGGAATCTGGGAATATTCTTTTCTAACAATAAGCCCCTCTTCTTCCAGAGATTTCAACTGTCTGGAAAGTGTGGTATGGGTAATCTCCTCCGGCATCATTCGCTTCAGTTCATTAAACCGCACCGGTCCATCCTTTAATAAATAAAGAAGATATATGGACCATTTACCGGAAAGGACTTTTTGAGAGGTAACGTAAGGACATATACCAAATAAATCTTTTTTATCCATATAGGTATCCTCCTTGATACTAGGTATCATAAAATATCGTAGTTTACAAATTATTCATACTAGATATAATAATCTCGTAAGCAAATTATAGCATGGATACCTGAAAGGAGCAAGAGCAATGAACGAAATCCTCAATTACTTAAAAGAATGCGGTACATTTTATTTAGCAACAGCTGAGGGAGACCAGCCCCGTGTACGTCCCTTTGGTGCTGTATGTGAATTTGAAGGCAGACTTTACATCACAACCAATAATCAGAAAAAAGTATTTGATCAGATGAAAAAAAATCCTAAAATTGAAATTTCTGCTATGAATAAGGGAACATGGATCAGACTGGAAGCCGAAGCTGTATGGGATGACCGCAGAGAAGCACGTGCAGCCATGATGGCCGACAACGAGGCTTCCCTCAGCCGTATGTATTCCGTTGATGATGGTATTTTTGCAGTTTTATATTTAAAGAATGCAACTGCAACAATTTTCTCCTTCACATCTGAGCCAAAAGTTGTTACTTTCTAAATCTTAGCGGAAAACGGCAGCTGATAAACTGCCGTTTCCTTAAAAAATTCTTCTGTTATTTTAATCGGAATTTCTCCACTTCTTTAGAAAGTAAATGAGCCTGTGCCGCCAGTTCTTCACTGGAAGAAGAGCTTTCCTCAGCAGTGGCTGCATTGGTCTGAATGACTGCAGAAACTTGAGAAAGTCCCTGATTGATCTCATCAATTACAACTGCCTGCTTTGCAGATGCCTGTTCTATTTCTCCAACTGACCGTCCCACAAGCTCTGATTTTTCTCCTACTCCAAGGAGCAGTCTGGCTGTTTCCTCCGCCAGTTCCTCTCCTTCAGACACCATTTTCACAGAGTTTTGAATCAGGTCCGCGGTCTGCCTGGCTGCCTCTGCTGATTTCCCGGCAAGGTTTCTTACCTCATCAGCTACAACAGCAAAGCCCTTTCCGGCGTCACCTGCACGGGCGGATTCCACTGCCGCATTCAGTGCCAGAATATTTGTCTGAAATGCAATATCCTCAATTACTTTTGTTATACTGGATATCTTTTCAGATGCAGTACCAATATCTTTCATTGCAGTGTTTAATTTCTGCATATATGCATTGCCGTCTTTAAGACCTTTTCCGGTTTCTTCAATATAAATCGTGGCTTTCTTCACATTTTCTGCATTTTGTTCTGCTTCCTTAGCTATACTGCTCACTGACGCGCTTAATTCTTCCACGGTTGCGGCCTGTTCCGTGGTTCCTGATGCAAGCGCCTGGGCTGCTGATGCCACCTGGGCGGAACCTTGGTTTACCTGGTCAGCGGCAACACTGATTGAAAGCAGCGTCCGGCTTAAATCATTCCTTATTTTCTGTAAAGCAAGACCAAGAACGTCTTTCTCAGAGCGCAGAGGAACCTCTGTTGTAAAGTCACCGTTGCTGATCTCTTCTGCTGCATTTACCTGTTTTTTAATACTGTCAGTCATTTGCATAAAAGCGCCAGCAAGCTGCCCTGTTTCATCTTTTGAATCGATATTATTCAGATTCACATCGATATGACCTGATGCAATACGGCCTGCTGCTTCCACAACTTCAGTAATCGGGCGGCTGATCATAGCGGATATTCTGTTTCCTAAAAACATGCCAGAGCATGCACCAAATATTACGACCAGTATCAGAATTATAATGAGAACATCAGCTGTAATACGATTATCATTGTTCGTATTATGTGCTTCACCCATGCGGTTATCAATGAGAATATCAAAGTTATCAAACATTTTTTGGATATTGTCGGTTTCCTTTAAAAGCTCAGCATATGCTTCTTCACTTTTTCCATCTCTTGCCTCATTTAGACATCTCTGAATAGCAGGCTCAAAAGAATTATTAAACAATTCCACAGATTCATCAAGAAGTGCAAAAGAAGCAGGATTGGTGATTGTTTCGCGGTACTTTGCTATATTAGTCAGAAATTTTTCCTTATCACTTTGGAATCCCTGTTCCAATTTATCCAGCTCACCGCTGTCACCAGCTACAATTACCATTGTTCTGGAATCAATACGAAACTGATACAGCCCCTCAATAGCTGCAATCAGATTTTCAATAGGAGCTGTCTGCTTTTCATATAAATATGTATCCATAGCGCTGATTCTGAAAAGTCCCGCAACTCCAGCCCCTCCCACTAAAAGCATGATCAGCGTCAGACATAAAAAACCCGTCCGCAGTTTTCGGGAAATGCTGTAATTTTTAAAATTCTTCATTGGTTTCCTCCCTGTTTATCTTTTGCAGCTAGTACCAAAATTACTATTCGCAGTATATTTGGTACTGCGGTATTCTTACTCTATTCCTGAATATAAGCGTATAAAATTCGATTATGACGGTGATTTAGACGGCTTTCTTTTACTTTACTCATACACTTCATTTTGTCTGAAAGAACCCTGGTCCGGGAGAAGAAAAAGAGTATTCCTCCTTTATCATGACGTGAATTATGACGGCGCTCTTTATTTAACAAACAAAATCTAAAGATGATTATTTCGTCAATTATTTTACTTTATATTTTTAAATGTATAATTTACATGTTTACTTCATATTTGACAAACAATATGTTTACGATGTATAATTTACATTGTCGAAAAATACATATTTTTGTAACCGCAGTACCAAATATACTGTGACAATTTATACCATTTAAGAGCACAGGCACCCTTTCGTTTTCTAACGAATCAGAGCCTGTACTCTTTATTTTTTGTTATTAATCAGACATTAACCGTTTCTCACCTGTAATATTTTGAATTTCATCAATATCCTGAGTAACTTCTAAAACACCCATATATTCTCCCCCTTCGCTGCGCACGGCATAATAACGGATCAGTATATACTTTTTACCCATTCTGATCCAGAAATCTTCCTCATCTTTTACACCATTTTTAAAATCTTCAACAATTTTTTCAACGATATGAACACTTGCAGGCGGATGGCAGTTGGAAACATTTCTGCCAAGTATCGTTCTGGTTCTTGGAAATGCTCTGCTCTTTCCCTCGGAGAAATATTTTACTTTATCATCCTTATCCACAAACGTGATATCAAAAGGCAGAGTGTTTAGTAATGCAGTCAGTTCTTCTGTTTTCATCTCCCCCGACGGAAGCTTCACAATTCCGGCTTCCGGCTCAGTTGGGGTGCTTTCTTCTTTGTCAGCTTTGGGCTCCCACTGCGGCACATCCTCAATCATATAGCCGATTTCACCGCTTCCGTCTGCAATTGTTTTCCATTCCTCCTGGGTGAGATTTTCCATCAGCATGGGGACCATGATATTTTCTTCCTTAAATATCATTTCCTCGATCTTATCAGCCATATCCTGAGCTTTCCTTATGAAAGTTTCGGTTTGATGTGAATGCCTCTCTAACAGGGCGGCTACTTCTTTGACCTGAGCTCTGATTTCGTCATCTACTCCCCACATAACCTTGGGCGGAGCCGTGATTCCATATTTCTCCATATACGGAAAATATAAATTTTCCTTTTTTTTATAATGAATGCTTAAATCTTTTAACTGATCCACTCCCGCTTTCAGCTGCTTAACTGCACCAGGATCATCAATTGCCGTCAGAGACAAAAAAGGACGGATTTCCTTTTCCAGTATGTGTGAGATCTTTTTATTTTCCCTGACCATCACATGAACCGGGTGGCCGGGAATGAGCGCCGGCTGCTCCGGCTGATGGATTTCCTCTATTGATCCCTTAAATACTGCTGCATGAACATCACAGAGTTTCTGCACTTCTTCAACCGGAAGTCCCTCTGCAATCAATGCTCCTTCTGCTTCCGAGATCTCCGTAGCTGACACTCCGTGAAATACTTCTTCAAATTGGGTTTTCACTTCATCCACTGTTTTTCCTTCATGGAGCTGCCGGATAATATCTTTTATTGTCTTTTGTCTCATCTGACGGTTATTGATGTATTCGCTCATAACAGTTCTCCTTTTCTCACTTTATAATGAAGTAATAAAAACACCTCTGTCTGATTCTTTACTTCTTTTCAGAAAGAGGTGCTTTTAGTGATTATTCTACTTTAATTACAGAGACCGGACAGCTTTCCTGTGCTTCCACTGCCGATGATTCTACAGCTTCAGGTACAGTATCAACGTAAACTTCTGCAGGACCATCATCTCCCATTCTGAATACTTCGGGACAAATTGACGGGCAAAGTCCGCATTCAATGCAACCCTCTCTATCTACTTCTGCTATCATTTTTTAACTCCTTTCTGTTCTGTCCCGGGGACAGCTTTCATTCTTTGACCCTGAATGCACTTTTATTGTTGGTAACTTTTATAAAAAATATCCATTAATTTTATACAGAATACAAGAAAAAAGAAGATCTGCATCCGGCCGCTTACTTTTAGGCCGGAATTTTCAGATCTTCTGTTTTATTTCTGATCAATCTTACTTTCTTTTATCAAGATATTCCTGACCAAGCACATCTGCGGCAATTAAAGCATCATAAAGCTGTTCAGGAGTTACATCTCCGATCATATTATGGATGCTTTCCCCTTCAGCGCATGCATTCTTAGCCGCAATGCGGACTCTCTCTTTATCTGTTACTCCGATTTCTTTTAAAGTTACCGGCAGACCAACGCTTACACAGAATTCAAGCACCTGATTAAACTCAGCTGCCGGAGCATCTTCCAAAACCAGCTGTGCCAGTGTACCGAAGGCAACCACACTGCCGTGCATTGTGGCTTCACATTCTTCCAAAGCCGTAAATCCGTTGTATACGGAATGAGATACTGCCAGACCGCCGTTATCAGCGCCTACGCCGCTTAAGTAAGTATTGGCCTCAATGATTGCCTCCAGAGCTGGCGTTACTATTTGATTCTCACAAGCCTTTAAAGCCTTGTAGCCGTCTTCTAAAAGAGTTTCGTAGCAAAGTCTGCAAAGAGCCATGGCAGATTTTGTGATTCCGCCATTTTCCAGGCTGGGAGCTTTTGCCTTTTCACAGGCTCTTGCTTCAAAATAAGTACCCAGCGCATCACCCATTCCGGCAACCAGGAATTTAACCGGTGCGTGGGCAATAATATCAGAATCCACAATTACTGCATCTGGATTTTTAGGATAGAATATGTAATGGGAAAAGCTTCCGTCGTTGTTGTATATAACGGACAAACCGGTACAGGGAGCATCCGTTGCTACTACAGTAGGGATGATAACAACCGGCAGTTTCTCATAATGAGCCGTTGCCTTTGCCGTATCAATGGCAGATCCGCCTCCAACTGCAGCCACACAGTTAATCTGATTCTCTCTGACGATCTTTTGCATCCGCTCTATTTCTCCGATGGAACTGATTCCGCCGAAGATCTCAAACTTTACTTTCGCACCTTTTCCTTCAAAGCTTTTCTCAATCTTTTCATGGCAGTTTTTATATCCGCTGTTGCTGCAGATAAAAAGAAATGATGATCCAAGATCTTTCGTTTCTTCATAGACCTCTGATAAAGCGCCCTGCCCCTGTACGTATTTTAAAGGTGATCTCATTAGTTTCAGCATAATAGTCTCCTCTCATCAATCAGTAAAAAAATATCGTTTTATGCTACATCAAATATACGCCTGTCATACAAAAATGTCAATATTTTAACAAGATATAATTTCAGATACCCTTTCACTGATCTGATCAATGCAGCGTTTAACATGCCACAATTTCCTTAATCAGGAGTTCCCTTCCCCCAGTCAGTTCCCAGGAAAAACTCTGGCAGAAGGGACATTTCATATATCCTTCTGTTACATGAAACACTTTATTACACTCCCTGCAGCGTCCATTTGCAGGAATAATTTCGATATCCAGACGGGCATTTTCAAGAATTGTTCCCTGGACTGCGGCAGGATAGCACTGCTCCACATAATAAGGAACCACAGAAGCTATCTCACCGATCTGCAGCACCAGGCTTTCTACCTGTGATAAGTTCTGCTCCATGACCACATTTTCCACAATACGGACCACTTCTGACATGACCCCCAGTTCATGCATTCTATTCCTCCTGATCTATTCTTTTACACAGCCGGATCTGTTTCCGCCAGGGCCTTCACATTGCGGTATGACTTTAAATCCGTATAAAGCTCAGGTCCGTATGGGCTGCGATGCTTTTTCCAGATATTGATCCCCATATACACAGCTACTGCCGCATTGGATAAGAGCGCAAGCAGGCTGACTGCAAAATAAATGCCGGGCTTATAGGAAGAATCCACACGGAATTGACCCACATCCTGAAATCCGGGAAAGGTCTGGGCAAACATGCACCAGAGAGCCAGGGTCTGAGCCCGGTGCTGCAGCCATGCACCCTTTCCAATGGTAAATGCACACAGCGTAGGGGCCAGTAAAAGTGCAAGTCCGCAGTACCATGCATGATGAGGCAGACAGTTATAGGTATAGGCAAAATTCCATATATCATAGGCAGCAATCCAGAACCAAAGCATGTCGGGCCAAAGCATATCCCTGCTCTTGTCTTTCGCCGTTGACTTCCTAAGACAGATGCCAAACCACCCTGTTATAGTGACTATATTTAAAATTCCTGCTGCCGCATTCATAAAATTCCACGGGCCTCCCATCAGAAGTACAGAAACATCCGCAGTTGCATCCTGAGCTATGGTATGGTACGTCATTCCAACTTCCAGATCTCTCGTCACCGCTTCCATGATATTAACAGCCAGAATTAACGGCGGAAAGCAAAGAGCAAGACGGCTTTCACAAAGGCGGAATACGGTTTTGTCCTTTCTTGTTCTTTGATAATGCCTGATCAGCCAGAAACCGATGCAGCCTGCCGTGGCTGAATAGACCTTCGCAAGATGAAACCAGTCTGTATATGTACTATTTTTCATTCCTGTAAACCATAGAACGGATAATGCTGCGGGCATCACGAAGAAAAAAAGAAAACCAATCAACTTATAACGCCGTGACACCTCATTTAACAGAAATAACGAGGCAAATACCAGAAGCCACACCAGCAGATAAGTGCCGGGAAATGCTCCTTTTGCTGATTGAAATACAAACATGTTACTACCTCCAGTCAAAATTTTTTTATATTCTTTCATAGAACCTAAGGTTCTTTGTTTATATTTTAACACTCTATTTTTGCATTTGTCAAAATTTTTCTTGCATTTAACTGATTATTAGAGGTTTTTACCTTATTTTTTATTGATATTTATATAAAATTACCATATAATTAGAATCGTGGTTACTGGTTCAGCCAGAAGCAATCACATAAGAACAGGGGGAATGCGTTATGGAGTTTAAAAAGCTGTGTGCGCCTACATTAAAAGAACTGTTTATAAAGGAACTGGAATCTCAGATACTGTCCGGCCGGCTTCCAATTGGGACCAGGCTGCCGCCTGAGCGGGAGCTGGCGGCTTCCATGCAGATCAGCAGATCCGTTGTTAATGAGGGCGTTATGGCTCTTGCGGAAAAAGGATTTCTTGACATTCGCCAGAGACAGGGGATATTTGTCGCAGACTATAGAAAAGAAGGCACGCTGGATACCTTTCAGTCTATTGTCAATTACAATGGAGGAGTCCTTCGAAAAGATGAAGTACGGTCTATTCTGGAGCTTAGAATTGCACTTGACACCCTGGCGGTTGAACTTTGCTCCAAAGAGATCACAGATTCAGAACTTTCACAGCTGCGGGGATTTACAGAAGCCATCGGCCGGGCATCCTGTGCTCATGATGCAGCAGAATCTGCCTTTGCTTTCCATCATCATCTGGCACTGTTTTCTGGAAATACACTTCTTCCTTTGATTTTCCGTTCATTTAAAGTTCTGACTTATTCACTTTGGATTCGTTTCTGTGATTTATATGGTATACCGGCTCTATATGAAAACACAAACGAGCTGTGTACCATGATTGAAGAACGGGATTTTAAAGGAGCTGAGGGTTATCTGAAACGGTCTCTGTCAGAAAGCATTGACGGCCACCGGGAAATATATTATTAAAAAAGGCAGAAAAAGCCGGTTATATCAGCTCATGCAAACACTAATATAACCGGCTTCTCATGAAATCCTTTCATCTTTCATCCATGTAGATCTTTAAAAATTCTGCCATGAGCAGAACATAACTGAACATGAATACAAAGCCCGCCGTTACAAGAGGCCATTTCCTCTTTTTCTCCGGGATGGAAAGCCCGATTATCATGCCCACTGCACAAAGACAAATCTTTAATAATGCAAAATCCCTGATCCTGCACTGCCTGATATACTGGTCTGCACAGTCAATTAACTGTTTCATCTGTCTGTCTGCCTCCTTCTTTCTTAATCTTTCGTGATTAGTATATACCTATTGATATTTTTTATTTAAGCGGATTACAAAAGGTTAAAATCTGCTTTACATCAACACCCATATCCCGAAAACCGGACCACAAAAATTCAATCCTGCATATCCTGGTTCTGATTAAATGAAGTTCCGACGGAAGTTTCATAATATTCTCATATTTTAAATTCCTCATAGCCAGAAAATCACGGTATTCTTCGCTCCCCGTTTCTATTATTTCAGCCGTACCTTTGATCTGCATTCCTCTTAACCGGTTCATTCCCTGGAATTCATTAAATACAGCCACGGAGACATTGGAATTGAGCAGGATATTTGAAAACTTCACGCCCCCCTCGCTTAAGATATATAGAAATCCATTCTTATACCGGTATTCGATAGGGGTAGCACGGATTCGGTTTCCATACCCGGTTGATAAGGAACAGGTGTCGTGGTTTAACAGAAATTCTTCACAGAATTCAAGGATTTTTTTTTCATCCATTGCTATAACGGGTGTGTCCTTCCACTCCTTTATTCCCAGCAGTGTCTCAATATACCATTCCTGTTCAAAACAAAGGTAATCCTGTTCCTTTAAGCCTGCTGATTGAAAAAAAGCCGCTGTCTGCTTCCTGTCTTCCTTATTCAGCCGGCTTAAAACCATGTTTCCGGCGACTGCGTCCTGAAATACCACGCAGTTTCCAAGAAGTTCACTCACCGGCTGCAGATACTTCTTTGCGTATTCCTTGGCCAGACATGTACAAAATAGTACTATTTTTTTTGTTTTCAGCCAGTCCAGGTTATTTTTAATGCTTAAAACGGCCTCCTGTTCCAGCTGTTCATAATAAACAGGCACCAGTAAAACAACAAGATCCCATTGCTGTCCGTTATCTTGAAACTCCGATAAACGCATGCATTTCCCAGGTCCCAATACGAGTGCCGCCTGCTCTGCCGCCATTTTTGTAAACCCATATCTGCTCTCATATAAAACAAGAGTATTCTTCACACTTCCACCTCCCCTGTTTCATTCATATGCACATACTTAAAATTTTAGAATTTAAGAACCTTTTATTAAGTATACATCCTGTTGCTTTTTATAATAAAACATATTAAAATTGGTTTAATCAATTCGATTGGAGGCAGCAGCTATGGTTCTGGATATTCCCACTATTTCTGTAGTTTATTTTTATATCAGTTTCATACACGTTCTCATTATGCTGTTTGTTTTCCGTATTATTAAAAATTATCCAGGTATGAATTGCATACTTTTCAGCTGTATTTCTTCCTCTTTAAGTGGATTTCTTTCTGCATTGAAGTATGCTTCTGATTATGGAGACATATTTGTATTCGTTTCCAATGTTTTCTTTTATTTCTCCATATTTGGCTTAAACATCGGCTTTTCCAAATTTCTTGACCTGCCCGTGGCTAAAAAGAAACTGTTGGCATTGAGCATTCTGTTTCTTGCCGGTTATTTCTGGTTTTCCTTTGTATATGGAAATAAAAGCTACCGGATCATTGTATTTTGCCTGATTTTCGGCATTGTTTCATTTCTCAATGCAGAAATATTAAACAATCATACCATTGATTCTGTACGGCCGGCTACCCGGCTCATCGCCGCAGCTTATATTCCTTACGGAACCTTTTACATCATTCAGGCTTTCTTTACTTTCTATAAAGAGACGCAAAACTATAACATCAGTACCTCCTTTTATTTTATGAGCTATTTTCTCTCCATTGCCAGCATCCTTTTATGGTCCTATTGCTTCATTATCATGACTGTCCAGCGGGAGCATGCGGATAAAACGCTTGCAGAAGAACGGTTTCGCCTCATATTTGAGACAATTCCCGACACCGTATTTATTTCTGAGTATCCTACAGGAAAAATAATAGATGTAAATGAGACCTATACAACATTAACAGGCTATACAAAAGAGGAATCTCTGGGTAAAACCACTCTTGATTTAAAGTTCTGGAAAAATTCCGGTGACAGAGACCTTTTTTTTAAGATCATTGAGAAAGAGGGCATCTGCAAAAACCTGGAGATCACCATTGTGACCAAAGAAAGAAAGGAATTAATTGCCCTGATATCATCACAGACCACTCAGGTTGAGAACAGTACCTATATCATCAGTGTAATCCGGGATATTACATCAAATAAGGCGCTGACCCAAAAGCTGAAAAAAAGCGAGGATACCTTTCAGGCAATTATGGAACAAAGTCCCATGTCTTTTATCCTTACCAATACCTCAGGAGAGATTGAATATGCAAATCCAACCTTTTTAAAGCTTATGGGATATGAATTACAGGAGGTCCTGGGGAAGAATCCAAGAATCTTAAAATCCGGTTATCACAACAGGGAATTTTATCATACTTTATGGAGCACGATTCTCTCAGGAAGACAGTGGAGCAATGAAATCGTAAATAAGAAAAAGAACGGCGATTTGATCTGGGAAAATATAATTCTTACTCCTATTCTGAACGAAGAAGGCAGAATCATTCAGTTTCTATCCACTCTGGAAGATATTTCTGATCGGAAAAGAACGGAGCAGGAGCTTAAAATTCAGGCAAGAACCGATATGCTTACCGGAATTATGAACAGAAGAAGCTTTATGGAAACAGCACAAAAAAGACTGCTGGATATAAAAGAGTACGGTCAGACAGCGGCGTTTCTTATGATTGATATTGACCGGTTTAAAACCATCAACGATACCTTCGGTCATAACA